>DATDIH010000219.1:0-5671 GCA_036521155.1 Streptosporangiaceae bacterium
CGCGGCTTCGGCGAGGATTACGACGAGATGGCCCTGAAGATCTTCGAGCAGCAGGCCATGGCGCTGGGCCGCCTGTTCACCATCGCCGCCAACTTCACCGACCCGGACATCTACTTCGTCGGCGGCGGCGTGGTGGAAGCGGCCCCGCATTTCCGCGACTGGTTCCTGTCCCGGGTCCAGGAGCACACCCTGCTGCGGATCGAGCAGGCCCAGGTCGCCGACTTCACGCTCGTCCCGCACCTGGACATGGCGGGCGCGCGCGGCTCAGCGGTGGCCGCCCGCGACTGGCTGCTGCGCGGCTGACCGTCGGCTGACGCGGCGGCCGCACCCTCAGCTCACCAGGCGACGGTCTCGCCGCGGTAGTCGAGGTACTGCAGGCCGCCATGGCCGCGCTGGGCGTCGATGGTGGTGACCAGGCTGGGGATGCTCTCGCCGATGGTGAGGCGGGCGCCGGGGCCGCCGAGCTCGGTCTTGACCCAGCCGGGCGCGGTGAGCAGCAGCGTCCGGGGGTCGTCGCGGCGGCGGGCGGCGTAGCAACGCATGAGCTGATTGAGCGCGGACTTGCTGGCCCGGTAGATCTCGAAGCCGCCGCGCTCGTTGTTGGCCACGCTGCCCTGCCCGGAAGACATGATCGCGATCGTGCCGTCCGCGGCCACCAGCGCGCCGAGCGTCTCGATGACCCGCACCGGGCTGAGCGCGTTGGTGACCATGAGGCGGGTGAATTCCTCGGTGCTGACGTCGGCGGTGGTTGTCTCCGGGTCGTGCTGGGTGACGCCCGCGTTGACGAACAGCAGGTCGAAGGTCCGGCCCGCGAGCCGGTCGCCCAGTCGGTGGCGCAGGGCTTCGACCTGAGCGGGCTCGTTGATGTCGGCGTGTTCGATCTCCAGTCGGCCGCCGGCGGTATCGGCCAGGTCGTGCAGGGGCGTGCGGCCGGTACCGCGGACGGTGGCCACCACCCGCGCGCCGCGCTCGATGTATTCGGCGGCCATGGCGTGGCCCAGGCCGCGGGAGGCGCCGATCAGCAGCACGGTTGCGTGGCTCGGGGCTGGGCTCATGGCTGCTCCTGGAGTTGGATGGTGAGGCCGAAAAGCTTCTCGGCGTTGGTGTGCGCGATCTTTTCCTGGTCCTCGCGGTCGGGCAGCGTCGACAGGAAATCCGCGATGGCCGGCCGGTCGAGCCGGTGGAAGGGGTAATCGCCGGACAGCAGGATGCGATCGACGCTCACGTGGTCCAGCGCGTGCCGGAGCAGACGCGGGGTCAGCATGCCGCTGCTGGTGATGTGGACGTTGGTGGCGAAGTATTCGGCCACCCGCCGGTCCAGGTGGGTGGCGACGCGGGAGAGGCTGTCGGCGCGGTCGAGGAAGAACAGCAGCGCCTCGCCCCAGTGACCCAGGATGATCTGCAGGCTCGGGTGGCGGTCGAAGGTCCCGCGCAGGATGAGCCGCAGGGCGGCCAGTCCCGCCTCGATGTGCCAGCCCCAGCCGAACGTGGCCAGGGCCAGGTCCACGGTCGGGCCGAAGCCCCGGTAGGAACTGTCCCGGACCGCGTTCGGGGCGATCTGAGGGTGGATGAAGACCGGCCGCCGCAGCTGAGCGGCCAGGCCCAGCAGGTCTTCGTAGGCGGGGTCGTCCAGCGGGCGGGCGCCGCTGCGGCCGTAGCACATGATCCCGACGTGGGCGGGGTCGCGGGCGGTCCGCTGCAGCTCGGCCTGGGCCGCGTCCGGGTCGGACGTCGGCAGGGTCGTCATGGCCCGGAACCGGGCCGGGTAGCGCTCGGCCGCCGCGCTCATCCGGTCGTTGGCGTCCCGGCTCAGCTCGGTAGCCTGGCTGGCCGGCAGGCCGCCGGTCCCGGGCGGGGCCAGCGAGAGGATCTGGACGTCGATCCCGGCCGCGTCCATGGCCTCGATCCGGGCCGCGCCGATGTCGGGCAGCCGGGCGGGCACCTCCCCGAAGTCGTTCAGGGCCAAGCTCTCGTCTCGCACTCCCGGCGGCTGGGCCCGCAGGGCCTGGTCGAGGCCCTCGGTGGTCCAGTGCTCCTCGATGGTGATGACCCTCATTCGCACCCCTTTGGCTCATGTTTTGTTGAGCGAAACCCAGCATGCTCGCTCAACAGTTGTAGAGTCAAATTCGTGAGCGAACCGACGACCAGTGAACCCGGAACCCGGGCGGCCCGGCGTGCCGCCAGCGCCCAGCGGATCCTCAAGGCCGCGCAGGCCGAGTTCGGCGAGCACGGGCTCGAAGGGACGACCGTGCGGGCCATCGCGCAGCGCGCCGGGGTCGATCCCTCCCTGGTCATCCAGCACTACGGCTCGAAGAGCGACCTGTTCGCGATCGCCGTCCGGCTGCCCGGGGAAAGCACCGGCGACGACCTCACCGGGCACCTGTTCGACGTCCTCGACGTCCGGCTGAGCGAGCCGCCGCCCGAGACCCGGGCGCTGGTGCGGTCCATGCTCACCGCGCCCGAGGCGACCCAGGCCATGCGCGACTTCCTCAACGAGCGGATCGCCAACCTGGCCCGGGCCAGCGACCGCGACGACGCCGAGTTGCGGGCGGCGCTGACCGTGAGCAGCATCCTCGGGCTCACGGTGGCCCGGCACTTCCTCAAGCTCGACGCGCTGGCGACCGAGATCTCCGGCGAGCAGATCGAAACCGTCCTCCGGCCCTGGCTCACCGCCGCCCTCGGTGACGGCAGCTCCGACGGGGGCGCCACCGGGACCGGCCCGGATGCCTAGCTCGGGTCGGAGGGCGGGATGAGGACGACCATGGTGAGCTGGACCGGGTCGGTGCCTTCGTTGGCGTAGCGGTGGGGCCGGCCGCCGGGGAAGCGGGCGCACTGGCCGGCCGTGATCTGGTGGCGTTCGCCGGCCACGGTGAGGGTGAGGGTCCCGGATTCGACCCACACCATCTCGCGGGTGGCCGGGGCGTGCGCGTCACCGCCGAAGGTCTCGCCCGGGCGCAGATCCCAGCGCCAGAGTTCGGTGGCCCACGGCGGGTCGGTCGCGCCGAGGATGGTGCCGGTGCCGCCGGACGACCCGCGCCACAGCACGCGGCCGCTGTCCGGCTCGGAGACCTGCACGGTCGGCTCGCCGCTCACGTCGACCAGGCGGGTGACCGGCACGCCGAAGGCGTCGCTGATCCGGGCCAGCGTGGCCAGGTTGGGATTGGAACGCCCCTGCTCCAGAGCGACCAGCACGCCCTTGCTGACCCCGGACCGGGCCGCCAGCTGGTCCAGGGACCAGCCCCGATCCGCGCGCAGGGCCTGCAGCGTGCGGGCCACGGCGATGGTGAGGTCGGGTCGGTCGGGCGGATC
This sequence comes from Streptosporangiaceae bacterium, assembly GCA_036521155.1. Classification (GTDB taxonomy): domain Bacteria; phylum Actinomycetota; class Actinomycetes; order Streptosporangiales; family Streptosporangiaceae; genus Bog-532. The sequence goes on from DATDIH010000219.1 coordinate 3,310, forward strand.
GGTCACGTCGACGGCTCCAGGCAACTGGCTTGCATCGGTCAGTATAGTGAACTACGCAGTATGTTATTCCGACCGGCGGTGCTCGTCCCCGCATCCCGGCCGGCTGCCCCGACAAGGAGACAATCCGTGGGTACGATCCTGGCACTTGCCGCCGCGGTCCTGTACGGCTCGGCCGATTTCCTCGGCGGCGCCGCCGCCCGGCGGGCCCGCCCGGTCGACGTGCTGGTCGTGACCACATCGGCCGGGGCGGCCGTGGTGGTGGTGTCCGCGCTGGTGTTCAGCCTGACCGGCCTGGCCGGCCACGGCCTGGTCACCGGGGCCGGGGGGAACGGCCTGGCCTGGGGGGTGGCGGGGGGCGTGGCCGGCGTGGTCGGCCTGCTGTTCTTCTACTTCGGCTTCTCGGTCGCGCCCATGAGCGTGGTGGCGCCGGTGTCGGCGCTGGCCTCGACGCTGCTCCCGCTTTGTGTGGCGATCGCGCAGGGCGAGCGGCCCGGCCCGGCCGTGATCGCGGGCGGGCTGATCTGCCTGGCGGCGGTGGTGCTGGTCAGCATGGAGAGCGGCTCCGGTCACGCCGAAAGCGGCCGGTCGCTGGCCTACCGGCTGCGCGGGGTCGGCTTCGGGCTGGCCTCGGGCGTGATGTTCGGGCTGTTCTTCCTGTTCTTCCGGAACGCGGGCACCTCGGGGGTGCTGTGGCCGGTGGCGGTGGCGCGGATCGTGGGGGCCGTGCTGGCCTGCGGGGCCTGGCTGCTGACCCGGCGGCCGGGACGAACGGGCCGCCTGCTGAACCCGGACCGGCCGGCCGGGGCGCTGCGCGCGGTACTGCCGCTGGCGCTGGCGTCGGGGACGGTCGACGCTTCGGCCAACGTCTGCTATGTGCTGGCCACCCGGAACGGGCTGTTCGGTATCGCGGTCGTCATCACCGCGCTGTACCCGGGGATGACGGTGCTGCTGGCCCGGTTCGTGCTGGGCGAGCGGATGCGCCTGATCCAGCGGTTCGGCCTGGTGCTGGCCGGGGTGGGCGTGGTCCTGGTCACGCTCTGACCCGGGCAGACTCGTGGACCCGGGCAGACTCGTGCGATCGGACGAGACAGCTCATCCGGTCACACGAACCCCGGGGAAGGGCGGCGACGTCACGGTTCAGAGATCGTCGTCGTCGGTTTCGGGTTTGCGGCTGAAGGGATCGTCGTCGTCGGTTTCGGGCTTGCCGGGGAAGATCAGGCCACAGACCTCGAGGTACAACTGCTCGGGGTACGGCAGGTAGTCCACCACGCGCAGGGCCTGGTCCTGGCCGGCCGACTCCAGGATGAACTCACCGTATCCGAGCAGCCGCCCCAGGGTGGAGCGCTGGAAGCTCATGTCCGTGACCTTGACCAGCGGCATCATGGCCACCTTGCGGGTGACCACGCCGGTGGCCAGCAGCATGCGGCGCGAGGTGACGATGAAGTAGTCCTGCGACCACTCGATGACCTTGCCCACCAGGTACAGCAGCAGGATCGCCCAGGCGATCCACACGAAGCCGACCACTCCGGCCTCGTGCCGGGCGACGGTGGTGCTGATGACCGCGGCGATCACCAGGCCGAGCAGCACGATGAGGATGGGCTTGAGCAGGACGGCCGGATGCTTGCGAACCGTAATTACCTGATGCTCATGCGGCAAAAGGTATTTGTTGACCGCGTTGGGAACGGTATCGGTTCCCGGCACGAGCCTCATAATGTCGCCTGAACGTTAGATGTAAGGCAGCTCACAGTGAGTCGAAGAAAGCAGTGAATCCGCGGGCTACCGAAGAGAGAAAGTTGCCGATATTGCTGACGATGTGTGCAGCACCCGCTGGATCTTTGATCACGAAAAACAGCACGAAGGCGATCGCCGCATAGCCGAGGAGCTGCTTCGGTTTCACGTGTGCCTCCCTGGACACTTGCCCAGTCCACTTTTATCGCCACCATAGCTTAACCTACGGTGCTTCGCTTACCAATGATTACTCAACGTAACCCTACTGGCCGAGCCGACGGTGCGGCCGACCGGGTACCCGGCCGGCCGGGCGGCCAGGCGGGTGCCGAACTGACGACGGGGCACGTAGCTACCGGATTCGCGCTGAGATCGAGCGGGTGCCCGGCCGCCGAACACGCCGGGCAGGGTCTATCACTTTGCCACCATTGGTCCTGATTCGGTCGAATGTCGGGTTGCCGGCGTGGCGGCCCGCCTCTGGCCGCCGGGCCCACAAAAATGTGACCGGATGGTGCGGTATCCGTGGCCGGACCGGCTAGCCGCCACCGCCGGGGTTGCCCAGGGCGCGATCAGGCCTGATGCTGCCGGTATGCGGAATCAGCAGTTTCGCCGCCTGGGGATCCGTCATCTGGCAGCA
>DATDIH010000220.1:0-2344 GCA_036521155.1 Streptosporangiaceae bacterium
GCCCGGGGCGGCCGGGCTGAACTGGACGATCAGCTCGGTGGCCAGCGGCAGGACCCGGTCCGTGGCCAGGCGCTCGGCCACCTGGTCCGGGCTCCCGTAGGAGATGTGCATCCGCTCGAAGTAGTCCTCGGTGCTGAGGCCGGCCGGAAACCGGCCTGCCCTGATCATCCGCTCCGCCATGGCGAGCACCGGCGCCTCGATCGCCGCCCGGGCCGCTCGCTGGCCGCCGGCCGCCGGGTAGACCCCGCGGGACAGGCCGATCCGCGCCTGGTCCGCGGGACCGGGGTGCGCCGCCAGGTATGCCTCGGCCCAGGGGGCCTGCACCTCGTCGGTCCGCCCCTCACTGCCGAAGGTGGCCCGGTTGAGCAGGAGCCGGGACCCGGCCGCGCCGACGTAGCGGGCACCCTCCAGGCTGAACGCCGCCTGCCACAGCCGCCCGGCCAGGCCAGGTGCCTCCGGCTGCAGCCGGAGCTGGGTGCCCCCGACCGGCTCGCCCGCGAACGCGGCGGACAGCGCGGACACGCCCGCGGTGTTGTCTTCCCGCCGGCGCCCAGGGTCCTTGCCGAAGGCCGCGAACACGGCCGGGTCGGCGCCGCTCCCCACGCCGAGCTCCATCCGGCCGCCGCTGAGCGCGTCCAGGACCGCCGCGTCCTCGGCGACGCGGAGCGGGTCTTCCAGCGGGAGCGTCACCACCGCGGTGCCCAGCCGGATCCGCCGGGTCCGCTCGGCCACGGCGGCCAGGAAGGTGAACGGGGACGGCAGGCGCCCGGCCGAGGCATCGAAGTGGTGCTGGGCCACCCACGCGGAGTCCAAGCCCAGCTCCTCGGCGGCCACGAACAGCTCGACGTAATCGCGGTAGAGGCGGCCAGGTTCCTGGGGCCCGTGCAGGTGGGACAGGAAGCCGAGACGGAATGGCGCAGGCACGCGGGTCCTCCGGGCAGTTCAGACGGGGCCAGTTCAGACGGGGCCAGTTCAGGCGGGGACTGCGACCAGCGGGCGGACGGCCTCGATGACCGCTTCCGCCTCGGTCCGGACCAGCCAGTCGGGGTGGACGTCCGCGAACCGGACCACCCGGTCCTGGCCGATCACGACGATGGTGGGCATCGGCAGCTCCGACCGGCCGGTGCTCAGCACCTCCCCGAGGTCGACCCCGTTGGCCCGGGCGTGAGCCTGGGACGCCGCGCTGGACGTGAACGTGATGCCGAACCGGCGGGCCAGCTCGTTGCCGGTGTCGGACACCACCGGGAAGCCGAAGCCGAACCGGTTCTTGATCGCGGCGAGCCGGCCGGGGACCTGCGGGCTGACGGCGACCAGCGTGACGCCCAGCCCGGCCAGCACGGGGTAGAGCTCCAGCTGGTAGTGGCGCAGGGCGATGTTGCAGGCCGGGCAGCCCTCATAGCGGAAGAACAGCAGGACCACCGGGCCCTCGGCCAGCAGGCGCTCCAGCTCGACGGTGCCTCCGAGGACCTCCGGCAGGGCGAACGGCTCAACCACGTCGCCCGCCTTCACGAACCCGGCGCGGTCGGCCGTGTCCTCGAGGAGCTGCCGCTGATCGATGTTGAGCTGGAGGTCGGCGGGGGCCATGGTGCGCAGCCGGTAGGCATGCAGGTCGGCGAGGAGCTGGGTGACGGATGGTGCGGGCCGGTCGGTCATGGGGGGCGCCTGCTCTCGTTGTCTCGCGGCCGGAAGGGTGCGCGCGAGGATGAGGGGTGACGGGCATCGCGAGCGGCTATGCCCGAGGGGCTACTGCCTGGGGAGCAATGCTGGGCAATGCCGACAATGCCTAGTTTTCTGGTCTGTAAAATCGAGTATGACCGCGGCCGTGGCCCCGATCAAGAGTCACGGGCGGTCACGTGAGCGCGGCGAAGCCGTGCGTGCCGTCGCGCTCCAGCTGGGCCACGAGCCCGTACTCCCAGTCCAGGTAGGCCTGCATGGCGCCGGGATCCACGCCGGTGCCCTCGTACGGCCGCCGGTAGACGTCGACCTGCGGGGACAGCATCTGCCCGGGGCCGGGCTGCAGCGGCCGCCCCGATGCCGCCCACCCGGCGGTCCCGCCCGCCAGCACTGCCACCGGGGTCCCGGGACCAGGCCGCACCTCGGCGGCGGCGAACCGGGCCAGCATCCCGTCCGCGCTGGTCAAGACCAGCTGTTCCGGGTGGCCGGGCCGCTCCGCGAGCCCGGCCCGGGACAGGTCGCCGCGCAGCGCCCAGGCCGCGCCGGGCACGTGGCCGGCCAGGAACCGGGGGCTGGAGTCGACGTCGATGACCGCCGCCTCGCCGTTTCGGAGCCAGCGCTCCACCTGAGCCGGATCGGCCAGCGGCAGCTCCGGCGGGGCCGGCCAGGC
>DATDIH010000221.1:0-4078 GCA_036521155.1 Streptosporangiaceae bacterium
CACACCAGACGGACCGGCGCGGCGGCAGGCGGACCGGGTCCGTGACTGATCCCCGCCACCTGGTGTGGATAGCCTCGGTGCCGTGGGACGGCATCCCCGGCACCGAACGGCAGATGGTGACGGCGATGACCCGGCACGCCCGGGTCCTCTGGGTGGACCCGCCGCTCTCGGTGATCACCCCGGCCCGGCTGAGCGGCCGGGCGACCGGCGGGATCGTCCCATCGTTGTCCGAAGCGGCCCCCGGGGTGACCCGGCTGACCACGGTCGCCCTGCCCGGCCTGACCCGGCCCGGGGTGCGCGCCACCACCGCGCCGTTGCTGCGGGCCCAGATCAGCTGGGCACTGCGGCGGCTGCGGGTGCGGCCGTCCGCCGTGGTGTCCGGGTACCTGGAAGACGTTCTGGGCCGGTGGGGTCCCGCGGTCAACGTGCTGTACTGCACCGACGACTACGTGGCCGGCGCAGGCCTGATGGGCCTGTCGGCCGGCCGGCTCCGCGCCCAGGAACGGCTCGCGCTGGCCCGGGCCGATGTGGTGGCCGTCGTGTCGCCCACCCTCGCCGATCACTGGTCGGCCCTGGGCGCGGACCCGGTGCTGATCCCGAACGGCTGCTCGGATAGCGACCCGTGGCCACCGGAGCAGGCGGCCCCGACTGGATTGCCCCGGCCGGTGCTGGGCCTGGTCGGCCAGCTGTCGGAGCGGATTGACCTGGACATCCTGACCGCCCTCAGCGACGCCGGGTTCGCACTGCTCCTGGTGGGCCCGCGGGATCCGCGATGGGAAGCGGAGCGCTTCGCCGAACTGACCGGCCGCCCCGGAGTGCACTACACCGGGCGGGTCCCGGCGGCCAGTGTGCCGGCTCATCTGGCCGCGATCGACGTCGGCATCACGCCTTATACCGCGAGCGACTTCAACCGGGCGTCGTTCCCGCTGAAGACGCTGGAGTACCTGGCCGCGGGCCGGCCGGTGGTCAGCACCGACCTGCCGGGCGCCCGGTGGCTGCTGGACGACCTGGCCCGGGCCGGCCCGGCCGTGGCCGGCCCGGGGCCCACGGAAGTCATGACCCTGGCCAGCACGCCCGCCGAGTTCGTCCGCGCGGTGCACCGGATGGTGCCCGGCCCCGGTGGGGGGAACGAGCAGGCCCGGCGCGAGCAGTGCCGGGCGTTCGCCACCCGCCATTCATGGGCCCGCCGGGCGGATGCGCTGGCCGCGGCCATCGGGTTCACCCCGGCCGCGGCACCACCGCGGCCCGGGCGACACGTGCAGCAATCAGGCTAGTTGCCCAGATTCACCCGCGAATTACCTGGCCCGCCGGATATCAGCGTGATTTCTCAGTAAATTTGGTTATGCCATCACCTGGGTGGGCCCGGCCGGGTGCGGCTGGCGGGACAGCGTCGGCAGGCATGGGGGTTTGCACACGTGAAGGTGCTGGTCTACCCGCACACGATGGAGATCGGCGGCTCGCAGCTGAACGCGGTCGAGATCGCGGCGGCCGTGCGGCAGCGCGGGCACGACGTCACCGTGGTCAGCCGTCCCGGGCCGCTGGTCGAGACAGTGCAGCGGCTCGGGCTGCCGCACGTGACCCTCGATCCCCGGGCCACCCGCACTCTTTCCCCGCGCGCGCTCAGCCACCTGACTGCGCTGGCCCGGGAGCGGCGTATCGACGTCATGCACGGATACGAGTGGCCGCCCGGCGTGGAAGGGATCCTCGGCCCCCGGCTGAGGCTCGGTGTGCCGGTCGTGTGCACGATCATGTCCGGGACCGTCGCCCCGTTCCTGCCCCGCGACCTCCCGGTGATCGTCGGCACCGAGGAATTGCTCCGCCACGAGGAAGCGTCAGGCCGGTCCCTGGTCCGGTTGCTGGAACCACCGGTCGATGTGGTGTCCAACGCACCGGGCATTCAGGCCGGGCCGTTCCGCGCCGACCTGGGCCTGGACCCGATGGTGCCGCTGCTGGCGCAGGTCTGCCGGATGGTGCCCCTCAAGCTGGAAGGGATGCTGTCGGCGTGTGACGCCGTAGGCGACCTGGCCTCCTCCGGCACGCCGGTGCAGCTGGTGATCGTCGGCGACGGCCCGGCGCGGCCCGACGTCGAGGCGGCCGCCGCGAAGGCGAATGCCCGGGCCGGCCACCGGGTGGTGGTCCTGGCCGGCGAGATGCTCGACCCGCGGCCCGCCTACGCGGCCGCCGACTTGGTCCTCGGCATGGGCGGTTCCGCGTTGCGCGGGATGGCGTTTGGCAAGCCGCTCGTGGTGCAGGGCATGGGCGGCTTCTGCACGCTGCTCACCCCGGACTCCGCGCCGCTGTTCCTGGCGCAGGGCTGGGGTGGCACTGAGCAGGACCCCGACTGGCGGAGCGCAGGTGCGGCGCGGCTGGCCGCGATCCTGCGCGGGGTGCTGGATGACCCGGCCACCCGGGACCGGCTCGGGAAGTACGGCCGGAGCCTGGTGACCGGGCGGTTCAGCCTGGATCACGCGGCGGCCATCCAGGAGGAGGTCTACGGTCTCGCCACGCAGGCCGGGAACCGCCCGGGCCACGCCCGGCTGGCCATGGATGCCCTGCGCACCGGGCAGGGCGCATGGTGGCACAAGGCCAGGCGCCGGTGGCAGCGCGCGCGGGGCACGGTGGACGTCGAGGACTTCAACCGGTCCGCGCCGGGCTCGGAAGGAAAAACCATTTTTTACAACGCGGAGGCACGAGCACGGTGATCACCACAGGGGGGGACGGCGTGGCAGCACGGCCGGTACCGCTGGTTGACCTGGCGGCGCAGCACGCTGCCGTGGCCCAGGACGTGGCCGACGGCTGGGCGCAGGTGCTGGCCCGCACCGCGTTCATCGACGGGCCGCAGGTCGCGGCCTTCGAGAACGAGTACGCCGCGTTCATCGGCACCGGCCACTGCGTCGGCGTCGCCAACGGCACGGATGCCATCGAGATCGCGTTGCGCGGACTGGGGGTCGGCGAGGGTGACGAAGTCATCCTGCCGGCCAACACCTTCATCGCCACCGCAGAGGCGGTGCGCCGCGCCGGGGCCACGCCGGTCCTGGTCGATTGCGCCGACGACGGAACCTACCTGATGGACTGCGCCGCCACCGAGGCCGCGGTGACCCCGCGCACCCGGGCGATCATCCCGGTGCACCTGTACGGTCAGGCCGCGCCGGTCGAGCAGCTGATGCCGCTGGCCGAGCGGATCGGCGCCTGGGTGGTCGAGGACGCGGCCCAGTCTCAGGGCGCACGCCGCCTCGGCGCGGGCGCGGGAGCACTGGGCCACGCCGCCGCGACCAGCTTCTATCCGGGGAAGAATCTGGGCGCCTACGGTGATGCGGGAGCGGTGCTGACCGCTTCGGCCGAGCTGGCCGCGCGGCTCCGGGCCATCCGGAACCACGGATCGCCGCGGAAGTACGAGCATGACGTGATGGGGGTCAACAGCCGCCTGGACAGCCTCCAGGCGGTTGTGCTGTCCGCGAAGTTGCGGCGGCTGGCGGCCTGGAACGCCGCCCGGCGGGCCGCGGCCCAGCGGTATGACACGCTGCTCGGCGAGGTCGATGAGATCGCCCTGCCGCGGACCCTGGACGGCAACGAGCATGTGTGGCATCTGTACGTGGTACGGGTGCCCGACCGGGACCGGGTGCTCAAGGAGCTTCAGGCGGCCGGGATCGGCGCGGGCATCCACTATCCCGTGCCGGTGCACCGCACCGCGGCGTTCGCGGGGCTGGGCCACCCCGACGGCACCTTCCCGGTTACCGAGCAGGCGGCCGCGGAGATCATCAGCCTGCCGCTGTTCGCCGAGATTACCGCCGAACAGCAGGAGCGGGTGGCGCTCGTGCTGAAGTCGGCGCTGCGCTAGGGGAGCGGGATGGCGAGCCGCCGAAGACGACGGCGGATGTCGCGGCCCATGCTGCTGTCCGTGGCGGCAAGCGCTGTGCTGGTGGTGGCCGCGGTAGTGGCCGGGCTCGTGCTGATGCCCGGCAGCAACCGGGGCGCCAGCACGGCCAGTTCGGACGTGCCTGGCCAGGCCACCCCGGCGACCTCGCCTCCCTCGTCGGCGCTCGCCTCGGCGCCCTCGGGCTCGGGTTCCGGCAAGAAG
>DATDIH010000222.1:0-23434 GCA_036521155.1 Streptosporangiaceae bacterium
CGTCGTCAGCCGCGCGCAGTGGAAGGTGGTCCGCACCGGGCGGATCCTCGTCGCCGCGGGCGCCCTGGACCGGGACCTCCTGCACCGTTTCGGGTCTGAGTTCCATGTCGCGGTCAACATCCGATCGCGGTTTCTGCTCAACCGGGACCGGCGGCGGGGCGTGCTGGTCCACACCATGGCCGAGCCGCCCCCGCCCGCGCCTCCGGCAGTCCCGGCTCCCGTCGAGATGCTGACGACGCCGGTCGGCCGGGTGCTGAGGGTGCGCGGCGGCCGGGCGCCCGCCGATCTGCACTTCATGGGCGCGGTCCGGACCGGGACCGCGGCCGTGCTCACCGTGGCCATGCGCATGCACTGGCCGTCGGACGGGTCGAGCGCCGATCTGGAGGCCAGCGGCGCCGGACCCCATCACCTGCCCTACGACCAGCTGTCGGTCCTGGACGAGCAGGGCACCCGCTACGCCATCCAGTTCGAGAACAGCGGCCGGGGCGGGGGAACCATCTGGCGGGGGATTGCCCGCCTGGAACCAGTGCCTCCGTCCACGGTCCGGCGGCTCGACCTGGTCGGTGACGGCACCAAGCTCATCGAGCTGCTGTTGACTCCCAGAGCGGAGATCGCCCCAGGCGCCCCAATGACCACAGCGGCCCCACCGGCCGAGCGCCTGCTCATGCTGGAGGCCGAGCGCATCCTGGCCACGCGGGAGCCCAAGGCACCAAGAGAGCGCCCGGATCCGGCCGAGATCAGCGTGGTGCTGAAGGAGACGGGCTTGATCGCCCGGGACAGCCCGCTGCCCAGCCAACTGGCGGCCCTGTGCCGGCGGCTGGGCGGGGACTGGCCCAGCCGCTCCGGCTCTTCCGCTTCCTCTGCCGCTAGCGCGGAGATTCCGGCACCGTGGGCCAGTGTCCTGGCCGGCTACAGCACGCCGCGGTCGGCAGCTGTACCAGAGGCGTTCGCGCCCGTCGCCCACCTCCTGCCCGAGGTCGACGGGGCCCGGTTCGCCCTGGCCGGTCTGAGCATGGCCGACGGCGAGAGCCACCTGCACGTGATCGGCAGCGGCCGTCTGCCCGAGCCAGCCGACCGGTACGAGCACAACTGGACCCCGGGGTTCTCCTGGTGGCTCCGGGACCCCGCCGGCCACTGGCACGTGGCCACCGTCACCGAACCGTGGTCGTTCGGGGACGGCCTGCAGTCCTTCCAGCTGCGCCTGACGCCACCGCTGGTCGCGGTGACTGGTCCGATGGAGCTGGTACTGACCGGCCCGGCCACCCAGATCCGCGCCGTCGTGCCGATCAGATAGGCCGGCCCGGGCCCGCGGACGGGCGGTGACCAGGACGGTCACGACTTGTTCAGCTCACGTTCGCTGGCCGCTGGCCTGCTCCATCACTGAGTAGCGAATCCTCCTCGTTGGCGCTGTTTTGGCTGGCACTGTGCGCTTCCCATCGGGTTTTGAGCTGTTCGCGAGCGACCTGGAGGTCACCTCAATGTCCGACCTGTCCCGCAGGGGTTTCATCGGCGGAGCCGCCGCGATCGCGGGCGCGGCCGCGGTCGGCGCCGAAGCCTCATCAGCCGCGGCCGAGACGAACCAGCCCCAGAGCGCAGGGCAGAAGGGCCCGCAGCACCGGCACGGGGATATCCGCGACATCAAGCATGTCGTCGTCGTCATGCAGGAAAATCGCAGCTTCGACCACTACTTCGGCTCGATGCGCGGGGTGCGTGGCTTCGGTGACCGGTCGACCATCCTGCTGCCCGGCGGCAACTCGGTCTTCCAGCAGCCGGACACCCCGGCGGTTGGCGCCGGCACCCAGTACCCGTGGAAGCTGAGCGGCACCGATGACTGGCAGGGCGCGGTCCCGCCCAGCTCAGAACTGGGTGCGGCCAACTACGGCGGCACCGACCACAGCTGGCTCACCCAGCACGGCGCCTGGTCCGGCGGCCTGATGAACGGCTGGATCCAGGCCAAGGCCGGGCCGACCACGATGGGCTTCCTCACCCGCAGCGACCTGCCGTTCCACTACGCCCTGGCCGACGCCTACACGGTCGGCGACGACTACCACTGCTCGGTGATGAGCGCGACCGGGCCGAACCGCATCTACCTGATGAGCGGCACGATCAACGCCGACCAGTCGCACCCCGGCTACAACGGCACCGCCCCGCACGTCGCCTACGACGGCGGCGGCAACCTGCAGCGGAACTTCCTGACCTGGCAGTCCTACGTCGAGACGCTGCAGAACGCCGGGGTGTCCTGGCGGACCTACCACTGCGCCGACGACTACGGCGACAACGCCCCGCCCTACTTCGCCACCTTCGCGAAGATGGACCCGACCCAGACCGACCCGGCCACCGGCAAGCCCGGCGTCCCCGACCCGTCGAATCCGCTCTACGCCGACGGCGTCGCCAACATCACCACCGACACCGGGGTGCAGACCGAGAACGCCGACAACATCGCGGCCGCGCTCAAGGCCGACGTGCTGGCCGGCAACCTGCCTCAGGTCTCCTACGTGGTCGACAACCAGTTCTTCTCCGAGCACCCGGTCACCGCGCCCAGCAACGGCGCCTATTTCCTGCGCGCCGTCATCGAGGCCATCGGCGCCGACCCGGACGTGTTCAACTCGACCCTGATCATCGTCAACTACGACGAGAACGACGGGCAGTTCGACCACGTGCCGCCGCCGGTGCCCGCGCCCGGCGCCAAGGACGAGTTCGTCACCGGCACCGACCTGAGCCAGTACGGCCTGACCGCCCCGGCCCCGGTCGGGCTGGGCTTCCGGGTCCCGCTCATCCTGGTGTCGCCGTGGACCCGCGGTGGCTGGGTCACCTCCGAGACCGCCGACCACACCTCGGTCATCCAGTTCCTGGAGCAGTGGACGACCGCGCTCGGCAAGCCCGCCATCTCCCCGAACATCAGTGCCTGGCGCCGCCAGGTCTGCGGCGACCTCACCGGTGCCTTCGACTTCTCCAAGCCGGTCTACGGCCTGCCCGGCCTGCCCGGCACCGGCGCCCTGGTCGCCGAGACCAAGTACGTCCCGCTGCCGGACGACAACACCATGCCGTCCCAGGAGCCGGGCACCAAGCCGGCCCGCCCGCTGCCGGTGCAGCCGAACGCCAACCTGACCGGCTTCAGCACCTCAGGGGGCACCGCGACCGCCAAGCTGGCGCTCAGCAACAACGGCCCGCACACCCGCAAGGCCAGCCACTTCGCCGTCTACAACAACCTGGCCGGCGTGCCCTCGCTGGCCGACTACCCGGCCAAGTTCCCCGGCCAGTACACGGTCGAGCCGTCCCGTTCGGTGTGGAACCGCAGCACGGCCGCCACCGCCCCGGTCGGTGCCTCGGCCGGCGACAGCAGGTACGACATCACCGTCATCGGCCCCAACCGCTTTCTGCGCCGCTTCACCGGCGACACCGCCGCCGCTGGCACCCATTTGTCGGCCCGTATTGATTATTTCGAAGGTGGCTTCGACCGGGACCCGCGCCTGCTCCTCTCGCTGGTGAACGAGGGCCCCGAGACGGTCACCTTCACGGTGACGGCCAACGCCTACAGCCACGACAAGCCGCGCACCTACCGCGTCCCCGCCCACCGCACCGTCATCCAAACCGCCGACCCCCTGCACACCTCCGGCGGCTGGTACGACCTCACGGTGACCGCCAGCACCGACTCAACCTGGTCCGCCCGCTACACCGGCCACCTGGAGAACGGCGAGTCCACCATCACCGGCGCCTGACCGGTTCGGCTTCCCCGCCGCTGGAGGCTGCGGCTGCGGCGGGGAGCCGCCGTGGTCCATCTGATCCTCGATGTATCAGATTTGCCGTGACTACCCTCCTCTTGGCGGAAGGTTTTAGCCGAGCGCCTGGAGGGGCGATGGCATCGGATGAGCCGTACTACGACGCCTTCGTCTCCTACAGCCACGCCCAGGACAGCCTTCTCGCGCGGGCACTCCAATCCGAACTGGAGCGCTTCGCCCGGCCGTGGTACCGGCCGCGCGCGATGCGGGTTTTCCGCGACGCCACGAATCTGTCGGCTAGTCCAGGCCTGTGGCAGTCGATCGAGCGGGCTCTCGAAACCTCCCACTGGTTAATTCTGATCGCCTCACCGGCTTCGGCCCGCTCCGAATGGGTGCGCCAGGAGGTTCGGTGGTGGTTGGCGCACCGGGACGCCGACCGGATCCTGATCGCGTTGACTGATGGCGAGATCCACTGGACCGGTGCCGACTTCGACTGGGCGCGGACCAGTGCGCTGCCAACCGAACTGTCGGGCGAGTTCCGCGCTGAGCCGTTCTGGATCGACCTGCGCAAGCTGCGGCCGGACTCGTCACTCGACACCGATTCAGCGCCGCAGTTGGGGGATCTGGTCGCGGAGTTCGCCGCGCCGATTCACGGTCGCGACAAGGACACGCTCGTGGGCGAGCATGTCCGCTACCAGCGGCGGACGCGACGTCTGGTTCGTGCCGTGGTTGCTTCGCTGTCAGTTTTGCTGCTGGCGGTGTCCGGTGCGGCATATGTGGCCAACAACCAGCGCGGCCACGCGGTGACCCAGGCCCGGATCGCCTCGGCCCGTCAGCTCGCCGCAGAGTCCGAGGCTCTGCTGAACACGAATCTCGACGTCGCTCAGTTGCTCGCGGTCAAGGCCTACCAGACCGACCGGGACCCGCAGACTCTCAGCGCACTGTTCAGGGCTGTGACCAGCAGCCCGGCTCTGGTGCGGTACATGCCCACAGGTGATCAGATAACCGCTATCGCGGGGTCGGCCGACGGCCGCGTGGCTTTCGCGGGTACCAGCGGCGGCAGTGTCTTTCGGTGGGATCTCGCCACCGGGACGCGTCAGCGCGTGGCGCTGCTGCACCAGTCGATCATCGCTCTGGCCAGTAACAAGGACGGCACTGTGATTGCGGCGAGTACCCCATTCAAGGTCGTTATCTGGGTCTCAGGTCAGGGCATCAGGATGCTGTCCGATCCGTCAGATGGAGCCGACACTTCAGTCGCTGTCTCGCCCACGGGCCGCTACGTGGCTTTCGGTGTCCCATCCAAGTTGGTCGACGCTAGCGGGGTACCAACCGGCTCGGTCGCGTTGATCGACCGCTTCACCGGGCGCACTGAGCGAGTCAAGCTCGCTTACCCGGCATCGTTCCTTGCGATGCCCACCGATGCCACGCTGACCGCGATCGAAGGTAGCGGAACCTGGGAGCGGTTCAAGCTGCCCGGGCTTTCGCCAACTCTGGACTCCGCCTATGCGGTTGAGGGCGTGCATGTTCTGGCCCAAGCTATGTCGGGCAACGGAGCCTTCTTCGCTTACAGTAACGGCGGCAGCGATCTGTTCCTGTTCTCCACCGCCCACCGGCAGGTCGATCCGGCTACGCCCGCCGACCTCCTGGCCCTGTCTCACGGCAGTGATCCCGAGGCGCTCGCCGTCAGCGCGGACGGCCGGCGCGTCGCAGTGGCCGACGCGGGCACGATCTACGTTGGCGCCACCGGCAAGACGGCGCCGGGGTCAGCTCAGCAGTTGGTACTGTCCGGCAACAGCAGCACCAGCGCGGTCGTATTCCTGGGTGATGACTCCCATCTGCTGTCCGCCTCCGGTGACTCCCTGGTGCTCTGGGATTCCGATCAGCTGACGCGTATCGGCTCCCAGGCCAGCATGTCGGTGCCCTTCGCTTGCAGCGCGTGCCCGCCTCCAGCAATCGAGGTTCGGCCAGACGGGCTCGTTGCCGCGGTCCTCGGCGACATCTCGCCCGTTGCGCCCGCTTTGGCCTTGCAGGTGACCATCCATGGACTTGAGGCTGGCCGTGGCCAGACGGTCATCAACAGCAACCAGTACGGCGTTCTGGGCTGGAGCCCCGGTAGTTCCCGGCTCTATCTGGCCACGTTGGATGGCGGCGTGCAGGTTAGGTCGACAGCGCATGGAATCGGCGCTCCGGTCATCGGCCAGTGGCCGCCGTTTGCGCGAGATCAGATCCCGATCGCCCTGTCAGCCGGCGGCCGGCAGATCGTGACCCTTGGCAGCACCGGCCGGGTCCAGGTCTTCGATACGACAACCAGACGCCTGGAACGAACGATTCCGGGTCAGGCCAAGCCTGACGAGGATCTCCAGGCATCCGCATCCGCGGCCGGATCTTTCGTCGCGGAAGCCGTGTACCGGTCGGACGATTCCAGCTTCCTCCGGGTGATCGCCACCGAGACGGGTGCAGTCCGCACCGTCGGGACTGGTGACGTCGACATCGCGGCCTTCACCGGACGGCATCTGGTGGTACTCCGGGAGTCAGGTCAGCTCGAGGTGTGGAATCAAGGCGGCACTGTGCTCCAGCAATCGATCGATGAGGATCAGAGCTACGTGCGCAGCGCGAGTGGTGTGCTGACCGCGCCGGTCATCGCGGGTTCATTGCTGATTCAGCAGCGTTCCGATGGCTCCGTGAGCCTTATCGATCTCCGGACCGGAAATGAAGTGGGGTCGCTCGGCCTTCCCTCCGGCTCTACCGGATTCAAGACGGGATTCGCGGCCACCCCTGACGGTCAGCGGCTGATCGGCGCCACCGAGACCAGAGACACGAACGCTGATCACGGCCAGATCCTGCAGTGGAGCCTGTCGCCCCACGCCTGGATGCGAGTGGCCTGCTCATCGTCGGGCCGGGACCTCACCGCGGCTCAGTGGCGCCGCTTTGTCGGCACTGCTCCAGGGGATCTGGCCTGCTCATGATCATCATGGTGTCAGGCGTCGCTCAGTGCAGCCGCAGGTAGCTCAGCGCAACCAGGTCGAACGCGGGCAGTACGAGCCCACCACGATGAACGGGGCCTGACCCCTCAGGGACCCAGCCGGGTCACGGCTTGCGGGCGACGCCAGAGAACTCGTCGACCGGATCCGGCTGGGCGCCCCGCGGACCGGGCTCGGCCCGCCACTGCGAGCAGGGCACCACGCCCGGTTCGAGCAGCTCCAGCCCGTCGAAGAAGCGGCCGATCTGCGCCGGGGTCCGCAGCGTCATGGTCGGGGTGCCGACCCGGTTCCAGTGCGCCACCGCGTCTTCCATGGCCGCACCGCTGACCGCGCTGGTGGAGTGGTTGACGGCCAGATAGCTACCAGGCGTCAGGGCCCCCACCAGCTGCCGGACAATGTCCCGGGCCTGGTCGGTGTCGGGGATGTGGTGCAGGACGCCGAACAGCAGTAGCGCCACCGGCTGGCTGAAGTCGAGCGTCCGCGCCGCCGCCGCGAGGATCTTGTCCGGCTCACGCAGGTCGGCGTCGATGAAGTCGCAGGCGCCTTCCGGCGTGCTGACCAGCAGCCCACGACCGTACGACAGGACCATCGGGTCGTTGTCCACGTACACGATCCGGGCCTCGGGCGCCACCCGCTGGGCCACCTCGTGGGTGTTGTCCGCCGTCGGCAGGCCGGCACCGAGGTCGAGGAACTGACGGATGCCCACCTCGCCGGCCAGGTGGCGCACGGCCCGCCCCAGGAACGCCCGGTCGGCCCGGGCCTGGATCACGATGATCGGCAGCATCTCCGCCACCCGGTCGCCCGCTTCCCGGTCCACGGCGAAGTTGTCGTTGCCGCCCAGCCAATAGTTCCAGATCCGGGCCGAGTGCGACACCGTCGTATCCAGTCCCGCTGGCGCGGCCGTCCCGTCATCCGTCATCGGACGTACCTCCCGTCGCCCCCGGCGGCCAGCCATACGGTAGCGCAACCACCACAAACCGCCCGGGCCCGGCCCGCGCCCGCTGACCGCGTTGGCTAGATCAGGCCCACGGCGATCGCGATGCCCACGCCGATCAGCACGAGGCCGCCGATCAGTTCGCCCGCCTCCCCGGCCCGGGTGCCGATCCGGCCGCCCAATTCCAGGCCCAGCAGGGACAGGCCCACACTGACCGCGCCGATCACGATGGCCGCCACCGCGACGCTGACGTGGTAGGTACCCAGGGCGAAGCCGACGGCCAGGTTGTCGATGCTCAGAGCCAGCCCGGTCACCAGCAGCCGGCCCATGGGCCAGCCAGCTGACGGGTCCGGGGCTGGGGCCGGATCCTGGGCCTGGCTGCGGTGCCGGTAGCGCCCGGCCTGGGCTAGGGCGTACAGGCCGGTGGCGATCAGCAGCCCGCCGCCGATCCAGTGGGCGGCGTGCCCCAAGGTCGCCGCGAGCCCATGCCCGAGCAGCAGCCCCGCGATCGGCATGCCCGTCTCGAATATCCCGAAAGTCACGCCCACCCGGACCCGGGTCCGCAGGTCGATACCGCCTACCCCGAGACCCACCGCAGCCGCGAAATTCGACAGCCCGAGGGACACCGCCACCAGCAGCAGCGCGACCATGTCAGCACGCTATCGGCCGGCCCGCCCGGGCAGCTCACGATCTGGTCCGCTGCTGGCGAGCCCTGGCCTTCAGCGGTCCGGCCAGTACCAGGGCGGCTCATCGAGGATGCCCTGGCCGTCCAGCAACGTCCGGCCGTCCTCCTTGATCAGGTCGAGCACCCGGGCCGAGCCGTCCCGGAGCGCGCTGACCAGCGGCCGGGCGTGGGTGACGACGATAATCTGCGTCCGGGCCGAGGCCGTGACGATGAGGTCGGCCAGCGGCCCGATCAATTCGGGGTGCAGGCTCGTCTCCGGCTCGTTCAGCACCAGCAGCGCGGGCGGCCGGGGTGTCAGCAGCGCGGCCACCCACAGCAGGTAGCGCAGCGTGCCGTCGGAGATTTCGGCGGCCCGCAGCGGCCGCTGCAGGCCGGGCTGGCGGAGGGTCAGCTCGAACCGGCCGCCCAGCGCGATGACCTCGACGCGGCTACCGGGAAAGGCATTGCTGACCGCCTCGTCCATGGCGTCGTCGGTGCCGATCTCGCGGATCGTCTGCAGCGCGGCCGCCAGGTCCGCGCCGTCGTGACTGAGCACCGGGGTGCGGGTGCCGACCTGGGCCGTCCGGGCCGGGGCCCGCTCGTCGGTCCGCAGGTGATCGTAGAACCGCCAGGACCGGATCTGCTCGCGCAGGACCAGCAGCTCCGGCGCCCGCTGCGGATCGGCGACCTCGCTCAGCATGCTGTCGAACGGCTTGAGGTAGTACGGCGGCCGGTCCCAGTCCCCATCGGCGGTCCGGATCCGCACCGCGCCGCTGGGGCCGCGGTCGGCGAGCACGGCGGCCGGCCGCAGCACCGGGCCGGCCCACACCGATTCGGCTTTGATCTCCGGATCCGAGCCAAACTTCGACATCGACGGCGCCGGGACCCCCAGGTCGACCGCGTACCCGAACTCGTCCCCGGCGAAGCCCAGCAGCAGCCGCCGCTCGGTACCGCCCTGGACGAGCGGCCGTCCCCGGCCCCGCCGCATCGACCGGCCCTCATCCGGCGAGCCGGCCCACATCGCCGATTCCAGCCCGCCTTCCCGGGCCAGCGCCGCCACCGCGCCGTTGCGGGCCGAATCGGCCAGCAGCCGCAGCGCCCGGTACAGGCTGGACTTGCCGCTGCCGTTCGGCCCGGTCACCACGTTCAACTGGTCCACCGCCAGCACCAGCCGGCGCAGCGACCGGTAGTTCTCCACTGCCAGTGCGCTGATCACCCTGGCAGGCTAACCAGGACTGCCGACTAAACCGGGCCCGCCTTCCGGCCGCCAGCCCGTCGGACCGTTAGTCAGCGGGCCTCGTGCCAGGCAGTGCTGCCAGGAGCCTGAGATGCCGGTACCGAATGTGCTACATCTCGTCCGGCGCCCACTGCCAGGCAGTGGGCGCCGGAAACGAGTGGTCGGTTTACGGTTGGTTGGCCCCACCCGGGGTGGGGTTGGCGGACGTGGTGAAGTCGGTGCAGTTGCTGTCGGTGTCGGCGCCGTCCGGGGACCGGATGGCGCTGGTGCCCGCGCCGGCCGCCGTGCCCGGGGCGGCCACGAAGCATCCTTCCTGCCCGGTGCCGGACTTGCCCTGGTAGCCCTCGGCCAGCCAGGGGTCGACCAGGCCGCCGTAGTTGAGGCTGTCGGAGGCGACGCCCTGGGCGTTGCGCAGCACCATGCTGCCGGCGTTGCCCGACAGGGCCGGTCCGCCGAACCACTGGTCCGGCGCTGGCGGGCCCTGGTAACCCGCGGTCGTCACGGCGCCGTCGATCACCGCCGTGTTGATCGGGTGACTGCGGCTGAGCGGCTTGCTGAGCGTGATGCTGCTGTCCAGCGCCTGCACCGGCTCGTTGCTCGAGTGCGCGAACCGGGTCGCCGGGCTGAAGCTGATCCCGGTGCCGTGGTCACTGAACGGCAGGTTGGCCGCGTGGTCGAACTTCAGGGGTGCGGCCAGGGTGAGGCCGGTTCCGTTGGCGCCGGCCGTGCCCACCGCGGTGACGGTGACGGTCTCGGTCTTCGATCCGATATCGAGCCGGATCTTGTCCCCGGCCGTGATGCCGCCGGTCGAGGTGACCTTGAGGCTGGTCGCGCCCGCCGCGGCTGCCGCCGCCAGGTAGGACTGGCTGCCCGGCTGGCCGACCGCGGTCACGGTGGCGGTTTCGAACGTGCGGCCGTAGCCGAGAGCGATCTTCTGGCCCACCGTGAAGCCCGACGTGCTGGTCACCGGCACGTTGGTCGAGCCGGCCGGCACGGTGATCGGGCCGTCGGGGAGCGGCTGGAACAGCGGGGTGCTGAACCCGGCGACCCCGATGATGGTCGCGTTGCGGCCGTTGCCGGACGAGTCCAGCGCGGTGGACCCGGAGGCCTCGTCGAACTTGTAGTCGGCGACGTCGCCCGCGCCCGCCTGGCCCGAAGCCAGGGTCGCCACCTCCGACGCGGACAGGGCCCGGTCGTAGATGTTGAAGTCGTCCACCGTCCCGTTCAGGTACGGGTCGGCGCCGAACTGCGAGCGCCCGATCCAGTTCTGGCTGGTGTCACCCAGGCTGGACGGGTTGAGGGTCATGTTGGTGTTGGTGGCCACCGGCTGGCCGTTCACGTACAGGGTGCCGGTGGTGCCGGACAGCGTCACCGTCACCAGCGACCAGGTGTTCAGCGGCAGGGTGGTGGTGTCGTTGAGCTGCTGTTCGTTGCCGTTGCCGCTGGTGGTGATGGCGTAGCGGAGCGGGCCGCCGCCCGCGCTGAGGGTCAGGAACATGTAGTTGCTGGTGCCGGTCCCGAAGTCGAACAGCCGTGACCAGGCGGTGTTCTGCGATGGGTTGACCCAGGCCGAGACGGTGAAGTCGTGCAGCCCGTTGACGATGCCGCCCGGCAGCGCGACGTACTCGCCGTCGCCCGACAGCTTGACCGCGTTGCCGATCTTGCCCGGCACCCGGGGCCCGGTGGCACCCGAACTGGCGATGGAGGCGATGGTGCGGGACTCGGCCGAGGACCCGGTGCCGATCTGGACCTGCTGGCCGGGAGCCAGGCCCGAGGTGCTGCTGACGTTGACGGTGCTGGCCCCCGCCTTGGCCGGGGCGGCCAGCCCCGAGCTGGACAGGCCGAGCAGGTAGTAGTGGTGGCTGGCGAGCTTGGTCCCGGCCGGGACGGTCACCGTCGAGAAGACGGGCTGCTGGGTCGGGTGCTCGGTCAGCGTCCAGTTGGACAGGTCGGCGGTGCTGCTGCCGGAGTTGTACAGCTCGATGAACGAGTTGGTCGGGTTGGCGCTGGTGCCGGTGCGGAACTCGTTGATCTTGATCGGGCTTACGTTGCGCACATGCTCGGTGCTGGTCACGCTCTGCCGGGCGTGGCTGGCCGAGTCGGCCCAGCTGGCGTTGGCGACCAGGTCGCCCTCGAACGCGGCCGGCCCCGAGGTGACCTTGAACGTCGCGCTCACGCTGGCCCCGGGTGCCACCGAAGCGAACGTCTTCGAGCTGTCCCTGGTGCCGTCGACCACGGCATTCCACTGCCTGCTGGGCCGGGAAATGGACAGCTTCACGTTGGCCGCGGCCGTGCTGGTGGTGTTGGTGTAGGTGACCGTGGACTTCTGGCTGGAGCCCGGGGCGAAGGTCTGCAGCCCGGGGGGCGTGGCCGTGGCCGAGGCCGGGGTCAGGCTCAGCGCCTGCACGGCGTACTTGGCCGCCACGATGTTGGCCTGCACCTGCTGGTCGGTGGTGTCGGTCGGGTACCCGGCCGTCATCACGCCTTCGTAGAAGGTGCCCTGGGAGCCGTTGCTGTTGTCGCCGCCGTTGCCCAGCACGATGCCGCCCTGCTTGCGCATGGGGTCGTAACTGGAGTCGACCCGCGGGCCGGAGAACATGGTGGCCAGGGCGCCCTGCTGCGCGTCGCCGGCCTGAGATTCCCACTGGTGCGGCTCGCCCTTGGCCATCGCGGTCAGGAAGCGCGAGGTCTCGCTGGGCAGGTTGGGGCAGAGCTTGGACGTGCTGCCCGGGTTCACGCAGCCCACCAGGTTGTTCTCCTGGTCGGTCATGACCCAGGGGCCGGGTGGCGGGCCGTGGTACCAGGCGGTGGCGTTGCCGAAGTAGGACGTCTCCATGGTCCCGTTGCCGTCGTCGCGGCTGTCGATCTCGGCGTTGCCGTAGTCGAAGCAGCAGCCGTCGTTGTAGTGCTGGCCGTCGACGATCCAGTACATGCCTTCGGGCTGGTCACCGGTGGCGATGCCGTTGGTGTCGTCGTCGCGCAGGCCCATGCCCGGCTCGATGAACGCGCCGTAGGCCTTGTGGCCGCCCACCGTTACCGGCGCCATGGTCGCGATCGGCAGGTTGTCGAACCCGCCCAGGGCCGGGCCGCTGAAGCCGCCGTGCGGAGCCTGGGTGAGGTTGTTGCCGTGCCCGGACTGGTCGTAGATCTCGGTGATCAGGCAGGTGGTGTTGGCGCAGAACGCGTCCTGGGCCGCCGAATCGGCGTACCCGCCCGCGTCCGGGGCCGGCAGTGCGCGGGGCCGGACCACGCCGATGTTCTTGGTGCGGTGGTCCGACAGGCGCATGACCTGGTACAGCGGGCCGTTGTAGGAGGCGTACAGCGCCCGGGTCGTGCTGTGCGCGGCCACGCAGGGAGTGCCCCCGGCGGCATAGATGTCACAGGGACCCTGCGGCCGGGCCGGGGCCTTGGGCTGCGCCGTCTGCGGCGCGGTCTTCGCGGTGACCTGGGCCGCCTGGGCCGCCTGGGCCGCCTGCGGTGCCGTCGTCAGCGCGACGCTGACCGGCAGAAGGGCCACCGCCATCCCCGCGATCAGGGTCTTGAGGCGTCGGCGCCGGAGGGATGGTCTGAACATGTGTGATCAGCTCCAATGCTGACTGAACAGCGCTGGCTAAATCGGGCGGCTGGATGGCTCAGGCAAAGCTATGCCCAGACATTGTTAGCGCTCACATCACTAGAAGCTAAACACGAGTGTCCACAACCACACGTATAGAGTCAAGACCAGGCACACGCCCCGCGCTGTCTCCGTCACCACCCGCCGGGCCGATTGCCGTTCCCCGTGGCGGCAGCCGGTTCGGGAACACTTCTTTTCACATGCCGCCCAAAAGTGTTCCCGAACCCGGAGTTCCCGCTCGGCCCGGCCGGGCTGCGGCCAGCTGGCGGCGCGGCCGGTTGCGATCTACCGGCGTGAACCGGCCGGAGCCGCGTTGGCGAACTCCTCGACGAGCTTCGCGCAGAAGGCGGGCAGGTCGTCCGGGTTTCGGCTGGTGACCAGGCCCTGGTCGACGACGACCTCCTGGTCGACCCAGGTGCCGCCGGCGTTGCGAATGTCGGTGGCCACGGTCGGGAACGAAGTCAGGGTCCGGCCCCGGACCACCCCCGCCTCGACCAGCGTCCATGGTCCATGACAGATCACCGCGGCGGGCTTGCCAGCCTCGAAGAAGCTGCCGATGAACTTGACCGCGTCGGCGTTGCCGCGCAGTTTGTCCGCGCCGACCGAGCCGCCGGGCACGATCACCGCGTCGTAGTCATCCGCGGAGACCTGGCCGAAGGCCTTGTCGACGGTGAAGGTGTCCCCGGGCTCGAGGTCGTGGTTGACCGTCTGGACCGGGCCGGTCTTCACGCCGACCACGTCGACCTGGGCCCCGGCTGCCTGCACGGCCTTCCTCGGCTCGGTGAACTCGGCCTGCTCGGTGCCGGCCGGAGCGAGCAGGATCGCGATCTTGCGGCCACTGAGTGGCTGACCAGCCATGGGAGATCCTTCCGGGAGCGTCTGATGCCGATGTGGCTTCGCGAGCTACCCCGGTCAGGGCCCCCTCTAACCTGCTGCCTGCAGCCCGTGCTCAGGCCCGGTCGTGCAGACGGAGGACGGCGGCGGCGAACTCATCCGGCCGTTCCTGCGGCAGGTTGTGCCCGGCCTCGACCGTGCGCAGCTCGACCAGGTCACTGAAGTGACGCTCGTGCTCGGCCCGGGGCGTGGGGGCATGCAGGTAGTCGTCGGTGGGGTCGAGGACCACGGTGGGCACGGTGATGCGCGGCTGGGCCGCGATCGCCTGCTCGGCCGCCTCGTAAGCGGGGTCGCCGTCGACCAGCCCGAAGCGGTGCCGGTAGGAGTGGACCACCACGTCGACGAAGTCGGGATTTTCAAATGAAGGTTGGGTGGCGGAGAACTCCGCATCGCTGAAGTCCCAGGTCGGTGACCACTCACGCCACAGCAGCTTGGCGTACTCGGCCCGGTTCGCGGTCAGCCCGGCCCGGCCCCGCTCGCCGTGCAGGTAGTACTGGTACCAGAGCCGCCGCTCGGCCGCGGGCGGAACGGGCTGCCCCGCCGCCGGGATGTCCTGCACGTTGTAGCCCCAGGCGGTCACCAGCCCGGACACCCGCTCCGGCCACAACATGGCGACCAGGCAGGCCGCGCGCCCTCCCCAGTCGAAGCCGGCCACGATGGGTGCCGCCAGCTCCAGCGCGTCGATCAGTTCCCGCAGATCGTGGGCCAGCGCGGCCTGCTGCCCGGAACGGACCGTGGCCGGGCTGACGAAACGCGTGCCGCCGTAACCGCGCAGATAGGGCACGATCACGTCGGCCCCCGCGTCGGCCAGCGCCGGCGCGACCCGGTCGTAGCAGCGGGCGTCCTGCGGAAAGCCGTGCAGCAGCACCACCGGCCAGCCGCCGGCCTGCCCACGCCGCTCGAACGCCACGTCGAGGACTCCGGCCCGCACCACACCGGACTCAGCCATGAGGCTCATCGTCCCGCGAGCCCGTCGATCATCAGGCCGAGGGTGAAGTCGAAGCGGTCGTGGCTGGTTCCGGCGGTCAGTTCGGCCGCGTAGCGCTTGGTCTGCGGGAAGCTGTCGGGCAGGGCTGCGAACCGGCGCAGCATCTCGTCGCGGCCGACCACCCAGTCGTCGTCACTGTGGCTGAGCCGGTGGCTGACCAGGGCGACCTCGAGGCTGTAGGCGTTGACATACAGCGTCAGCGAGTCGATCGCCCAGGCGGCGGTCTGCGGGTCGAGGCCCCCGGCCAGCAGGATGGCCAGCATGCCCTCGCTGACCCGCATGGTGTCCAGATTGGTGGGGGCAGCGGCGAAGGCGGCCCGGGAGATGCCGGGGTAGCGCAGGTACTGGTCGCGCAGCTGGGTGCAGACGCTGGTGATCTGCTCCCGCCAGCGGTCCGGGTCCGGTTCGGGCAGCTCGATATCGGCACACAACCGCCCGATGAGCAGCTCGCCCAGGTCCTCTTTGTTGACCACGTGGGCGTACAGCGAGGACGGGCCGGTCTCCAGCGCGGTGGCCAGCCGCCGCATGGTCAGCGCCTCGTAGCCTTCGTGTTCCACGATGCCGAACGCGGTGCTGATGATGGCCTCGACCGTGATCGGCTTCTTGGTACCCCCGGACGGGCCGCGCCGGGCCGCCGGGGGACCCGTATCGATGCCGAGCCGCGCGGCCCGCCGCTGCCGCGGAGTCGGTGACATGCCACCCATCATAGCCAGCAGCCCGAACGGTGTTCGGAACACCTGAACACGGTTCGCCCATTAAGAACGCTACCCAGGCTCAGCGGGCCAGGGCACCCACCGGGTGCGGATGGTGACGCCACCCCGCGGGCGGCCACCGGCCAGGGCCGCGGTCCGGACGCAGAAGTGAGTCCACATGTTCAGCTGGATCTCCTTGGCCAGCCGGAACCGGTTGTACAGCAGGTTGGACAGCCGGTCGCCGGCCCGGGCCCACGACTCGATCTCGAAGCACAACGTCTGGTCCTGGCGGGACGCCCGGAACTCGATCTCGCCCGCCTCCAGGTGACCCTGCAGGGTGCCGAGCCGGAACGAAGCCGGTTCGCGTTTCACCACCCGCACGGGGCCGTTCCATGGGCCGGGCATGCGTACGACGAACTCGTCGCCATAGCTGACCTGGCCGGCCTGGCCGCGTGTCTTGCGGACGACGGCCACCTTGGGCGTGACCTGGTTCAGCCGGGCGGACACCCGGTCGATCAGGCCCGCGGGGTCCATGTCGCTGTCCGCGATGTCAACGGTGTAGCTGCGGTGCAGCAGCGGGCCGACGCCCGCGCTGACGGGCTGGCGGTTGTCCCCGGGCTGGCTGCTTTCCTCAGCAGGGTCGGGCAGATCTTCCTGCCCCCCGGTCACTTCGGATCGGTGCAACGGCGTAACCCGCCACATGTACTGCCAGGAGACCACCGCGATCCCGACGGGCCAGCCCAGCACGGTCCGGGCCTGGGCAGAACGGCTTGCTGACGGCATGACTAAATCGTGTCACGTGGGGAAGCCGTCCCTGGCCGAAGGGTCACTGGGAGGGAGATCAGATGACGGTGACGGAAGCCGTGCAGCGCGCGGGCCTGCGCAGCAGCTATCTGCATGCCACGTCTCTGGCCACGATCGGGCTGTGCATCGGGCTGTGGATCCGAGCCAAGACCGTCGACCAGGACGAACGCGGCAACGCCGAGCGCCGCGCGCTGTTCGTCGGGCTCTGGCCGCCCATGTTCTGGCTCATCGGCGACGCGCTGCAGGATGCCGAGTAGTGCGGGAGTGGCTGCTCGGCCCGGTCGACGAGGCCACGGCCCTGGACAGCCTGGCCGGCCGGGATCTCAACTACGACCCGGCCCGGGCTCCGCAAGACGGCCGGCCCGAGGGCCGCTGGCACGTGGACAGCGTGGCCGCGGTGATCGGCCACGAGCCCCCTGGCGATCCGGTCGCCGGCGGTCCCTGGGAGGCCGCTAAGCAGCTGGTCGGCCACTACGAGTTCGCCGACGCCCGCATCCTGCGCGCGGTGTACCGCGGCGGCCAGGAACTGCTCGGCCGCGCCATGCTGCTGGAGGGCCGGTTCCTGATCCTGCGGTTCTACCTGGGCGTGCGGATCACCGGAGTGATCGACGAGACCCGGGACACCAGCGCCGGCCGCGAACGGGTCTGGGGCTGGTGCTATCAGACCCTGCGTGGCCACCTGGAACAGGGGCGCCTGACCTACGAGGTGATCAAGAACGTCGGCACCGGGCAGATCGCGTTCCGCGTGACCGGCTACTCGCGCCGTTCCCGGATCGCCAACCCCGTCGTCCGCTGGGGCTTCCGGGTCTTCGGGCACTGGATGCAGCAGCGCTTTTACCGCAACGTGCAGGCCCGGCTGCGTGACCTGGTGCAATCAGCCCAGCGGGGCGAGGAACTGCCGTCCCCCGAGGTGCGGCCGGACGGCCTGGTCCTGGCTCCGTCCGGCGTCACCCCCCGCTGGGCCGAACATCTGGCCATCGGCCTCCTCCACCCCGGCGCCTGAGGGCTGACTCCCATGGGCCATCGGCCGCCCCGCTACTCGGGCAGGCTGGCTCCGGGGAAGCCGCGCACCGGGTGCAGTTCCGCGGTGAAGATGCCGGCCCGGACGCCGGGATCGTCGTCCATGAGGCGGCGGGTGGTGTCGAGATCGGCGTTGAACACGCCGTAGCCGGCCACTTCGGTGTCGTCGGCGACCGGCAGCACCACGGACAGCAGGCCCGCCTCGACCAGGGCCATGTTGCGCCGCCCGTGCTCCCAGATGAGGGCGTCGCAGGCGGGGCGGGCGAACGCCGCGGTCGTCTGCAGCACCACGACCGTGTAGGGCCTGGTGCTGGTCAGCCGGGATCGCATGGTGTCGTCGGTGATGACCGGGAGCGCGCTCCCGAGCGCGACCCCGCTGAACGGCTGCCCGGCCGCCTTGGCGAAGCCGGTCAGGCTCCAGCCCGATCCGACCGCGGCCCGCATCCCTTCCCAGCCGTCCCCGTGCCGGTCCAGATGCCGGTGGGTCAGCACGACCCGGGTGCGCCCGGGGCCGACCTCGGTGAAGGTGATCTCCACCTCGCTGGCGCGGTCCGGGTCGGTCTCGATCTGCCACTGCAGGTTGATGTCCCAGCTGAAGCAGACCCGGGCCGGCGGCTCGTAGACCAGGACCCGGGCCCACCGGCACTCGCTGCCATCGGTGCCGCGGTCGATGATGTGGCCGCCGGCGTAGGGCTCGAAGACCATCTCGGCCAGGGGCGCTTGCAGGATGTGGTGGCCCTCGTCCCACCAGGTGCCGATGCCCTCGGTGAAGACGCGGAACGCGTGCTCGGGGCTGGCCTCGACGTCGATATCGGTGCTGACCGAGGTGGAATTGGGCGGCGTGGTCATGAGTCTCCCCGTTCGGCGGCGCGGCGGAAGTTTTCCAGCGAGCGGTTCCAGAAGCTGTCGAAGTAACTGCGCAGCAGGGCCAGCGCGTCCGGATCGACGGTGTAGACGCGCCGGGTGCCGGCCGGTGTGTCACCGACCAGCCCGGCGGACTTCATCACCTGCAGGTGCTGGGAGATCGCCGACCGGGTCACGGGCAGGTCCTGCGCGAGCTCGGTGGCGGTGGCCGGCGCCACCACCAGCCGCTCCAGGATCGTGACCCGCATCGGCTCTCCGAGCGCCGCGATCAATTCCCTTGCGTTAGCCACCACTTTCGCAAGCTACCACTGTCACTCCGCTGGTGTCGAGAGCCTCAGGCGAGGGCCGTGCCCGGGAAATGCTCGAAGATCAGGTTGGTCTCGGTGGCGGCCACGTCGCGGGAGGCACTCACGTTCCTGACCACGAAGTCGCGCAGGTCGTCCGATGACCGGGCGGCCACGTGGATCTGGAAGTCGTTGACACCGGCCAGAAAGAACACGTTCAGCACGCCGGGCAGCGCGGCGAACCGCTGCGCGAACGAGCCGATGCGGGCTCGCGCGTGGGCCTGCAGGCGCACCGACACGATCGCCTGCAGCGGGCGGCCGAGCGCCTCGGGCGCCAGATCGGCCCGGAAGCCCCGGATGACGCCGGTGTCCTGGAGCCGCCGCACCCGCATCAGGCAGGTGGACGGGGCCACTCCCACCTGCGCGGCCAGCACGTTGTTGGGGGTGCGGGCATCGGCGGCGAGGATGCGCAGGATCTTGTGATCGGCCTCGTCCAGCTTGACGTCCTCGCGCACCCGCGGGCGAACCCGCTTCGCCCCAGCCGTACCATCGACGGTCATTTCCAAATTATGGCACAAGTTTGGGACTTAATGCCGAACCAGATTCGCTTACTAGTGACATTCATCGAATTGGAGCGCGACCCTCGAAGGGAGCGCAACTGGAGGAACCATGAGGATCGGCATTCCGGCTGAGGTCAAGAACCACGAGTACCGGGTGGCCATCACCCCCGCCGGGGTCACGGAACTCGTGCTCAACGGGCACGAAGTCTTCATCCAGGCCGGAGCCGGCCTCGGCTCGTCGATCACCGACGCCGAATACCAGGCGGCTGGCGCGCAGACCCTCCCCACCGCGGACGATGTGTGGGCCACGGGTGACCTGATCCTGAAGGTCAAGGAGCCCATCGCCGAGGAATACGACCGGATGCGGCCGGGTCAGGTGCTGTTCACCTACCTCCACCTGGCCGCCGACAAGCGGCTCACCGAAGAACTCCTGGCCCGCCAGGTCACCGGCATCGCCTACGAGACCGTGCAGACCCCGGACGGCGCGCTGCCTCTGCTGGCGCCGATGTCGGAGGTGGCCGGCCGGCTGGCCCCCCAGGTCGGCGCGGCCACCTTGATGAAGGCCCAGGGCGGTCGCGGTGTCCTGATGGGGGGCGTGCCCGGGGTCCACGCGGCCAAGGTCGTCGTGATCGGCGCCGGCGTCTCCGGCCTGAACGCCGCCACCATCGCGGCCGGCCTGCAGGCCGAGGTGCAGCTGCTCGACCTCAGCATCGACCGCCTGCGGGCCGTCGACCAGATCTACCGCGGCCAGGTGCAGACCGTGGCCAGCAACACCTACGAGATCGAGCGGGCCGTACTCGGCGCCGACCTGGTCATCGGGGCCGTGCTGATCCCGGGGGCCAAGGCGCCGACGCTGGTCACCAACGAGCTCGTGGCCCGGATGAAGCCCGGCTCGGTCCTGGTCGACATCTCGATCGACCAGGGTGGCTGCTTCCAGGACTCACACCCGACCACCCACGCCGACCCGACCTACCCGGTGCACAACTCGGTCTTCTACTGCGTGGCCAACATGCCCGGCGCCGTGCCCAACACCTCCACCCACGCCCTCACCAACGTGACCCTGCCCTACGCGGTCGCGCTGGCCAACCAGGGCTGGCACCAGGCCTGCACCGACGACCCCAGCCTCGCCCTGGGCATCAACACCCACGCCGGGCACCTGGTCAACGCCGCCGTCGCCGAGGCGACCGGCCTGGACCCAGTTCCCCTCGACGCCGTACTGGCCAGCCACTAAGCGCCCAAGCAGGCCCAAGCTGGCCGGAGGTGTCGACGCGAAGACTTGCCCAGTTCATATGCCGTTAACTTTCTAGTCGGCGGCAAGTCGCATGACCTGCGTAACTTCCGTTCTGGACGGGATTTCATGACCCCTGTCCACCGTTGTCATGAACGGCAGCTTTCTCGCAGATGAATGGGATCGCCAGTGTCCGACACCCGGACCTCAGCCCTGACCGGACCCGCCGGCGAATCATCCATGGGGCACCTGCGCAAGCGCGCCCTGCTGGTCTCCGGAATGGGCTTCTTCACCGACGCCTATGACCTGTTCGTGATCGGCATCGTGTCCACGCTGCTGAAATCCGAGTGGCACCTGGACACCCGCCAGCTCGCGGTGCTCAACGCGGTCATGCTCGGGGCCGCCTTCCTCGGCGCGCTGGTCTTCGGCCGAATCGCCGACAAGATCGGACGCACCCGGGTCTACTGGATGTCGGCCGCGCTGATGGTCGTCGCGGCCGTCGGATCAGCGCTGGCCCCGTCCCTGGCCGTGCTGATCGCGTTCCGGTTCCTGCTCGGGTTCGGCGTGGGGGGCGACTACCCGGTCAGCGCGGTGCTGATGAGCGAGTACGCCGACCACCGCAACCGCGGCCGGATGGTCGCTCTGGTCTTCTCGGCCCAGGCCGTCGGCCTGGTCGTCGGGCCGCTGATCGCGCTGGCCCTGCTGGGGGGCGGGGCCGGGCCCGCCGCGACCTGGCGCATCCTGCTCGGTCTGGGGGCCATTCCCGCCGCCGCCGCAGTGTGGTTGCGCCGCAAGATGCCCGAGCCACCCCGCTACCAGGCCAAGGCGGCCAACCCGGCCCGGCCCGGCTCCCGGCCGGCCAGCGAGCCCACCGGCCTGCGGGCGTTCCTGGCCAGCCGCAGGCTGCTGGTCCTGCTGGCCGGGACGGCGGGCTGCTGGTTCCTGCTCGACTACGCCTACTACGGCAACACGATCTCGACCCCGCAGATCATCGGCCTCATCACCCCGAACGCCTCCCAGATGACCACGATCGCCATTCAGCTCGCGATCTTCGTCATCGCCGCCGTGCCCGGCTACGTGCTGGCCATCGCGAAGATGGACCGGTTCGGCCACCGGCGGCTCCAGCTAATGGGGTTCATCCTGATGGGAGTCTGCTTCGCCGTGATCGGGCTGGTCCCCGGGATGACCACCACGGTCGCCCCGTTCCTGCTGGTCTACGGGATCAGCTACTTCTTCACCGAGTTCGGGCCCAACGTCACGACCTTTGTCCTGCCGGGGGAGCTGTTCTCCACCCGGATCCGCGCCACCGGTCACGGCATCTCGGCCGGGGTCGGCAAGCTCGGCGCGTTCATCGGCGTGTTCCTGTTCCCGGTCCTGCAGAGTTCCCTCGGGCTGCGCGGCACCCTGCTGCTCACCGCGGGGGTGTCTGCCCTCGGTGCGCTGCTCACGCTGGTCCTGCCCGAGCCGGCCGGCCGGAGCCTGGAGGAGATCTCCGGCGAGGACGAGGTCATCGTCGCCGAACAGGCGATCCGCAGCGCCGCCGAGCCGACCGCGGCCTGAGGTAAGGCGCCTCGCACCCGTTGACCCGCGCATTGCCGGGCCGGATGGCGGGTCAGCGAAGGCTGGTGAGGGCGTCGGCCGTGGCTCGGCTCGCCGCCAGGCTCAGGAAGCCGGCCGCCCGCTGGAAGACCCGGCCCACGCTGCCGCCCGCCAGCCACTGCTCGTAGGCCTGGTAGCGGGTCATGACCCACGGCTGCATGTGGGCCGGCATTCCGGCCAGCCGCGGTTCGGGTTGGTGGGCCCACCGCCAGGTGGCGGTCACCGCCACCCCGTTGTCCACGTTGGCCGGTGGCTCGATGAAGCAGCGCTGCCGGTCCGCGCTCATCTGGTTGCGCACGAACCGCAGCCCGGCCAGCGTGCCTTCGATCCTCGGCTGGTGGGCCGGGACGTGCGCGGCCAGGACCGAATCGTAGAGGTCCATGTACTGACGGATGAGCCGGGCGTCGATGATGGTGGTCCACCACACCGCCTCGGCGACCGCGCTGAACGCGGCGCCGCGGTCCGCGGGCTGGTCGAGTTCGAGCTGCTCGATCACGTCCTGCATGCCGGTCAGGGACCATTCCAGCGCGCGCTCCTCGGCGACCGCGTCGGTCAGATGGTCGCGGTTCCAGCCGACCCGGCAGTCCGCCGAGCAGAACCGGGCGTGCTCGCGGCGCGGCGTGAACACCGTCCCGCACTGTGCGCACCCCCGGCTGGCCATCGGCCCATGTTACCCGACCGGTTTCGCCTGCCCCGGGGCGCGCCGGCAAACATGGCTAAACAACATGGCCGGCCAGGAGGGCGTTGAGCTCGCCGATGACCTGGGCGGTGTCCTGGTAGCGGACCGCGTGCAGGCCGGCCCGGCGGGCACCGTCGACGCGGACATCGGTGTCGTCGACGAACACCGCCTCCGGCGGGGCCACCTCCAGCTGGGCGCAGGCCAGGGCGTAGATCCTCGGGTCAGGTTTGCTGATCCCCGCTTCGTGCGAGTAGATCAGCACGTCGACCAGCTCGGCGAAACCGTACGCGGCCTGCTCCCTCTCGCGGGCCCCGACGAAACTGTTGCTGATGATCCCGGTCCTGTAGCGCGGCCGCAGGTGGCGAAGATACGCGATCAGTTCGGTGTTCGGGGTGCCCAGGTACTCGCGCCACATGTCGGCCATCAACCCCGCGACCTGCCCATCGTCCAGCCCGAGACGATCCCTGAGGGCCTGGTGGACATCGGTTTCGGTCACGATGCCGACTTCGCCGCCGGCCCAGATGTCGGCCAGCCGCTGGCCCAGCGTCCCGGCAGGCAGCCCGAGCCGGTCCTCCCACTGCGGGACGACACCGAGGTCCGGCGTGATCTCCAGGACCCCGCCGATGTCGAACAGCACCGCGCGGACAACCATGACCGATCGAGCCTCCAACACT
>DATDIH010000223.1:0-8045 GCA_036521155.1 Streptosporangiaceae bacterium
GCCGATCTTCGTGCTCAGCCACCGGCCGCCGCCTCCCTCAGCGGCGAACTACCCGTCGGTCACGTACCTGACCGGCGGGATCGCCAGCGCGATGGCGCAGGCGAAGGCAGCGGCCGGGGACCGGGACGTGATGGTGCATGGTGCGTACACGGTGCAACGTGCACTCAAGGTCGGAATGCTGGACGAAATTCAGATCCATCAGATCCCGGTGCTGCTCGGCGCAGGCCGTCGGCTGTTCGACACCTTGCCGTCCCGGATGGAACTGGAAATCGTGCAGGTGATCGACACCCCGCGGGCCACCCACATCCGCTACCGCGTCCGTCGCTGAGCCGGCCGGCCGGCCCCACCGGCCGGGCCAAGGACCTGCTCGAGACCACGGACCTGCTCGTTGACGACATCGCGGCGCGGGTCGGGCTCGGCACCCCGGCCAGCCTGCGGGCGCACTTCCGCCGGGCCACCACCATCTCGCCCGCCCGGCGCCGCCAGCGCTTCTACAGCCGGGCTCGTGCCGGGGCCGGCCTGCCCGAGGCCAGCGCCGCCGCGCCAGGGCAGGAGTAGCGGCGTGCCGAGCAGCAGCGCGCCCGCGATCCCGATCGCGGCCCGCGGGCCGGTGAACGTGGCCAGCAGGCCGCCCAGCGCGGTCAGGGCCGCGATCGAGGCCTTGGTGCTCACCGACCAGGCCGACAGCACCCGGGCCACCCGGTCCGGCGGGCTCTGCTCCAGCCGGTAGGTGGCGAACACCGGGTTGGACAGGCCGATGCAGAGAATCAGCCCCATCTC
Organism: Streptosporangiaceae bacterium; assembly: GCA_036521155.1. Classification (GTDB taxonomy): domain Bacteria; phylum Actinomycetota; class Actinomycetes; order Streptosporangiales; family Streptosporangiaceae; genus Bog-532. Next base: position 781 of record DATDIH010000223.1, read on the forward strand.
GGCCACCATGACCAGCAGCAGCCCGGCGATTCCGGGGCCCATGAACACCAGCCAGACCGGCCAGCACGCCCGCACGGTCCCGCCCACCAGCATGACCCGGCGCCGCCCGAACCGGTCCACGGCTCGCCGGGAGAGCCGGGAGCCGATCAGGCCGCCGAGGCACGGCACCGCGAAGGCCAGGCCGTACTGCCAGGGCCGGAAGTGCAGCCGGCCGAGCATGAGCACGGCCAGCAGCGGCTCGGTGGCCATGATCAGCCCGCTGAAAAAGACGTTGTTCCAGAACTGCCGCCGCAGCGTCGGGTGGCGCAGGATGTACCGCCAGCCGTCGAGCAGGTCACCGGCCCGCGTCCGGCCCGCGTCCGGCCGGCTGGGCCGCTCCGGGCGCGGCTCCTGGCCGCCGATGGCCCGGATCCCCAGCGCCGACAGCAGGTAGCTGGCCGCGTCGGCCAGCACCGTGGTCACCGGGCCCAGCAGCCCGATGGCGGCCCCGCCCAGCGGTGGCCCGAGCACGGTGGAGCTCCAGGTGGTGGACTCCATCCGCGCGTTCGCGGTGAGCAGGTCGCCCGGCCCCACCACGCTCTTGAGGCACGCCCCGCTGGCGGCCTTGAACGTGATGTCGGCGGCGCCGGAGACGACCGACACTCCCAGCAGCTGGCCGAAGCTCAGCACACCGAAGGCGTAGGCCAGCGGGATGCTGCCCATGGCCGCGAACCGGCTCAGGTCCATGGCCATCATCACCGGCCGCCTGGCCCGGAACTCCATCCACGGGCCGAGCGGCACCGCGACCGCGGCCCCGACCGCCGTGCCCACCGCGGCCAGCGCCGACACCCCAGCCGGGCTGGCGTGCAGCACGACGATCGCGATCAGCGGGAACGCGCCGAACGCGAAGCAGGTGCCGAACGAGCTCACCGCGTACGCGGCCCACAGGTACTCGAACTGCCGTCCCAGCGACCGCCAGCCCAGCATGCGCCGCGCCACCTGCCCTCGTCGTGTCCTGTCCCACCCGGTCCTTGCCGATCCAAGCGGAAACCGGGCCACGGTATCCAACAACCGCGCGCCGGGCGCGTCACAACGGGCCGTTGTGCCGCTAGGGTCGGCCGCCATGGACACCCATGCCGTGCGCACGTTCGTGGCCGTGGCCGAGGCGGGCCAGTTCTCCGCGGCCGCCGCCGAGCTGGATGTCTCGCAGCAGGCGGTGTCCAAGCGGGTGGCCGCGCTGGAGAAGGATCTCGGGGTGGCCCTGTTCGTCCGCACCCCGCGCGGGGCCGACCTCACCGTGGACGGCCAGGCCTTCCTGCCGCACGCGCGGGACCTGCTCCGGGCCGCCGAACGGGCCGCCGCCTCGGTCCGCCCCGGTGGCCAGGCCCTGCGGGTGGACGTGATCAGCCGGCGGATCGCCCCGGCCCGGCTGCTGGCTGATTTTCACCGGGCCCACCCGGGCCCGCCGCTGGAAGTCGTGCGGCTGTTCGACATCCGGGCCGCCATCGAAGCCGTCCGGGACGGCGTGGTTGACGCCTCGTTCCGGGCCATCACCCGGCCCGCCCGCCAGTTGCCCGCCGGCATCGCCACCGTCCGCGTGCTGGACGAGCCCGTTCAGTTGCTCACCGGCCCGGCCCACCCGCTGGCCGGTCAGGGTTCGCTGACCCCGGCCCAGCTGGCCGGGCTGCCGATCTGGATGCCCGCGCTCGACCCCGGCACCGAGTGGACGGCGTTCTACGAGGATCTGGCCGCCGCCTTCGGCCTCAGCCTGGATGTGACCGGCCCCGACTTCGGCACCAGGCCGCTGCTGGACGTGATCGCCGCCTCCCCGGACCTGGCCTCCCTGGTGGGCGAGCAGACCCACCTGGTCTGGCCTGCCGACTGGGATCTCCGCCGCATCCCGCTGCGCGATCCGGTCCCGGTCTACCCGCACTCGCTGATCTGGCGCCGGGACAACCCGCACCCCGCCCTGCGGGCTCTGCGCGAGCACCTGGCCGCCAACCGCCTGGACGACACGAGCCAGAACATCTGGGTCCCGGAATGGGCCCGGCGGTAACCACCCGGCGATAACCACCCGGCGGTAACCAGCGGAGCGGGTGGCGGGCAGCCGGATTCTCGGCCTTAAACCAAAACGGCCATGACCACGGGCCGGTAGCCGCGGTATACGGCCTGGCCCGCGATCATGGCGGAACGGTCAGTTGGCTGCGGCGGGCACAGTGCCGGAGTCCGGCTCGCCCGCGTCCGGATAGGGGATTCGGGTCAGACGTGCGTCCGGGCGCGCACGCGGAGAGAGCGGCGCTTGAGGGCCCGTCGCTCGTCTTCGCTCATGCCGCCCCAGACCCCGCCGTCCTGGCCGGATTCAATGGCCCAGTGGAGACATGGCTCCATGACCGGACAACGGTGACAAACCCGCTTGGCTTCGTCGATCTGGAGAAGTGCTGGACCGGTGTTTCCGATCGGAAAGAACAACTCAGGATCCACGTCACGGCAGGCGGCGTTATGGCGCCAGTCCATGAGGTCACTCCTTCGTGGCAAGTCGGCCGCACGGAGGACCGCTAGGTCGCGTGCACCCGCCTATCAGAGCTTGTGAATGATTTCACGAGCTACGCTGTATATCAGGGAAGTGCAGTTTCTCCCCATATTATTTCGGTGCCAGTCGGCAACCGGCCCGGAGCTACTTCATAGCCCAAGCACGCTTGGAGGCCGGGAAACCTGCTTCACGCTCATGGGCCACGTGAAGTGGGCTTCCGTCCGGCAACGTTTAAAGCTTCTCAACTGTGCCGCCGCCAACGCAAGAGGGCGCAACAGTGATCTTAATCATTTTGAATGTGACCTAAATCACAATTGACGCGCCCGGAATACAAAAAGGACCAAGGTCCCGTAATCACGCGATGACGCGGAGCGCACTGGGCACTGAACGAAATGTAACCGACTCCGCATCGCCTACATAATCGCCGTCCACCTGCAACGCGACCGGCTTACGGGACCGGACCGTGATTTCCGCTTGGTCGTGCAGGCTGACCACGTACTTTCCGGTCAGCGGCTGTCCGGCCCGGCGTGCCATCTGGCGCATGGCGTTCAGAGTGGAAATGGTACGCAATCGCCGGAGCATGAATGCATCCAGGCCGGTGTCGAAGCTCGCGGCCGGGGTGGGGCTTATCGGGCGCTGCCCCGCGTACGACCACGGGGTGGTGTTGGAAATGATGGCCAGCGCCACCGGGTCGATCTGGGTGCCGTCCGCGGCCACCACGGTCAATTCCGGATGCCGCCGGTCGGTGTGCCGGTAGTACTGCCGCAATGCGGTCCGCATGTACAGGCCGGTGGACGCGGGCCGGCCCTGGGCCCGCTGCTCCTCGACCCCGCGGACCACCTCGGCGTCCCAGCCGAGGCCCGCGTTGAACGTGAAGTACCGGTCCCCGGCCAGGCCCAGCCCGATCGTCCGGGTCGTCCCGGCTCCCAGCCGCGCCGCGATCACCTGGACGGCGGCCAACGGGTCGGCGGGCACGCCGAGGTCGCGGGAGAAGACGTTGGCGTTGCCGCCCGGGAGGGCCCCGATGGCGGGCAGCTGCCCGGGCGCCCCGCGGTCCGACGGGAGCTGCCCGGCCCGGATGGCGGCCTTGTCCATCAGCCCGTTGACGACCTCGTTGATGGTCCCGTCCCCGCTCAGCACGAGCAGGGCGCCCCAGCCCTCGTCGGCCGCCCGCGCGGCGATCTCGCGGGCGTCGCCCCGGTGGCGTGTTTCCACCACCTCGATCTCGGCCTGGGTGGCCAGCGTGCTCACGATGGTGTCCAGGACCGGCTTGGTGGTCGTGGTCGCCCGGGGATTGACGATCAGCAGCGCGCGCACCCGCATAGGCTAGTCCTGGGCAGAAAGGTGCGATACATGCGACCACGTCCGTGGACGTTGCTGGTGGCCGCGACGGCTCAGGCGCTGGAGGCCATCGGGGTGCTGGTGGCCGCCGTGGTGAGCGCGATCGACACCGCGTCCGGGCACTCCTACCAGCGGTCGAGCGGCATCGCCCTGACCGTGCTGGCCTTCGCGGCCGCGATCGCGGTCGCGTTCGTGGTCCCCGGCCTGCTGCGGGTCCGGCTCTGGAGCCGGACCCCGGCTCTGTTCACCCAGCTGTTCGTGGGCACCACCGGCGTCTACCTGCTGGACGCCCACCACCTGAACGTGGGCGTGCCCGCCGTCGTCGTGGCCATCGCCGGCTTCGCGGGCATCTGCGCGCCGGCCAGCTGGCGGGCCCTCAGCCGCCTGGGCCTGCAGGAACGCGAAGAACTGGCTACCGAAGCCCAGGCCGCCACCGAAGAGCCCGCCCGGCCCCGCCCGGCCCAGCCCAAGGCCGCCGCCCAGTCCAGGGCCGCCGCCAAGCCCCAGCCCGCCAGGAAGCCCCCGTCGGCCGCCAAGGCCCGCCCCACCGGCTCCTCAGCCCGCAAAGCCTCCACCCGCCGCCACTAGCGCCGCCCAGCCTTGGGCCCGGCCCAGCCCGACAATCACATGTAGCACGTGTGGTGCGGTGCGCCTCAGGAGTCCCACAGGGGTGATATCTAGTTACCTCCCGGCGGTCTCCATGTGCACGATGGCCCATCGTGCACACAAGCGACCTGGACCAGTAGACCTGCCCAGTCTCAGCGACCCCGGCAGCCTCAGCGCTCGGGCTGTCTGGGCCGCATGGGCTGGTGGGGGTCGCGCCATCGATGCGGTTGGCGCCAGGGACACGGCCAGGCTGCCCGTTCCGCCAGCATCAGCAGTGCCAGTAACCGGGGTCGTTTAGTGGCGATGGTGCCATGGCCCATATAAGAGTATGGGTAAAGAGCCATCGATCAAGGTCCGGCCCTCGGCGAGCAGCAGCGAGCCGATCAGACCGGGCAGCCCCCAGGCCCAGCAGGCCCCCCAGCCCAGCAGGCCCCAGGCCGGGGCTCAGTCCTCGTTGGTGAGGCCGTCGCGGAGCTGGGTCAGGGTGCGGGCCAGCAGGCGGGACACGTGCATCTGGGAGATGCCGAGCTCGGCCGCGATCTGGGACTGGGTGAGGTTACCGAAGAACCGCAGCAGGAGGATCTTCTTTTCCCGGGGCGGCAGCCGCTCCAGGAGCGGCTTGAGCGACTCCCGGTACTCGACCCCCTCCAGGGCCTCGTCGACGATGCCCAGCGAATCGGCCACGGCCGGGGCGTCCTCGTCGCCGGAGTCCGGGGCGTCCAGGGACACCGTGGAGTAGGCGTTGGCCGACTCCAGGCCCTCCAGCACCTCTTCCTCGCTCATCTGCAGGTGGGCGGCCAGCTCGCTGACGGTCGGGGCCCGGCCCTCGCGCTGGGCCAGCTCGCCGATGGCCTTGGTCAGCGAGAGCTTGAGCTCCTGCAGGCGGCGCGGCACGCGGACCGCCCAGCCCTTGTCGCGGAAGTGCCGCTTGATCTCGCCGACGATGGTCGGGGTGGCGTAGGTGGAGAACTCGACGCCCCGCTCCAGGTCGAACCGGTCAATTGACTTGATCAGGCCGATGGTGGCCACCTGGGTCAGGTCGTCCAGCCACTCGCCGCGATTGCGGAACCGGCGGGCCAGGTACTCGACCAGCGGCAGGTGCAGCTCGACCAGTTGCCCGCGGATCCGCTCCCGCTCGGGGTTGTCGGCCGGCAGCGTGCTGAGCCGCTCGAACAGCTCGCGGGCCCGGCCCCGGTCGGGGACGGCATGCTCGTCACGGGTGACCGAGCTGGCCGCCTCGCGCGCGTCCTGGTGCTCCTCGCCCCGGCGCGCGTCGTATTCGTCGGTCACCCGGACGTCGTTCCCGGGGACACGAACCTCGAAGTCCGCCATCAGGACCCCGACGTATCGCGGTGCTTGCGCAGCACGATGGCCACTCGGTCGTCCGGTTCGAGTTTGGCGTCAACGTCGCCGGCCAGGGCCGACAGCACGGTCCAGGCGAAGGTGTCACGGGCCGGCGTGCGAGGCTGCGCCGCCACCACCGACACCGTGATCGCCATCGAGTCCGCGCCCAGGTCGAAGTCGCATTCCAGGTTGGTCCCGGGAATGGCCTGGCTGAGCAGCATGGCGCAGGCCTCGTCGACCGCGATGCGCAGGTCCTCGATCTCGTCCAGGGTGAAGTCGAGTCGTGCCGCCAGGCCGGCGGTGGCCGTGCGGAGCACGGACAGGTAGGCGCCTTCGGCGGGCATGCACACCCGCACCCGGTCGCGAGCCTCGCGGTCGGCGGCCACCGTGCCCGGGCTGGGCCTGACGCCCTGCTCAGCGGCCTGCCTCGCTGCGGTCTCTTCGGTCACGTCTCTCCTTCAGGCCCGTTGCCCGGCCGTTGGCTGCATGCAACCTACCGTCTCGGCCCCGGGGTTCCCGGGTTGCCGCGCGGTGGCGGTCACATGATCTCACGCAGTAGGGGAGGGCGGCGCTGCCCGCGCCAGACCTGGTGCCTGGCACCGTCCGCGCCGCCGGATGGCTTCAGCGTAGCGGTCAGCTTTACGTTGAAAGTACCGCGCGATCGGCACCCCGGAAATAGCACGAGGGGCCGCGACAAAGGTCGCGGCCCCTCCTACGGTGCGTCAGCGATGTGACCGGCGGGCGGTCAGCCCTGCTTGGTCTCCCAGAAGATCTTGTTGATCTCGTCGATCTTGGCCAGCAGCTGGTCGGCCGTGGCCGGGTCGGCGCTGCCCTTGGTGCCGGAGGCGCCGGCCAGCTTGGTGGCCTCGTTGAACAAGGTGTGCAGGTTCGGGTACTTCTCAAAGTGCGGCGGCTTGAAGTAGTCGGTCCAGAGCACCCACAGGTGGTGCTTGACCAGCTCGGAACGCTGCTCCTTGATGATCAGCGCCCGGGTGCGGAACTCCGGGTCGGAGTTCTGCTGGTACTTCTCGTCAATCGCCTTGATGGACTCGGCCTCGATCCGGGCCTGCGCCGGGTCGTAGATCCCGCAGGGCAGGTCACAGTGCGCGTAAGCGACGGCCTTGGGCTCGAGCAGGCGGGTGAGCAGCCTCATCGATCCACCTTCCGTAGTGTTTGATCACTCGTATTCCAAGACCCGACACTACCCCGCTCGCCTCAGCCAAACGGGAGGGCCTCCATGCCTGCGCCAATCCGGCGCGTCGCCGTGGTCGAGCACTCGATGGAGCCGGTGCTGTGGCCGGGGGACTGGCTGCTGGTCCGCCGGACCCGCCGGATCCGGCCCGGCCAGATCGTGCTGGCCCGGCATCCGGGCCGGCCCACGCTGCTGATCGTCAAACGGGCCGCGCGGCGCCAGGACGGCGGCTGGTGGCTGGAGTCGGCCAACCCGGCCGCGGGCGCGGTGGAC
>DATDIH010000224.1:0-8914 GCA_036521155.1 Streptosporangiaceae bacterium
CGGCCGGCCCACCCCGGCCTGCGACGGCGCGGCCGACCCGCCGACCAGCTGGCTGTCCGACCCGCTCAGCCGGGCGTGACCGCCCACGCCGCCCAGGGCCAGCCCGGCCGCGATTCCGGCTGCCACCACGGCCGCGCTCACCCCGGCGAAGATCCGGGGAGCCAGGCGGCGGCGCCGCGGGGCGGGACGGGGTGCGCCGGCCGCGGGCTTCGGTGCCCGGGCCGCGGGCTTGGGTTTCGGTGGCCGGGCCACGGGTTCGTGGGTTTCCTCGGGCGGGACCGACGGCAGCAGGGCCATCTCCGGCGTGGCCACCTCCACCGGCGCCTGCACCGGCGTCGGCGTCGGCGTCGGCGTCGGCTCGGCCGGGGCGGGCTCCGCCTGAGCGGGCTCCAGCCCCGCCGGGGCCGGGTCGACCCGCGCCGTCAGCGGGTCGGCCGGCAGCGGGTCCGGGACGACCGGCCCCGGACCGGCCAGATCCGCCTCGGCCAGCCGGCTGCGGATCAGCTCCCCGACCCGGCCGATCACCCAGCCCCTGGTGTCTCCGTCCAGGGCGGGGGCCGGCAGCAGGCTGAAGATCCGGCCCGCCGACACGTTGCGCGGCAGCCGGGGCTGGCAGATCTCGCAGGAGCCGGCGTGTTCCAGCAGCCGCTCGCGGAACTCCGGGGTCACCGTGCCGGTCCAGCCGTGGATGGCTTCGGTGCGGCCCGGGCATTCGAGGCTGTCCCGGCTGACCAGGATCTCCGCGCCCAGCGCACCTTCCAGGTCGTACCGGGCGGTGGCCAGCAGTTCGGTGGTGCCGGGCAACGGCAGGCTGAGGATGGGGCCGATCTCGGCTTCGGTCATTCCGTGCCGGGTGGCCAGGTCGAGGGCCTGCCGCTGGACCAGGTCCAGGGACATGACGGAATTCCAGGCCATGATGCGCAGGGCGGCGTCCGGCTGTTCCGGCCGGGCAATAGGCTCGTCGGTGTCACCGAGCGACGGCAGCGGGTGATGATGGCACTCGGCCCGCACGAGGGCGAACAGCCACGCCCGCAGCGTGGCCGGGTCGCTGAGCTCAGCCACCCGGGCGCCCGCCTGTACCAGCGCCTCGCAAACCGCCGTTTTTGCCCGCTGGCGATCGCGCAGGGTGAGCCAGCAGTATTGGAACAGCGCTTCCGCGTGGGCGTCGTACAGTTTCCCGGCGGCATCCGGGGCGCCCGCATACAGGGCCGCGGCTACATCGGGTGAGTTCATGGCGAAAAGGTACAACCGAGAGTAGTCACTCGGCTACCGAAACGGTAAAACCCAACGGCATTGGTCAGGCTATTTCTGCAACTGATCGCAGGTCAGCCGGTTAGATAACGAGTTTCGGTCTCGGGGCACCTGTCCACATTTGCTGTCACCGAACGTGATCAAATTCGTCGATGACGGATCGTGTACGGCGCACACCGAACCGTCGTAGCCCCCGGCCTCCATGCGGGCCAGCAGCCTGGCCGAGCGCGGGTCGGCCGGGTCGACATGGCGGCCGAGCACGACCACGGCCACCTGCCGCGCCCCGGCCCGCCGCAGCGCCACCACCGCCGACTGTGCGCTGGACCCGGACACCCAGGTGTCGTCGACCAGCAGCACGCTCTGCCCGGCCACCGACGGGCTGGCGCGGAACCGGGCCGGGTTGAGCGACCGGCCCAGCGTCTCACCCGGGCGGATGGCGAGCGGGGCCGGAGCCAGGGACAGCAGCGGGGCCAGCAACCCGGCCAGCGGATGCGGACCCGGCCGGCCCTGCCCGCTGGGAACCACCGCCAGCCGGGCCGGGGGCGGCAGGCCAGCCCGCGGCCAGAGGCAGGGTCCGTGCTCGCGCAGGAAGGTCAGGAGCAGCGCCCGCAGCACCGCCCGGGCCACCGCCGCGTCGGGGGCATCGGTCTTGTACCGGCACAGCCGGGTGTAGTGATCCCCGCCCTTGGGGGCGTAGGAAATGGGCACCACCAGGTCCGCCAGCCATCCCGGCGCCTCGGCTTGGTGCATGGCGCACTGGTAGCAGCGCGGGTAGCCCCGCTGGCTGGGTCCCCGGCAGACCGGGCAGCAGCCGTCGCCGGGGGGAAGCGGAGACCAGAGGTCAGCCGCGGACCGCTGGGCGGCGGCGGTTAACCGCGCCCACGTCACCGTGTCCATCCTGACAGCATGCTTACGAATTTAGGTCGGGCCACCGACACTGCGGGTGATCGGGCAAAATAGTGGCTGCGTATCGTGCCTGATCCTCCCGGGTGAACCGGGAGGTCCTGGCGGGCAGCGACGCATGGCGTATCGCCTGGGTGGCCTGGGTCCGGCGATGCGGTCTTCCGAGCAGACAGCGGCAGGGCGGTGGCCTTTTCTTGAGTGAGTGTGTCGGATGGCAGTGATCTCAGAGGGTGACTCCCGGGACACCTTGAGCGCACCGCCGGTACCTTCACCCGCCCGCGCCCAGCGCCGGCCGGCCGCGGCCTGGCTGCGGCAGGCCCGCCGCCACTGGCTGCTGACCGGGCTGCTGGTGGCCGGGCTGGCCCTGCGGGTCATCACCCAGCTGGCCTACCGGCCCGCACTGCTGTACATCGACTCGCCCAAGTACCTGATCGACGGGCTGCAGAAGTACGACCCGCAGGGCTACCGGGCCCTGCTGGCCGCGCCGCTGAGCTGGATCGGCAACCTGGCCGTGGTGGCCGGGTTCCAGCATCTGCTCGGCCTGGCCATGGCCGTGACCATCTACGTGGTGCTGCTCCGCCGGGGTGCCCCGCGCTGGGCGGCCGCCCTGGCCGCCGCGCCCGTGCTGCTGGACGCCTATCAGCTCCAGATGGAGCAGACGATCATGCCGGACGTGCTGTTCGAGGCGCTGATCGTGGCCGGGCTGGCCATCCTGGCCTGGAAACCCCGGCCCTCGCTGGTAGCCATCGAGGTGGCCGGGTTCATCCTGGGGACGTCGGCCACGGTCCGCCAGGTCGGCGAGGCGCTGATCCTGCCCCCGCTGCTGTACTGCGTACTGTCGGTCCGCGGATGGCGGGCCCGGCTCGGGGCGGGCGTGCTGGTCACGGTCAGCTTCGCGATCCCGGTGCTGGGATACATGGCCTACTCGGCGCTTGACCTGGACAACGGCTTCGAGCTGTCCACCCAGGGCAATTCGGTGCTGTACGGGCGGGTGGCGGCGGCCGCGGACTGCGACACGCTGCACGTGAGCGCGGCCGCGCGGGCCGCCTGCCCGACACCGGCCACGGTGCGGTTGATGGGCATCGACGGCCTGGTCAACGACCCTTCTTCGCCGGCTTACACGGCCAGCCTGCCCGGTGGCGCCACCCATCAGTTCGCGGACCAGCAGTTGTCGTACGCGGTGCTGGAACAGCAGCCGCTGCCGGTGGCCGTGGCCATCGGCCAGGACGCGGTGAAGCTGTTCGCGCTGACCAGGGACACCTCTCCCGGTGACACACCGATCTGGCGCTGGCAGTTCCAGGACTACTACCCGCTCTATCCGGTGGCCATCACCAGCAGCACCGCCACCCAGATGTTCGCCAACGCGGGCGGTGGCGGCGCACCGGTCGCGGTCCGGCCGCTGGCCGTCTTCCTGCGCGACTATCAGCTGCACGGCGGCTGGACTCCGGGACCGTTCCTGCTGGTCAGCCTCATCGCCGGGGTCGCCGGCGTGGCCACCGGACGGCGCCGGGGCGACAACTCGTCCGCCCTGGTCTGCCTGCTGGTCATCGGGCTCGGCGTGACCGCGCTGCTCGGTGCCGACCTGTACGAGTTCTCCTGGCGTTATCAGCTGCCCGCGCTGGTCACCCTGCCCGCGGGCGGCGCCCTGGGGGTGGCCGCCATCCGGAATCGCCTCCGCCGGGCACCGCAGCCGCTGCCGCAATCGCCAGCGCCAGCGCCAGCCCCGCCGCCAGTAACGTGGGGCCCGTGCCCACCGAGCGCGAGCGACCAGACATCCGGACCCTCGGTTCCCGAGTCGTCTACCAGGACTCCTGGATCCGGCTGAGGCAAGACCAGATCGAACGCCGGGACGGATCGCAGGGCACGTACGCGGTCGTCGAAAAGCGCGACTTCGCCCTGGTCATCCCGGCCCAGAACGGCGGGTTCCACCTGGTCGAGGAGTACCGGTACCCGATCCAGCGGCGTACCTGGTCGTTCCCTCAGGGCGGCTTCCCGGCCGGCCAGACCGGCGAGCCGGCCGAGCTGGCCCGGCTCGAACTGCGCCAGGAGACCGGCTTCACCGCCCGGGAACTGACCAGGCTCGGTTTCCTGCACTGCTCGCACGGCACCACCAACCAGGCGTGCCACCTGTTCCTGGCCACCGGCCTGGCCATGGGGGCACCCGAGCGCGAGCTGGAAGAGCAGGACATGAGGCAGCAGTGGGTGACACGGGACCGGTTCGAGGAGATGGTCCGCGACGGCGTGATCACCGACGATTCCACCCTGGCCGCCTACGCCCTGTTGCTGCTGCACGAGAAGCACCCGGCCGCCGGGCCGGAGTGACCCGGTCTCGGCGTGTCGGGATGATTTCGCCCGGGGCGATTGCGTAACGTCCTGGCATCAAATCCCTGGTCGATGTACTACCGGACCCCCTGAGTGCGTCTTTCTATTCGTAGCAGAGCACGGCACCAGGCCTGGCGAGAGGAACCCGGCGATGACCATCGGCACCACGGCGGCCCGCACCGGCAGCGAGGACGGCGACGCTCCCCGCCACTGGGCGCTCGACGACGACACCGCCCCGTACTGCTCGGCCTGCGGTCACTGGGTGGGGATGTTCGGACCCGATGGGGACTGGCAGCACTGGCGCGGGCACCCGGCCCCGAACGGCACGCGGGCCCAGTTTGACGCCGGCCACGACGTCGAGCTGGCCTGGTGTGTGCCACCGGCCCAGTCGATCTCGCCGGCCCAGCTCGTGCACTTGATGGCCGCCCTCGACGACGCGATCTCCTACCGCGAGCACGCCGCATCGTCGGGCTACGCCACCCAGTACCGCATGCTGCGCCGGCAACTGGCCCGGTTCTGCGCGCCGGACGAGCGGGACTGATTCCCAGAAAATCTTGATAACGGGCGGGTGAACTTAGCGGCCGACGGCCGGTCAGGGCCCGTACGCGGCCAGTCACATCTCAGGCCCCTGACTCCTCACAGACCCCCGCAAACATGGCCAGAACGTCGCCGGTGGCCGGCACGCCCGCCACCCAGCCGCCTCCGGACGCGTCCGCGCACCCGTCGGCTCCCCCGCCGCCAGCCCCGCGCCCGTCGGTGTGGCACCGGCTCCAGCAGTGGTTCCTGGACCGCCGGGAGTCGTTCGCCAACATCGTCATCATCGTCCTGCTGGCGGCCGGGGGCCTGTTCGTGTACTTCCGGGGCCCCTCGGTGGCGGCCACCCAGGCCGCCAGCCAGGCTCCGGCCACGGCCGTGCCCGCCTCGGCCTGCACCGGGAAGAAGGCCGCCCACCCGGTCAAGGTCACCGACGCGTCCGGGACGGCCGGGACTATGAACCTGTTCGTCGGCCGCGGCGGGGACCTGGTGCAGCGTCAGTCGGCCCCGCTGGGCATCGAGAACGGCACCCTGACCCCCGGCACCTACCTGTGCACCAGCGTCAGCGACCTGGTGCGTTCCGATGGCCAGACGCTGCCCGCGAACCAGGTCGCCAGCTGGGGCCGGGTCACCAACGACGGCGCCCACGTGACCGTGTACGTGATCACGTCGCCCCGGTACCGGCAGGTCAGCGGGTTCGGCGGCTACACCGGGACGGTGGCGCTGAACGACCCGCGCGCGGTGGGCGGCAACATCGCGGTGGACGTGCACACCGAGTATCCCTACCTCGACGACGTCATCCTGTTCGCCTTGCTGGCGGCGTTCGGCGGCTTCATCTGGGCCCGCCTGATCCACGTGGCCGTCACCAAGGCGCCCGTCGCCCACGGGTTCTGGGTCGCCCTGGTGCTCCGCACGGCGGTACTGCTGGCCACCGCGGTCCCGGTGATCAACGCCCAGGTGCTGTCCAATCCGGACTGGGCGGGCGGCCTGGGGCAGTACATCACGCTGGCCACGCTGGCCGGGGGCGCCGCCATCGCGCTCACCCCCACCCTGAACACCCTGCTCGACCGCGCCCTGTCCTCGACCAGCAACTAAGGCGTGTTGTCGGAGCCGGGGGGCACAATAGAAACATGAACGCCGACCTGGATGAGCTGCGCCGACTGCGCCGCGCCCGCGACCGGATGGATCGCGAGTACGCTCAGCCGCTCGACGTCCCGGCCCTGGCCCGCACGGCGCTGATGTCAGCGGGGCACTTCAGCCGCCGCTTCCGCGAGGCGTACTCCGAGACGCCGTACTCCTACCTCATGACCCGGCGCATCGAGCGGGCCAAGGCGCTGCTGCGCCGGGGCGACCTGAGCGTGACCGATGTGTGCTTCGCCGTCGGCTGTACCAGCCTGGGCTCCTTCTCCAGCCGCTTCACCGAGCTGGTGGGCGAGACGCCGTCGGTCTACCGGGCCCGGAATCACGACGAGATGCGCCCGCTGCCCGCCTGCCAGACGATGGTGATGAACCGGCCCCGCCGGGACAAGGACAATTCCCGGGACCGTGCCGCGAAGAACCGTGTCGCAAAGATCAGTGCCGAAGAGATCAGTTCTGGAGAAGCGTCGGCCAGCACACCCGCGTAACGTCGGGCCATGACCGTTTCACTCAGCGGCGTGCACGTCATCGTCGATGACCCCGACGCCGCCCTCGCCTTCTACCGGGACACGCTCGGGCTCACCGTGCGCAACGAAGTCGCCCGCGACGGCTTCCGGTGGATCGTGCTGGCCACCGACAGCCAGCCCGAGATCCAGATCGTCTTGTCCCAGCCGCACGCGGGCCGGTCCAAGGAAGACGGCGACGCCATCGCGGCCCTGCTGGCCAAGGGGGAGCTGGGCATGGTCCAGTTCCGTTCGGACAACCTGGACACCACCTTCGACAAGCTCACCGGCGCGGCCGGGGTCGAGGTGCTCCAGGAACCGGCCAACCAGCCCTGGGGCGTCCGCGACGCCGCCGTGCGTGACCCCGCGGGCAACACGGTCCGCATCGACCAGGGCTAGGCGACTTCGCCGTCGTTCTCGGGCTGGTCAGTGTTATCCAGCCCAGTGTTATCCAGCCCAGTGTTGTCCAGCCCGAGCTCGGCCCAGCGCTGCTGCCGGGCCGCGGCGTCGGCGGCCATCGCCTCCCGCAGCCAGGCCGGGTCACCCGCGGTCCGCTGCCGCTGGCCGTACCACCACAGCCCGGCCAGGTAGCCCGCGGCGGCCAGGTTGCCCGCGCCGGACCAGCGGTCGCCGCCGATCAGGTTGCCGGCCCCGGCCGCCAGGTTGGCCACCGCCAGCAGCGCCAGCGGGAGTCCGTATCGCCCCCGGGGCAGGGCGGTGGCCAGCAGGCCCGCGACCACCAGGGCGGTCCCGAGCTCCACGAGCTGCGATGCGGGCACGAACTACTCCAATTAGTAGTTAATGAGTTACTAAGCGAGACGTTGGCTACTCTTAGTCGCGCGAGCACCGCGTTTGGTTGACACGCCGGTCATCGAGAGTGACCCGTCTGCTACTGATCGTCGCAAAATGGACCGCTGGCTCTAATCCGCGACGTACACTGCCCCGATGGAGGCCAAGCAGCCGCACCAGCTGACCCCCAAGGGGCGGGCCACGCGGGAACGGATCCTGACCCTCGCGGCGGGCTTAATGTTCGCCAACGGGGTGGCCGGTACCACCACCGAGCACGTGCAGCGGGCCGGCGGCATCAGCCCGTCGCAGATCTACCATTACTTCGGCGACAAGAAATCGCTGATCAGAGCGGTGATCGCGGTCCAGACCGAGGCCGTGCTGGATGCTCAGCAGCCGTGGCTGAGCCGCCTGGACAGCTTCGAGGCGCTGGAGGCCTGGCGCGACGCCATCATCGAGGTGCAGTCCTCCCGCCGGTGTACAGGCGGCTGCCCGCTCGGCTCACTGACCAGCGAGCTGGCCGACCACGATCCCGAAGCCCGCGCCGACCTGGCCGCCGGTTTCACCCGCTGGCAGGCCGCCATCCGCGACGGTCTGATCGCCATGCGGAAGCGGGGTGAGCTGCGGGCCGACGCCGATCCGGAGTCGCTGGCCCTGGCCACCCTGACCGCCCTGCAGGGCGGGCTGCTCATGACCCAGGTCCGGCACGACACCGTGGCCCTGCGCACGGTGCTCGACGCCATGATCGACCGCATCCGCGCCCACGCCGCCGCCTGAGCCTGCCCCCGGGCCCGGCCGCCCGTCCAGTCTTGGTACGCAATGGTCCCCGTGCGTACATAAGAGTGTCGGCAAAGGGACCATTGCGTACATTGCCCAGCCTGGCCCCGGCCCGGCATCGCCACCCCGCCCCGGCCCGCCTTGGTCGCCCCGCCCCGGCCCGGCGCCGCGGCCTGCCTGCCTGCCACCATTGCCGGCGACGTTTTCCCCCGCCACCTTCATCTACCGTGACCGGCCAGCCCCGGCCGTACTCCGGTCCCCGCTCCACTCCCGGCCTGCTCACACCGCCACCCTCCGCTCCCGGACCGCGCTCCGCCCTACGCCACCCGGCCCCCGGACCGCAAGAGCCCAGAGATCACGCCGGGCCCTGATCCCGCGCGGGAGACCCAGCCGCAATGTACGCAATGGTCCCTCTACGTACATGAGAGTGCCGGAAAAGAAACATTGGGGACAAACGTGGCCGGTGCCGGCGGGCCGGGGTCGCCCGCGGCTGACACCGTGAGGTTGCGGCGGTGGGCGTCTAGGCCTGCTCGGCGTAGCGGTAGGCCTTGGTGTCCCGTAGCTCGAACCCGAGCCGTTCGTACAGCCGGTTGGCCGCGTCCCGGGACGGCCGTGAGGTCAGATCCACGGTGCGGGCGCCCACGGCCTGGGCCAGCCGGATGGCCTCCTGGGTCAGGACGGCCCCGATCCCCTGGCCGCGG
>DATDIH010000225.1:0-17842 GCA_036521155.1 Streptosporangiaceae bacterium
GTCGGCCGGTTCCCGATGCAGCTCAGCGATCGGCCCGGCGACGAGGGCTTCGGCTGGCACGGAATGGGCGGGAAGTCGTGGGGTGACCATCCCGATTGCCCCGGCGACGCCCGCAAGGCGCAGCGAGCGGACATCATCGAACTGGCCAAGAGGATCCGCGCGGGCGCCGACATCGCGGTCTTCACCTGCGACGGGCGGAAGTCCCTGGACGCCCTGGCCCGCCAGCTGCACTGCGCGGTGTCCACGATCTTGCAGCTGACCGCGGAGCACTCACCCAACGCGGTCTACACCGGGCGGATGGCCGACTACCTCAACGGAGTGTTCGCGGCCGACAAGGAGAAGGTGCCGGAAGGCATCACGGTCTACCACCCGGCGCCGTTCCACAGTCACGGCACCCAGACCCTGCAGGGCCTGGCCCTGGCCTTCGGCAGCCAGCCGTCGGCGATCGTCCGGCTCACCGCGGAAAACTCCCCCGGCGCCGAGTTCAGCTCGGACATGGCCAAGTATCTGGACGACGTGTTCGCCCGGTCCAGCACCCTGGTGCCCGCAGGCATCCACCTGTCCTACGAGAAGTGAGGGCGCCCGGGCGCCGCGGCGGGACCTAGAGCCAGCCGCGGCGCTTGAACAAGAGCAGGAGGAAGATCACGGCGACGGCTTCGGTGCCAATCCCGATACCGAAGAACTCTTCCCAGGATCCGATCGAGTTGACCAGCCAGCCGAAGTTCTGGCCGAAGAAACCGGTCAGGTAGGTCAACGGCAGGAAGATCGTGGCCATGATGGTGAGCTGCTTCATCACGTCGTTCTGCCGGTTCACCCCCTGCGCGACGTAGCTGTCCATCGTGCTGGACACCAGGTCCCGGTGGCTGTCGACCAGGTCGTTGATCTTGATCATGTTGTCGTACAGGTCCCGGAAGTACGGCTCGCTCTCCTTGTTCAGGCCGGGCAGGTCGATCCGCTGGGACAGCAGCGCGTTGAGCATGTCCCGCTGCGGGGCGACGATCTTGCGCACGTCGCTCAGCCAGCGCCGGAGCGCGAACAGCGACTCCTGGTGTTCCCGCTCGGCCTTGACCAGGATCTCGTCCTGAATGGCGTCGACCTTGTCGTCGAACGAGGCCAGCATCGGGAAGACACTGTCGGACAGGCTGTCCAGCACGTGGTGCAGCACGATGATCCGGGCGCCCAGGTTGGTGTGGTGCCGCGCGAACTGGGTCCGCATGCCGTCGAAGGCCACGCAGGGCTCCCGGTGCAGCGTGACCAGGAAATTCTCGCCGAAGAACAGATGCACCTCGATCATGGGCTGGCCGACCGAGTTGGCCCCGAAGAACACGATCGAGACGAAGTTCTCGTAGTCCTCCATCTTGGGCCGCTGCCCGAACTCCAGCGCGTCCTCGACCGCGAGCGGGTGAATGTGGAACACGTCGCGCAGCAGGGCCAGGCTCTCGTCGCTGGAGTCATGCAGGTCCAGCCAGAGGATCTCGTCGTTGTGCAGCGCCCGTTCGACGTCGTCCGGCTTGAAGTCTTCGTCGGCGGTTCCGTCGATCCGGATCAGGTGCCCATTCACGCCATCATGGTGTCAGACCCGCTCGGTAGGCTCGGCAGAGATGAATGAACCCTTCCGCGTCCGGGTCGCCGTCCGGGGCTACGAGCTCGACGTCAACGGGCACCTGAACTGGGCCCACTACCTGCACTACGCCGAGCACGCCCGGTGGGAGTGCCTGCGGGCCGCGGGCCTGCCGTTCGAGGTGATGGTCGGCGCGGGCCTGGGCCCGGTGAACCTGGAGGCCAACGTGCGGTTCCTGCGCGAACTGCGGGACGGCGACGAGGTCGACGTCGGCTGCGAGTTCGTGTGGGGCGAGGGCAAGACCTACCGGGTCCGGCAGGAGTTCACCCGTCCCGGCGACGGCGAGCTGGCCGCCGAGGTGACCACGGTCAGCGGGGTCATCGACCAGGAGAAGCGGCGGCTGGTCACCGATCCGGCCGGGCGGCTGCGCTCGCTGGCGGCCGCGCCCCACATCATGGGGCTGTGACCCGGGGGTTCCCTACACCGCTATGCCGTGCTCGGCGCGGAGCTGGGCCAGCTCGGCGCGGCTGGCGCTGAGCTCCCCAGCCAGCAGCTCGGCGTCCTCGTCGGGGGCCAGGGCCGCCAGCTGGGCCAGCTCGGCCACGACCGCCCGCATGGACTCGGCCGAGCCCTCCATCCAGGCCGCCGAACGCAGGCAGCGGACCCGGGACACCACGTCACCGAGCCCGGCGTAGATCTCGGCCGCCTGCCGGAACTGCCCGGCCGCTTCCTGGGGTCGCCCCACCGCCCGTAGCGACTGCCCGTACTGGTCATGGGCCAAAGCGACCTGGGCCGACTCGTAGGGGACCTCGACGTAGGGCATCACCTCGGTGAACAGGCTGACCGCCTCGCCGTGGCGGCCGGCCCGGCCGTAGGCCCGGGCGGCCTGGAATACCTGGTGCACCGCGTCGCGCGGGGACCGGCCGTCCCGCAGTGCAGCCCACTGGGCGGCCGCGGTCAGGGCCGCGTCGACGGCATCGGGTTCCCGGCCCGGCTGGGCGCCGAGGGCGTCGGCCAGCATCGCCTGCAACCCGGCCGCCTGCGCGGGCACCAGCAGGTCGCCGCCGTGGCTGAGGGCGTCCCGGACCAGGTCTTCGGCGGCCTTGGCGTCACCGGTGGTCAGCGCGACCTGGGCCGCCCGGCCCTCGGCGCGGGCCGCGTACCACGGCTCCCCGGCGTCCAGGTACAGCTGGCGGGCCTGGTCCAGGTGGGTGCGGGCCTGCCCGGGGTCACCCCGGCGGATGGCCAGCTGGGCCAGCAGGTCGCGGTAGTTGGCCGCGTAGCGGGGGACGCCGAGCCGTTCGGCCTCAGCCAGCTCGGCGGCGATCGCTTCGACCGCCTCGACCGAGTCGGCCGGACCGGCCGCCGCGGCCTGGAAGGCCAGCAGGGCACGGGCCCGCCGCACGATCAGGTACTGCCGCGGCGTCAAGTCCTCGCGGTCGAACGCGGCGTCCGCGTCGGCGATGACCGCGTCCAGGGCCGGGCCACCCCGGTCGACGTCGCCCGCCTGGGCCTGGGCCAGGGCCGCAGCGGCCCGGGCCTCGCGGGCGCGAGCCTCATCACCCACGGCGGCCAGCTGGGCCGCCGCGGCCAGCAGCGCCTGGTGGCCGGCCCGCGGATCGTGTTCGGCCAGCGCTCCGGCCCGCTGCCGGGCCAGCTCGGCCGCCACGTCGGGCGGCAGATCCTGGCCGCTGGCCGCCACCTGCTCCCAGGCCTGGCGCGTGTGCGGGTGCCGGTCGTCGCGCAGCTGCCGGGCCCGCTTGATCAGGTCATCGAGGCTGTCCCCGGGCTCCTCAGCGGCTTGGTCAGCCGCGGGAGGCGCGGGCAGCCGGGACGGGGCGCCCAGGGGCAGGGCCTCGGTCAGCGGCTCCTGCGCCAGCCGGGCCGTCACCTGTTCGCGCAGCGCGGCGTTGCCGTTGCGGACGCCGTAGCGGTCGCACAGGAACCGGATCTCACTCTCGAGCAGGGCCAGCCGGCCCGCGGCAGTGCCGCCGCCCACGGGCAGGCCGCCATGGCCCAGGGCGACCAGGCGGCGCAGCAGCACGCAGGCCCCGGTCGCGAACTCCAGCCACGACAGTGCATCCCCGGGACCGGGCGCATCGGCGTCGGGTTCGGCCAGCCAGTCCGCGTGCTCGGCGAGGATGGCCAGGCCCCGGGCCTCGTTCCCGGTCAGCGCGCAGAACTCGATATGGCGGCCGACCGCGGCCCGCCCGGCCAGGTGCCCCCGGACCAGGGAGTACCCGCGCAGATAGGCGCCGCGAGCCTCGTCCAGCCGGCCGGCCCGGGTCAGCGGCAGCAGCGCACGGGCCAGCACCTGGCCGGGTTCGTCGGCGCAGCCAAGGGTCCCGTCCAGCACCGGCGCCCACTGCTCCAGGGCACCGTCGTCATCGCCCAGCGCGGCCCGCCACCGGCCCGCGTCGCCGCGCTCGCAGGCCGCGCAGCCGGCCGTGGAGTCAGGCGGCGCGGCCAGGGCCGCGGCCAGGTGCGCGGACGCAGCCAGGTAGTCGCCGATGTCCAAGGCGAACGCCACGCGCAGCATCAGCACCGGCCGCAGGCTGCCCCGCAGCTGAGCCTGGTGGCCGAGTTCATCGAGCCAGCGGCCGATGGCCGGCAACGGAACGGCCGGGTCACCGATCAGGCCCCGCAGCCCGGAACGGAAGGTATGCGCGGTCGCGCCCAGTTCGTCCGGCATGCCGCCGATCGTAACGGGCGCCGCTGGCCCGCATCTCAGTAAGCTCAGAACCATGAGTGCGGACTCCACCACCAGCCCAGCCAGCACCGGCCCCGCGGGAATCACCGCTTCGATCCGGGAACTGGCCAGCGCGCCGGACGCACCCGCGCCGCCGCAGGCCAAGCAGGTCCCGTTCGGCCGCACCTTCCACGGTGACACCGTCAACGACCCCTACGCCTGGCTGGCGGCCAAGGACGACCCGGACACGATCGCGTTCCTGAACGCCGAGAACGACTACACCGAGGCGCTCACCACCGGCGAGTCGGGACTCAGGGACACCATCTTCGGTGAAATCAAGGGCCGAACCCAGGAGACCGACCTCACCGTCCCGGCCAGCAAGGGTGGCTGGTGGTACTACGCCCGCACCATCGAAGGCCAGCAGTATGCGCTGCACTGCCGGCGCGCGGTCCGGCCGGACGATGACGGCCCGCCCATCGCCGCCGACGGCGCGGCCCTGCCGGGCGAGGAAGTCCTGCTGGACGGGAACGAGCTGGCGGCCGGGAAGGACTTCTTCTCCCTGGGCGCCTTCAGCGTCAGCCCGGACGGGAAGCAACTGGCCTACTCCACCGACTTCGCGGGTGACGAGCGGTTCACGCTGCGGATCAAGAACCTGGACACCGGGGAGCAGGCCCCGGACGAGATCCCGAACACGTTCTACGGGGCGGCCTGGTCGCTGGACGGCAGCGCCCTGTTCTACGTGACCGTGGACGACGCCTGGCGGCCGTGGCGGGTGTGGCGGCACCTGGTCGGTACCCCGCACACCGAAGACACGGTGATCTTCGAGGAGGCGGACGAGAAGTTCTGGGTCGGGGTCGGGCTGACCCGCAGCCAGCGGTTCCTGATGATCGCGTCCTCCAGCAAGGTGACCAGCGAGGTGTGGCTGCTGGACGCGGCCGACCCGCAGGGCGAGCCGCGGGTGGTGACCCCGCGCCGTCCCGGCCTGGAGTATGAGGTCGAGCACCAGGCGTTCGCCGACGGCACCGAGCGGCTGCTGATCCTGCACAACGACGGGGCGGTCAACTTCACCCTGGCCGAGGCGCCGGTCGAGGACCCGGCCCGGTGGACCACGCTCATCCCGGGCCAGGACAGCACCCGGCTGCTGGACGTGGCCGCCTTCACCGCCTTCCTGGTCGTGTACTACCGCCGCGACGGCCTGACCGGGCTGCGGATCATCCGGGCCGATGGCAGCGAGCACGACGTGAACTTCCCCGAGCCGGTCTATACCGTCTCCCCCGGCGGCACCCCCGACCCGGCCGCCACCCAGTACCGGCTGCACTACGCCTCGCTGGTCACCCCGGACTCGGTCTACGACTGCGACATGGCCACCGGCGAGCTGGTGCTCCGGCGCCAGCAGCAGGTGCTGTCCCTGCCTGGTCAGGGTGACTACCGGCCCGAGGACTACGAGCAGTTCCGGGAGTGGGCCACCGCCCCCGACGGGACCAAGGTGCCGATCTCGCTGGTGTGCCGGCGCGGCACGCCCCGGGACGGCAGCGCGCCCGGCCTGATCTACGGCTACGGCAGCTACGAGATCTCGATGGACCCGTACTTCTCCATCGCCCGCCTGTCGCTGCTGGACCGGGGCTTCGTGTACGCGATCGCGCACATCCGCGGCGGCGGCGAACTAGGCCGGACCTGGTACGACGACGGCAAGATGCTGCACAAAAAGAACACGTTCTCCGATTTCGTGGCCTGCGCCCGGCACCTGGCCGACCAGGGCTGGACCTCGGCGGGCCGGCTGGTGGCCCGGGGCGGGTCCGCGGGCGGCCTGCTGATGGGCGCCTCGGTCAACCTGGCTCCGGAGGCCTTCGCGGGCATCGTGGCCCAGGTGCCGTTCGTGGACGCGCTGACCTCGATCCTGGACCCGTCGCTGCCGCTGACCGTGACCGAGTGGGAGGAGTGGGGCGACCCTCTGCACGACCCCGAGGTGTACCGGTACATGAAGTCCTATACCCCGTACGAGAACGTGCAGGCGGCCAGCTACCCGCCCATCCTGGCCATCACCAGCCTGAACGACACCCGGGTCCTGTACCGCGAGCCGGCCAAGTGGATCGCCCGGCTGCAGGCCGGCACCCGCGGCGGCCCGTTCCTGCTCAAGACCGAGATGAACGCCGGCCACGGCGGGCGCAGCGGCCGCTACGACGCCTGGCACGAAGAGGCGTTCGTGCTGGCCTGGATCGTCGATATCGCTGCTGGCCTCGGGGGCTAAGCCCCCAGACCCCCCAACGCGGGCTGCGCCCGCAAAGATCAAGGGATATCGAACAGGGAGCTGACCGACTCGCCGTTGTGGATGCGGCGGATGGCCTCGGCCATGGCCGAGGCGATCGACAGCACCTTCAGTTTGGGGTCGCGCTTGTGGTCCGGCATGGGCACTGTGTTCGTGCACACCACCTCGGCCACGTCGGGCTGGGCGGCCAGCTTGCCCAGCGCGCCGTCGGCGAACAGCCCGTGCGTGCAGGCGATGCGCACGGACCGCACGTCCTGTTCCCGCAGCCGGGCCAGCAGCTCCATCAAGGTGGTGCCGCGGGCGATCTCGTCGTCGATGACGATGACGTCCCGGCCGTTCACGTCACCGATGATGGCGCTGATCGTCACCGAGTCGTCGCCGTGCCGTTCCTTCGAGCCCGCGGCCAGCGGCAGGCCGAGCCGGCGGGCGAACGCGGCCGCGCTCTTGGCGTAGCCGAGGTCCGGCGCCACCACCACGGTGTTGGACAGGTCCCGGACCCGGAAATGCGCGGCCAGCTCGCGCAGCGCGTTCAGGTGGTCGACCGGGACCGAGAAGAACCCGTGCACCTGCGGCGAGTGCAGGGTCATGGTCAGCACCCGGTCCGCCCCCGCCGCGACCAGCAGGTCGGCGATGAGCCGCCCGGCGATCGAGATGCGCGGCTCGTCCTTCTTGTCCGACCGGGCGTAGGCGTAGTACGGCATCACCACGGAGACCCGGGCGGCCGAGGCTCCCCGGGCCGCGTCGGCCATCAGCAGCAGCTCGACCAGGTGCTCCTGCACCGGCTCGACCAGCGGCTGGATGAGGAAGACGTCGCGCTCGCGGCAGTTCGCCTGGAGCTGGACCTCCAGGCAGTCGTTGGCGAACCGCTGGATGCGCACCGGGTGCAGCGGTACGCCCAGGTTGAGGCAGATCTCACGGGCCAGTTGGGGATGGGCGCTCCCGCTGAAGACCGCGATGTCGCGCACTATTTCTCCTCGGGTTCTTCCTGGGGTTTCTCGGTCAGCGGCGGCAGGCCCAGCTTGAGCCGGATCTCCTGCTGGATCGTGTTCGGGTCGGGCCGGGCGTCGACGGTGATCACGTACTCCTTGCCCCGGAACAGGTCCAGGACCGGATTGGTCTTCTCGTGGTAGTCCTTCAGCCGGACGGTCAGCGCCTGCTCGTTGTCGTCCTCGCGGGTGGTCAGCTGACCGCCGCAGGAATCGCACTGCCCGGCCTCATGCGGGCTGCTGGCCAGGGTGCTGTAGTCCATGCCGCAGTTGGCGCACAGCCGGCGGGACAGCACCCGGCGGCGGACCTCGCTGTCCGGCAGGTCGAGGTGGATGACCCCGTCGATGTCGTAGCTCTCCAGGAAGAACAGGGCCTGCCTGCGGCTGCGCGGGAACCCGTCGATGATGAAACCGTAGTTCCAGTCATGCTGGGTCAGCCGGTCCCGGACCACGGACTCGGCCATCTCGTCGCTGACCAGGTTGCCCTCGGCCATGATGCGGCGGACCTGGGCCCCCAGCTTGGTGTGGTTCTGCACGTTCCAGCGGAAGATGTCCCCGACGCTGATGTGCACGAGATCGAAGTCACGAGCCAGCAACTGGCTCTGGGTGCCCTTGCCGCTCCCCTGGACCCCCATGATCACGTATTTGCGCATGACACCACTTTAGTTAGGTGGGTCAGTCAGGTCGCGGAGGAAGGCAGGCCCAGGCGCCGCTCGCAGGCCCGGCGGATCCGGCGGCTGAGCACCTCGGCCAGGCTCGGCCAGTCCTCGGCCAGCCGGGCCGCGTTCACGAACCGGGCCAGGTCACCCCGGCGGCCCTGGCCGAGCAGGATGCTGTACAGCACCAGCCGGGATTCGTCCTTGGCCACGTCGAACTCGCGCAGGCCGTGCCAGGTCAGGTGCACGGGCAGCACCACGATGCCGGTATGCGGGCCCTGCAGTTCATCCAGCCGGCCTGGAATACGCATCGATACTCCGTCCCACCGGGACCAGATCCCCTCCGCCAGCGCCATGCGCCGATTATCCCCGAAGTGCTGGCCACGGTACGCTCGATCCATGACCAAGGCCGGGACGTGGGCGACGTGGCGGTTCCTGGTCGGGCCCCGCTGGCTGGCCTGGCACGCGTTCGCGGTGGTGGCGTTCTGGGGCATGTTCTGGCTGGGTGACTGGCAGCTGCACCGGGCGCTGGCCGGGAACGCGCTGTCCTGGGCTTACACGTTCGAGTGGCCGCTGTTCGCGCTGCTGGGCGCGGTGTTCTGGGGCAAGACGATCCGGGACGAGTACCGCATCCGCACCGGCAAGGTGGCCCCGCCCGACCAGGTGTACCTGCCCGACGGCGCGTACAACGCCGAAGGCACTACAACGGGTAGTATGAACGGCGTAGTCGAGGTCTACGACCCCGAGCTGGCCGAATACAACGCCTACCTGGCCAAGCTCAATCGCAAGGCGGAGAACAGCGGCCGGTAGCGCGCCCGCGACAGCCGCCCCATAATCCCCCCGCGGAGGTAGCACCGGTGCGTGGAATCGTGCTCCGGTACCGGGTGATGGCCTACATCACCGGTGTGGTCCTGATGGTGCTGTGCTTTGTCGGCATCCCGCTGCAGATCGCCGGGTACCCGGCCCTGGTCAACGTGGTCGGCACCGTACACGGCATCTTGTACATCATCTACCTGGTCACCGCGGCCCACCTGGTCTGGAAGCTGCGGCTGCGCCCAGACAAGAGCCTGGTCGTGCTGCTGGCCGGCACCATTCCCGTGCTCACGTTCGTGGTCGAGCGCTGGATGACCCGGCGTTACATCAACCCGGCCCTGGCCGCCGAAGCCGCCGCCGCGGACCGGCCCGCACCCGTGCGGACAGTCTGAGCGAGCCGAAGGCGAGCGGGCCAACACTGTGAGCGACCACTACTTCACGGCGCAGCCGGGCACGGCACACCGGCCCGGCTCGGTGCACGTGCTGCTGCGCGACGTGCACCTGGAGCTGGAGACCGACTCAGGGGTGTTCTCCCCCACCCGGCTCGACGCGGGCACCCGGCTGCTGCTGGACGAGGCGGCCGCACCCCCGGCCACCGGCGACCTGCTCGACCTGGGCGCCGGGTACGGGCCGATCGCGCTGGTGCTGGCGGCCCGGGCCCCGGACGCGACCGTGTGGGCGGTGGACGTGAACCAGCGGGCCCTGGACCTGTGTGCCCGCAACGCCGAGAACGCCGGGCTGGGCAACGTGCGCTGTTCGCTGCCGGACGACCCGGCCCTGCCGGCCTCGTTCGCCGGGATCTGGTCCAACCCGCCCATCCGCATCGGCAAGCAGGCCCTGCACGAGCTGCTGGCCCGCTGGCTGCCCCGGCTGGACCCCGGCGCGGCCGCCTGGGCCGTGGTGCAGCGGCACCTGGGTGCGGACTCCCTGCACCGGTGGCTGCAGGAGCAGGGCTGGGCCGTGAACCGGGCCGCGGCCCGGGGCGGCTACCGGCTGCTGCACATCACCCAGCCCGGGGACGTCTCGTGAGCGAACCCGAGCGCCGGTTCCGGCAGCTGCGGCCGACCGATGTCAAGCGGCTCAACCGGACCTGGCGGCGCGGCACCCAGGCCCGGGTGGCCCTGCTGCTGGACTCGGTCACCCAGCCGTTCAACGTGGGCTCGATCGTCCGGTCAGCGGCCGCGTTCGGCGTCGAGCACGTCTGGCTGTGCGGCAACAGCACGCCCCTGGACCATCCCTCGGTGCGCAAGACGGCGCTGGGCACCGAGCGGTTCCTGTCCTGGGACCGGATCGACGCCCCGGCCGACGCGGCCCGGGCCGCGTCCGCGGCGGGCCTGCGCGTGGTGGCCATCGAGCTGGCCGCCGGGGCCACGCCGCTGTTCGACGCCCCACTGGACGGGGACGTGTGCCTGGCCATCGGGAACGAGGACCACGGCTGCTCCCCCGCCCTGCTCGACGTGGTGGACAGCGCCGCCTACATTCCCCAGGTCGGCCGGGTGGGATCACTGAACGTAGCCGTGGCCGCGGCTATCGCGCTGGCCGATACCCGCCGCCGCGAGTGGGATAAGGCAAGGCCAGCCGGTACCTGAGGCGGGCCGGCGGGCACCTGAAGCCGACACCTAAAGCTCAGCGAGATGAACTACGCTGTTTACCTACGGTACTCACGAGCCGCTGATACTGGGGGCTGTGCTGCGAGCAGACGTTGAACAACGCCGCCCCGTCGCCTACCTCGACCGTGCGCTCCCGATCGCCTTCGCGCACCGCGGGGGCGCCGCGCATCAGCCGGAAAACTCCTGGGCCGCGTTCGAACACGCGGTGAGCCTGGGCTACACCCACCTGGAGACCGACACCAGGGCCACGCAGGACGGGATCCTGCTGGCCTTCCACGACCGCACCCTGAACCGGGTCACCGACCGCCGGGGGCGGATCTCCCGCCTGCCGTACCGGGACGTATCGGCGGCCCGGATCAACGGCACCGAGGAGATCCCGCTCATCGAGGACCTGATCATGGCCTGGCCGGACCTGCGGTTCAACGTCGACCTCAAGGACGTGCCCGCCATCCAGCCCATGATGGAGGTGCTCCGCCGCACCCGGGCCTGGGACCGGGTGTGCGTGACCTCGTTCTCGGCCCGGCGGCTGCACGCGGCCCGGATCCTGCTCGACCGGCCGGTGTGCATGGCGCTGTCCCCGGCCGGAGTGGCCGCCCTGCGAATGACCGGCGGCCTGCCCCGGTTCGGCGAAGCGCTCGCGGCCAAGCTGGCCCGCACCGGCGTGCACTGCGCCCAGGTGCCGCTGCAGATCGCCTCCCCGGCGTTCGTGCGCCAGGCCCACGACGCCGGCCTCCAGGTGCACGTGTGGACCCTGAACCGGCGGGCCGACATGGAACGGGCCCTGGACCTGGGCGCCGACGGCATCATGACCGACCAGACCGTGCTGCTGCGCGAGGTGCTGACCGGGCGGGGCCTCTGGAACCAGAACTGAGCGCCCGCTCAGCCGGGCTCCGGCAGGGTCCGGCCCGGGGTCCCGGCGGCCTGAAAAGGGCGTTTTCGCCCCGGGTAAGCGCTCCCCGTTCTTTTCCGGCACGCTAACAGGGTTGGATCGGAGCGTAACCGGGAATCTTGTCCGCGTATTCGGCGTTGAGAAACCAAGACGGCTGAGCGCTTGGGAGGCAGCACCCTAATGGCCGAACGCGCACTACGCGGTACCCGGCTCGGATCCACGAGCTATGAGAACGACCGCAACACCGACCTCGCCCCACGGCAGGAGGTCGCTTTCGACTGCCCCAAGGGCCACCACTTTACCGTGCCCTTCGCCGCAGAGGCGGAACTCCCCCCAACTTGGGAGTGCCGGGTCTGTGGTGCTGTCGCCTTCGCGGCGACGGGCGAGTCACCTGCTCCGAAGAAGGTCAAGCCGCCGCGCAGCCACTGGGACATGCTGCTCGAACGGCGAACTGTCGATGATCTCGAAGCGGTGCTGGCGGAACGACTCGAGGTCATCCGGGGCCGCCGCGGCGCCCCGGCTCCGTCCGAGAGTGAGACCCGCCGGACCCGTCAGCGCAAGAGCGCCTGAAAAGAGGACGAACCGACGACGCGAGGAGCTGGGCAGGCGACCCGTTAACGCCTGCTCCAGCCATCTCCCCGGGACGTCAGACTGGGTAGTCAGTTACTTCGGTACGTCACTTGTGCCGCCGGCCCAGCCGGCTGGCCACGCCCCACTGGGCGACCCGCAGGAACGCTTCCCCGATGATCGCGCGGCTCATCTTGCTCGCGCCGCGTTCCCGCTCCACGAACGTGATCGGAACCTCCACGATGCGCAGGCCCGCCCGCACCATGCGCAGGGTCAGGTCGATCTGAAAGCAGTACCCGGCTGATTCCACCGTGTCCAGGCTGATCGCCCGCAGCGCCGAGGCCCGGTAGGCCCGGTAGCCGCCGGTCGCGTCCTTGATGTCCAGGCCCAGCATGATCCGGGTGTAGACGTTGGCGCCGCGGGACAGCACCTCGCGCGACCGCGGCCAGTTCAGCAGCTGCCCGCCCGGCACCCAGCGGGACCCGATCACACCGTCCGCGCCGTCCAGGGCGGCCAGGAGCTGCGGCAACTGCTCAGGCTGATGCGAGCCGTCCGCGTCCATCTCCACCACGGCGTCGTACCCGCGCTCCAGGGCCCAGCGAAACCCGGCGATGTAGGCGGGCCCGAGCCCGGCCTTGTCCGTCCGGTGCAGCACCTGGATGTGCGAGTCAGCCTCGGACAGCTTGTCGGCCAGGTCGCCGGTGCCGTCGGGGCTGTTGTCGTCGACTACCAGCAGGTCGGCGTGGGGCACCGCGGCGCGCAGCCGGCTGGAGATCGACTCCAGATTCTGCCGCTCCTCATACGTCGGCATGACGACGGCAACCCGCTCGATGGGTGAAGTGGGCTCTGCCACGCTCCCTGCCCTTCGCCTGGCTCAAGGTCCGCTGGTGTAGGCCGATCAGGATATCGGCCTGAGGCCTGTCCAACGTCCGCGGTGAGCCGGGGGTTCCCGGCGCGTGGCGCGGGCAGGACGGCGGCGACGATGCCGTCTGGGGGCGTCTGTGCCCGTTCGGGGCTGAGTAGCCCCTCACCGGGAGTTGTACCCGGTTCCGGGGGAAGGAAAAGGATCCGGACGGCACCTTCGGACCGGGGGCCGTCCCGCCGGCAACGAGCTCGGCCTCCGTTGTCTACTGGGCGCCCGGATCCTTTCCCAAGCCCAACCCCCCGTCCAGCAGGTGCTGTGTGGCAGCCCTGTTACCGCACCGGGCAGAAAAACGGCTGGCTGCAAGCGTCCCCCGCCCCGATGCGGGCCAGATCACGGCGGGCCTGAACACTCCGGCCAGCCCGCCCGGGTCTGGACCGTGGGCAGCAATTTACCCCTTGTCCCATCGATGTCAACCCCCCGGAACGTCACCAGTCAGGCACCCTCCGGACAGGGCACTGGCCACCCGGCGGCGGGCTTGTCGGCCCTGGCCACGAGCCGTTCCGGCCGGGATTTGCCGCCGAACCGTTACGCCGGCTGACCTGCCCCTTCCGCGCGCGGGTAAAGGAGCATCCGTGGCACAGGTAACGAGAAATTCTCCTGCCAGGTGGTTCAATCCCGAAATTTTTTCGTCTAACGTGGATGCCAGAGAGGATTATCCACTGCATCTAGCATCGGGGAGGCCCGCGTGATCGACCAGCCGTACGTGTACCAGCGACAGGAGCTCACCGAGCCGGACTGGCGGCGCTTCCCGGGCTGGGCGGACGTCAGCACCGCCGACTGGGAGTCCGTGCAGTGGCAGCGCGCCCACTGCGTGAAGAACGCACGCCAGCTGCGCAAGGTCATGGGCGAGGGCCTGGCCGAGACGTTCTTCGCTGACCTGGAGCAGGACCAGCGGTCCCGGGCCACCATGTCCATGCTGGTGCCGCCCCAGATGCTGAACACCATGGCGCCCACGACGGCCTCCTCGGATCCGGGCTTCACCGACGCCTTCTACGCCGACCCGGTGCGCCGCTACATGATCCCGGTCTTCAGCGACCGCCGCACCGACTGGCCCTCGCACCCGTACGCGCAGCGGGACTCGCTGCACGAGGCGGAGATGTGGGCCGTGGAGGGCCTGACCCACCGGTACCCGACCAAGGTGCTGGCCGAGGTGCTCCCCACCTGCCCGCAGTACTGCGGGCACTGCACCCGGATGGACCTGGTGGGCAACCCCACCCCGACCGCCGACAAGCACAAGTTCACCCTGACCCGGCCGGACCGGCTCGGCGCCATGATCGACTACCTGCGCCGCACCCCCGGCGTGCGGGACGTGGTGGTCTCCGGCGGCGACGTGGCCAACCTGCCCTGGCCCCGGCTGGAGGAGTTCGTCGCCTCCCTGCTCGAGATCGACTCGGTCCGTGACATCCGGCTGGCCAGCAAGGCCCTGATGGGCCTGCCCCAGCACTGGCTGTCCGACGAGGTGCGGGCGGGTATGTCCCGGCTGGCGGCCACGGCTTCCGGCCGGGGCGTGAGCATCGCCATCCACACCCACGTCAACAGCGCCCAGTCGGTCACCCCGCTGGTGGCCAAGGCGGCGCGGGCCATGCTCGACACCGGTATCCGGGACGTCCGCAACCAGGGTGTGCTGCTGCGCGGGGTCAACGACAGCGTGCCCGCCCTGCTGGACCTGTGCTTCGCCCTGCTCGACGAGGCCAAGATCATGCCCTACTACTTCTACATGTGCGACATGATCCCGGGCAGCGAGCACTGGCGGCTTTCCGTGGCCGAGGCCCAGGAGTTGCAGCACCAGATCATGGGCTACCTGCCCGGCTTCGCCACCCCGCGGGTGGTCTGCGACGTGCCCTACGTGGGCAAGCGCTGGGTGCACCAGGTGTCCCGGTACGACACCGACCGGGGCATCTCGTACTGGACCAAGAACTACCGCACCGCGGTCGAGGCCAACGACGAGCTGGCCATCAGCCGCGAGTACCCGTACTACGACCCGATCTACACGCTGCCCGAGCAGGGGCAGGACTGGTGGCGGGTCCGGGCGGCGGCCTCCGGCGCCCCGGCCGCGACCGTCCCGGCCTGAGCCAGCCGATGCAGGTGGCCCCCGCCGATCCGGACAGGGGCCACCTCACGTTTACAGCTGGGTGAACTGGCCCGGCTGGTAGCTGCCCGCGGGCACCTGCAGCATGACGTTCAGCCGGTTGTAGGTGTTGATGACCGAGATCGTCACCACCAGCGCCATGAGCTGGTCGTCGTCGTAGTGCTTGGCCGCGTTGGCCCACACCTCGTCACTCACGCCCCCGGCGGCGTCCGCGATGCGGGTGCCCTGCTCGGCCAGTTCCAGCGCGGCCCGCTCGGCCTCGGTGAACACGGTGGCCTCGCGCCAGGCCGCGACCAGGTTGAGCCGCTGCGGGTCCTCGCCCGCGTGCACGGCGTCCTTGTAGTGCATGTCGGTGCACATACCGCAGCCGTTGATCTGGCTGGCCCGCAGCTTCACCAGTTCCTGGGTGGATTCGGGCAGACCCGAGTCGGTCATCGTCGTGGCCGCCGCGTTGAAGCGCTTGACGAACTTCATGGCCTGCGGGCTGCCGAACAGGTTGAGTCGGGCTTCCATCGTCATCTCCTCGCTGATTTTGTTCTCAGCTGTATGACGACGCAGCGCCCGCGAGTGTGACTCAGTCGGCGGAGGACTTTCCGGCCGGCTCCTCCGGTTCAGCGGCGGGATCCGCCGCTGGATCGGATGCTGGGTCCGCCGTGCCGACGGCGGGCTCGGCCTCCGGGTCGTCGGCGGCCGCACCGGCCTCGCTCAGTACGCCGTCGGCCTGGGTGTCCCGGGCCAGGTAGCCGGGCTGGGCGTTGCCCGCGGCCAGTTCCGGCGCGGGCTGGCCGGCCGCGGCCCGCCGGTGGCCCCGGCGCTGGATGAACACGAACCAGCCCAGGCCGACCAGGGTCAGCCCGATGGCCACGTACATGTTCAGCCGCAGGCCCAGGAAGTGCTGGGACGGGTCGACCCGCAGCGACTCCTCGAAGATCCGGAACGCCGAATAGCCGGCCACGTACAGCGCGAACAGGCCCGGGGCGAAGATCTTGCGGTGGTGGCCCAGCCAGACCAGGAACGCGGCCAGTGCGAAGTCCCAGATCAGCTCGTACAAGAACGTGGGCTGGAAGAACGCGAACTGGGCGTACCCGGCCGGGCGGAAGCCGGGCGGGATGGCCAGCCCCCACGGCAGGCTGGTCGGGCCGCCGAACAGCTCCTTGTTGAAGTAGTTGCCGATCCGGCCCAGGCCCTGGGCCACCAATAGCGCCGGCGCCACCGCGTCCATGGCCATGATGAAGCTGCCGCCGAACCGGCGGATCCGCCAGCCGCCGACCAGCACCGCCACCGGGATCGCGCCCCAGATGCCCAGGCCGCCGTCCCACACCGCGAGCACGCCGTACCAGACGTGCGGGATGTAGGCCGGGGTGGTGATGTCGAAGTAGATGCGGCCGCCGATGATCCCGGCGGGCACGCTCCACATGGCGACGTCGTACATCAGCTCCGGGTCGCCGCCCGCGCGGACCCAGCGCCGCCGCGTGATGTAGATGGCGGCCGCGATGCCGACCAGGTACATGACCGCGTAGAAGTGGATGAACAGCGGCCCGATGTGGAAGCCGCTGACCGGCGGGCTAGGGATATGGGCCGCCGCCGCGCTGACCAATGGGGCTGTCCCCTGCGTCGCCATGCGCCCCAGGCTAGTGCACCCTGATCTGAGCGGCGGGCCGCTGATGGCTCGCTTCGGTCACGGTAACCTCTGGGTTTCCTATCCCCGCTGCTGGTGCACCAGCAGCGGGGACGGCGCGTCACGGAGCGTCGGCTCATCGCCGGACATCGTGCAGTCCGGCAAGGTCAGCTAAGTTATGGCGTGTGTCGCAGCGAAGTGAGCACATCGGCCTGCACCTGAACGCGTACCTCTGTGCGCACAGCACGCCTCCGGACCAGATCCTGCGGGAGCTCGCGCACGAGACCGCGGAGTGGTTCCCGAACGAGCGGTCGCTGGCCATCGCGCCCGAGCAGGGCCAGTTCATGACCATGATCGCCCAGCTCACCGGGGCCCGCCGCGGCCTGGAGATCGGCACGTTTACCGGTTATTCGTCCATCTGCCTGGCCCGTGGCCTGCCCGCCGACGGCCAGCTGCTGTGCTGCGACATCAGCGAGGAGTGGACGTCGGTGGCCCGCAAGTACTGGGACCGGGCCGGCCTGACCCACAAGATCGAGCTGCGGATCGGCCCGGCGCTGGACACAGTGCGAGCCCTGCCGCCCGACCCGCAGTTCGACATCGTGTTCATCGACGCGCCCGGCTACCTGGCCTACTGGAACGAGGTGGTGCCCCGGGTTCGCCCGGGCGGCGCCATCCTGGTCGACAACACGTTCTCGCACGGCCGGGTCATCGACGCCGGCAACGAGAGCGAACTGGTGCAGGCGGTCCGTGACTTCAACGACCACGCCGCCGCCGACGACCGCGTCGACATCGTCATGCTCCCCCTCGGCGACGGTCTTACCCTGGCCCGTAAAAAGTGATCAGGTCCGCCCGGGCAGAGGACGTTCCCGCTATTTACCGGCTGATCCGGGCCCTGGCCGGGTACGAGCGGTCGCTGCCCAGCGTCACCGGGACCGAGGATGACCTGCGGCAGGCCCTGTTCGGGAACGAGCCCGCGGTGTTCGCGCACGTGGCCGAGCATGAAGGCCGGGTGGTGGGGTTCGCGTTGTGGTTCCTCAACTACTCGACCTGGACCGGCCAGCACGGGATCTACCTGGAAGATCTCTTTGTCGACGAAACGATGCGCGGGTCCGGCTACGGCAAGGCCCTGCTCACCGAGCTGGCCCGGGTGTGCGCCGAACGCGGCTACCAGCG
>DATDIH010000226.1:0-2330 GCA_036521155.1 Streptosporangiaceae bacterium
GCGGGTAGCCCCCGACCGAGCGGGCGGCCTTCTCGTAGGACCTGATCCGGAACGCGTCACCGCCGGTGATCGCGAGCAGGTCGGCGTACTCGGCGAGCAGCGCGGCGACCTCGTCGTTGGTGCGCACGGCACCGATTATCCAAGCCGTCCCCGCTATGGCGGGCGCGGGCGGTTATCTAGGCCGTCCGGCTATGGCGGGCGCGGCCGGTTATCCAAGCCGTCCCGCTACGGCGGGCGCGGCCGGGTAGCCAGGCCCGCGGGCCGGCCAGGCAGGCGTGATCCGCGGCGCCTAAGCACACGGCGGCGTGTAACGGCGGCCGGGGACATAATCGGCCCACTCGCTCCTGGTCATCGGCTGTCCCGCGGTGGCGCATACGCCCGCGGCGGCGGCCCGCGCCTGGGTGTCCCAGAGCCGGACGGTGCCGTCGTTGCTGGCCGCGGCCAGCGTGCTGCCCGCGGGCGAGAACGCCACCGTCCAGACCTGCTGCGCCGGGCCGGCCAGCGCGGCCAGCAGGCGGGGCCGGGCGGGGTCGCGGACGCCCCAGAGCCACGCGGTGCCATCGGTCACCCCGGCGGCCAGCATCTGCCCGCCTGGGCTGAACGCCACCGAGTAGACGTAGCCGCCCGGGCCGGTGAGCGGGCCGCCCAGCCGGACCGGCCGGGCCAGGTCGCTGACATTCCACAGCCGAACGGTACGGTCGGCGCTCCCGACGGCCAGCGTGCGCCCGTCGGGAGCGAACGCCACCGAGATGGCGTAGCTCGCCAGACCGCCCAGCGGGTGCCCGATCTTCGCCGGGTCATCAGGCTGGCTCACGTTCCACAGCCGGGTGAGATCGTCCGCGCTCGCGGCCGCGAGCGTGCGGCCGTCCGGGCTGAACGCCACGTTGTACACCTCGGCGTCCGAGTCGAGCCTTCTCGCCACGAGCCGGGGGTGCGCCGGGTCCGTGACCGACCACAGCCGCACGGTCCCGTCGTCGCCGCTGGTGGCCAGCGTCCGGCGGTCCGGGCTGACCACGACCGATTCGACTATGCCGTTCGCCGACGCCGGGAGCGGCTGGCTGAGCCGGATGAGCGAGCGGTCGCCGGCGCCGATCCGCCACAGCTGCAGCATCCCGTCGGTGTACCCGGTCGCCAGGGTGCTCGCGGTGAGAAAGGCCACCGCGTTGACCAGCGTGTTTACCGGCCCGGGCGGCGCGGCGGACGCGAGTTCGGTCCGGGTGACTGGATCCCACAGCTCCAGGGCGGTGCTGCCCACCGCGAGCAGGCGGCCGTCGTCGCCGTAGACGGCG
The DNA here is from genome assembly GCA_036521155.1 of Streptosporangiaceae bacterium. Lineage (GTDB taxonomy): Bacteria > Actinomycetota > Actinomycetes > Streptosporangiales > Streptosporangiaceae > Bog-532. The sequence continues at coordinate 1,290 of DATDIH010000226.1, forward strand.
CTGTTAGCGGGGCCGCCGGTGAGGAGCACCGGGCTGGGCAGGACCCAGATCCGGACCTTGCCGTCCGCGTCCCCGGCCACCAGCCGGCCGTCGCTGTCCCAGGCCAGCGACGTGACCGGCTGGGGCTGGGACAGGGTTGCGGTCAGCGCCCCGGTGGCCAGGTTCCAGACCAGCACCCGGGCGTCGCTGCTGCCCGCGGCCAGGCTGCGCCCGTCCGGGCTGAATGCGACGGCATTCACCCAGTCGGTGGCCCCGGTCAGCGGGGCTTCCCGGGTGGGCCGGGCGGGCCGGGACACGTTCCACAGCCAGACCTTCTTGTCCTGGCTCCCGGCGGCCAGCGTCCGCCCGTCCGGGCTGAACGCCACCGAGTTGACCTGGAAGGCCGGCCCGGTCAGCGGCCGGCCCAGCGGCACCGGGTGCACCGCGTCAGACACGTTCCACAGCCGGACGGTCTTGTCCGCGCTCCCCGCCGCGAGCACGTCGCCGTCCGGGCTGAACGCGACCGACTGCACGGAGCCCGCCGGGCCGGCCAGCGGCTGGCCGATCACGGCCGGGCGTGCTGGATCCGCCACGCTCCAGATCCGGACCGTGTGGTCGTAGCTGCCTGCGGCCAGAAGCGAACCGTGGGCGCTGAAGGCCAGCGAGTACACGGTGCCCGCCGGCCCGGTCAGCGGTGCCCCGAACCGGAGGGGACGAGCCGGGTTCCGCGTATCCCAGAGCAGCACCGTCTGCCCGGCCCCCGCGGCGGCGAGGAGGCTGCCGTCCGGGCTGAACGCCACCGCGTACAGCGGCTGCTTCCGGTTCACGGCCAGCAGCGGGCCGCCCATCGCCACCGGGTGACCGGGCCGGGCCACGTCCCACAGCCGGAGCGTGCCGTCCGCGCCGGCCACCGCGAGCACCCGGTGGTCGGGGCTGAGGCTGACCGCCTGCACCACCCCGGTCGAGTCGATGATCCGGGCCGCGGCCGGGCTGCCGGACGACTCCAGCAGGCTGGCCCGGGCGTCGGCGGTGGGCGCGATCCGGTAGGCGGCCAGGCTCAGC
>DATDIH010000227.1:0-9424 GCA_036521155.1 Streptosporangiaceae bacterium
CAGGCGGTGGAGTCGCCGCTGGCCAACGTGTGCGACACCAACTACACCAGCATCGCCAAGTTCCCCAAGCGCTACCTGCCCGCGGGCGCCGCCATGGACGGTGGCCACACCCGGATGCGGGAACTGGCCGCCACGTACCGGGCGAGATAGGCCGGGCGAGATAGGCCGGGAGGGATAGGCCGGGCGGGATAGGGGCCGGCCCGGTCAGCGGCCGCGGGTGGTCATTTCCGGTGGGCCTGGCTGGGACGGCAGCATCGGACGGGCCAGGCCGCTCAGCGGGTGGGATTCGAAGACCTCGCCGAGCCCGCTGGTGGCGGACAGGCCCCGGGCCGGGCTGAGCATCTGCACCTGGTTCCGGCCGCCCCGCTTGGCCCGGTACAGCGCGGCGTCGGCGGCGGCCATGAGCTCGGTCAGCTCCCGCTGGGAGCCGCCCTCCAGCGCCGCGACGCCGACCGAGGCGGTGACCTGTACGGCCTCCCCGCCGGGGGCGTTCAGCGGCAGGTCGGCGATCCGGCCCCGGACCCGGTCGGCGACCCGGAAGGCGTCAACGGCCCGGGTGAACGGCAGCAGCAGCACGAACTCCTCACCGCCGAACCGGCCGGCCAGGTCGTAGTCGCGCAGCGCGCCGGGCAGGCACAACCCGATCTGGCGCAGCACCTCGTCCCCGAACAGATGCCCGTAGGTGTCGTTGACCAGCTTGAACCAGTCCAGGTCGAGCACGGCCACGGCCAGCGGCTGGCCTGCGTGCACGGCGCGGGCCAGGGCGGCGGCCGCCTCGTGCTCCCAGGTCCGGGCGTTCAGCAGCCCGGTCTTGGAGTCGGTCCGTGAGTCGCTGACCAGCTGGGCGTGGCGGATCGCGCGCAGCGGCAGGGCGGCGAACGGGAAGGCGAACAGCAATGCGATCGGGCTGCTGGCCACGCCGAACGCCACCAGCACGGCCAGGCACAGCTCGGCCAGGTCGTTGTACAGCGGCTCCCAGCTGAACTGCGCGTCGCGGAGCCGGATGGTGTGGTCGGCGCCCTTGGCCGCGGTGAGTACCAGCGCGGTATTGATCACGTTCTGGACCAGGCCGGCCGCCGCGGCCACCAGCATCCAGTTCAGGCCGTGGCGGAACGGCTCGGCCACCAGATGACCCGGCTGGCCGGGCGGGACCAGCCCGGCCCAGTGGACACCGGAGCGGAACACCAGCGCCGCGGCCAGGTAGCTGAGGCCGAGCGCGGCCGCGCTGAACACCCGGCGGTACAGGAAGCCGCGCCGGACCCGCCACTGGGTGAGCGCGAGCCGGATCACCGGGACGATCGGCGCGTACATCAGCGGCAGCAGCAGAGCGGCCGGCAGCTCCCACACCGCGTACATGCCCCGGGCGATGCCGGCCTTCTCCCCCGCCCGCCGGGTCAGCTCCAGGCTGCCCACGTCGCAGGCCACCAGCAAGGCGAACAGGACCAGGCCGTGCAGGCCGCCGGCCGGGTGTGACGCCGCGAAGCCCAGGCCAGCCACGTCTGCGGCTACGACGGCGATGATGAAGCCGAGCAGCCACGGGGGCATGGTCCACACGGGCCACGTCCGCATGCGCCACAACGGCCAGGCCCGTATCGCGGCGGGCCAGGCTCGTACGGTGGCGGCCGCCACAGCAGGGCCGCGACCGCGAGATTTCATGCCGTCTCCTTGCGGGATCCGTTATCAGAGGGGTTGGCAACGGAACGCGCATCCAATGTCCCGCATTGTCACGACCATTGATGCACTGTGTCAAGTTGTTGTTACACATAGACACAATTGTCGAGACAGTTGGACGTATCGCAATTGTCCCATTACCTTCCGATACCGGAATTAGGTCCCCAAACAATGCGAAACTGGTCGAGACGGCCGAAAACGGCGACGGCACGGCTGCGGTAACGGCCGGCCTAAACAGGTCAAGCTAGGGCATTGAGGACAGGTCAGCGGGCGCGGTGACGTCCCCGGGATCCTCGCGGCGGCGTGGCCGGGGAGTTTGCGGCGGTCGCGTGGCCCGGCTCAGGAACGGCCAGGACGTCAAAACTGTCCCCCGCCTGAGTAGCGGTCCGAGCAGCCGGGCGGGCGGGGTCGACCGGGGCAGCCAGGAGCACGGGGACGGCTGGGGTGTCCGGGTGCGCCGGAGCGGGCTCCGGGGCGGGCCGCGGCTCCGGCCGATCCAGGGCGGCCCGGGAGGCACGGGAGCGGTCGACGATGATCAGGGCGGCCAGGGTGCCGAGGATGCCGAAACCGGCGATCACCGGGCCCGGGGACCAGCGGTCGACGGCGGCGCCGGCCAGGACCATGAGCAGCCCCTGGCCGAGGCTCATGCCGCCCTGAGCCAAGCCGAAGGCCTGACTGCGGTATTCGGGCGGGGCGGCCTGGACGAACGCGGCGTTGGCGGCCAGCTGGAAGGCCGCGAACACGCCCGCCGCGAACAGCACGGCCAGCGCGGCCGCCAGCCCGAGGCTGAACGCGAACAGCACCAGCACCGCGCTGGCCGCGGTGGCCAGGGGGCCCATCCAGCGCATCCGGCGCGACGGGGCGACCAGGCGGCTGAAGGCCAGGGAGCCGAGCATGGCCCCGAACGGCTCGGCGGCCAGCACCGCCCCGACCGTGACCGAGCCGCCCCCGAGCGAGTGGGCCAGCGGCACGGCGATGCCTTCGGGCGCGTTGTAGAACGCGGCCAGCCAGCCGAACAGCATGGGGTCGCGCAGGGCCGGGCGGGCCAGGACCAGCCGCGTGCCCGCCAGCAGACCGTGGCCGCGGGCGGCCCGGGTCTCGCCACCATCGACTGGGCGGGCGGCCGGGCGGGCGGCCGGGCGGGCGGCCGGGCGGCGGGCGGTCCAGACCCGGACGATCAGCCCGGACACCACGAACGTGACCGCGTCGATGATCAGCGACGGCCCGGTGCCCAGGAAACCGACCAGCGTGCCGCCGACCGCGAACCCGATGACCTGGGCCAGCTGGTTGGTGGTGAGGACCACCGCGTTGCCCAGCACGTACCGGTCCCCCGGCAGCACGTCGGGGTAGACCGCGGCCCGGGCCGAGGTGAACGGCGCCCCGGCCAGGGTCACCGCGAACAGCAGCACGACCAGGACCGGGACCGGCAGCCCGGAAATGGCCATGACCAGGACCAGCACCGCGCGCACCAGGTCGCAGGCGATCATCACCTGGCGGCGGGGATACCGGTCAGCCAGGCCGCCCAGGGTCACGCCGCCGACGAACGTGGGCACGAAGCTGGCCGCGTAGGTGACCGCGGCCAGCAGCGGCGACAGCGTGCGGTTGTAGACCAGGACGGTCAGGGCCACCCGGGCCAGCTGGTCACCGGCCACCGACAGAATCTGGGCCAGCCACAGGGCGCGGAACTCCGCGATGGCGAACACGTCACGGAACACCACTGGCGGGGCCGGCGTCTCCCCGGTCAGCCCGGTACTCGCAGTTTCCGCGATTTAGTCCTCCACGTCACGTTAATGGCGTTATAGGGCGTTATCACATCATGACGGGCAGTCGCCGTTTTCGGCAACAGAGCGCGGGCGATCCACTGCGCAAAGTGGCAGAAATCTCCACGGGGTTGAACGGGATTGCCAGTGGATACGCCGTTATGTGGGCGGCATGGCAGCCGCACGTTCGCCGGCCCCGTACTGTTTGACTTTGAGCCCGATCCATCCTGACCAAGACCCGGACGGCCGCATGGAACCCGACCTGACCGTGCTCGCCAGTCTGCGCAAGGCCGTCGAGGCCATGCCGGACGATGTCCCGCTGCGCGTCCATCTGGCCAGCTTGCTGTTGCAGGCGGGCCAGCGCGACGAGGCGATCAGGCACGTGGGCGCGGTCCTGCAACGGGACCCGGGCAACGCCGAGGCCCTGGCCCTGCTCCAGGCGCCGGCCGACCCGGCCAGCGGGACAGCCGGGTCCGGGACGGCCGGGTCCGGGACGGCCGGGTCCGGGACGGCCGGGACCGGGACGGCCGGGACCGGCACCGGGCCCGCCGCGCAGGCCGCGGGAGCCCCGCCGCCCAACGAAGACGGCGGGCCACCCGCCGGGCCCAAGCCGGGCCGGGCCGAGTCACCCGCGGACTTCGACTGGACGCAGGCCGAGTCGGAGCTGAGCGACGTGCTGCCACCGATGTTCGTGGGCAGCGAGGAGACGCCGGCCGACTCGGCCAGCGCGCCGGCCGAGTCCTACGACGCCGAGCGCTCCACCCTCAAGCTGGCCGACGTGGCCGGCATGAACCAGGTCAAGCAGCGGCTGGAAGCGGCCTTCCTGGCCCCAATGCGCAACCCGGACCTGCGCAAGCTGTACGGCAAGAGCCTGCGCGGCGGCCTTCTGCTGTACGGGCCGCCCGGCTGTGGCAAGACGTTCATCGCCCGGGCCGTGGCCGGCGAGCTGGGGGCCCGGTTCATGGCGGTGTCGTTCGCCGACATCATCGACATGTTCGTGGGCCAGAGCGAGCGGAACATCCACGAGCTGTTCGAGATCGCCCGCCGCAACGCCCCCTGCGTGCTGTTCCTGGACGAGGTGGACGCGATCGGGCAGAAGCGCAGCCAGCTGCGCAACACCCCGATGCGCAGCGCGGTCAACCAGCTGCTGCTGGAGCTGGACGACGTGGACGGCGGCAACGACGGGGTGTTCCTGCTGGCCGCGACCAATCACCCGTGGGACGTGGACAGCGCGCTGCGGCGGCCGGGCCGGTTCGACCGGACCCTGCTGGTGCTGCCACCCGACAACGCGGCCCGGGAGGCCATCTTCCGCTACCACCTGCGGGACCGCCCGGTGGCCGGAGTCAACCTGGGCCGGCTGGCCAAGCTGACCGACGGGTATTCCGGCGCGGACATCGCGCACATCTGCGAGACCGCCTCCGAGCGGGCGCTGCTGGACAGCATCAACCGGGGCGAAGCCCGGATGATCGGGCAGCCGGACCTGGAAGGAGCGGTCGGGGAGGTCAGGCCCTCGCTGGGCGCGTGGTTCGACACCGCGCGGAACGTGGCCCTGTTCGCCAACGAAGGCGGGGCCTACGACGACCTGGCCGACTACCTGAAGAAGCGCCGCCTGATATGAGCACGGCCGCGGCATGACCGAGCTCAGGCAGGAGCTCGCGCGGGCCGACGCGATGCTGGACATGAAGCGGTACGACCAGGCCTGCGGGGTGCTGGCCCGGCTGGTCGCGACCGAACCGGAGAACGCCCGGGCCTGGTGCCTGCTGGCCCGGGCCCACCTGGGGGCCGGCCGGCACCAGCAGGCGGTGGACGCGGCCAACCGGGCGGTGACCCTGGACCCGGCCGACGAGTGGCCGCACCGGCTGGCCAGCAACGCGCTGCTGCACACCGACAACTACCCCGAGGCGCTGCGGGCGGGCATGGAAGCCCGGCGGCTGGCCCCCGGGCACTGGCAGGCCCACATCTGCGTGGCCCAGGCCGCGCTGGGCGCGCGGCGGCTGGACATCGCCACCGCCGCGGCTCAGCAGGCTCGCAGCCTGGCCCCGAACGAGCCGGACGTGCACTTCCTGTCGGGCAAGGTCAGCCTGGCCGCGGGCGACCTGGACTCGGCCCGGGCCCACCAGGAGCGGGCGCTGGCGCTGGACCCCGCGCACAGTGGGGCCATGAACGAGCTGGGCCGGATCCGGCTGCGCCGGCATGACACCCGGGGGGCGGTGCGGCACTTCATCCGGGCCGCCCGCATCTCCCCGTCCGAGAGCGTGTACAGCCGCAACATCGACGTCGTCATCCTGCGCACGGTGTCGCGGATGATCTATACGTTCACGCTGGCCGCGCTGCTGCTGATCTGGATCCCGGTCATCGCGCACCTGGGCCGGTTCCCGTTCGTGATCGGGCTGACCGTGCTCGGCGCGATCGCGGTGGGCAGCTTCGCCTGGATGGTGCTGCGGCTGCCGCCCGAGGCGCGGCTGCTGGTGCGCCGGACGCTGCGTGGCCGCCGGGCACTGGCCGCGCTGATGGTGGCGATCGGCGGGGTGGCGCTGGCCTTCGTGGCGGTGGCCCTGGTCCCGGCGGCCGAACTGCCCCAGGTGCTGCCGATCGCGGTGGTGGCCACGATCGGGGCCCGGCTGGGCGCGTTCGCCATCCTGCGCGGCGCGGTTCCCAAGCGTTAATATCCGTCGGCGAATATCCCTGTACGATTCGTCTGGGCCGAGTTAAGATACATCGCGACTGGGCTACGGGGTGACAGAAGGGACGATCGTGGACGCGGATCACGTGACGCGCGAGGCCGAAACGGGCGGAGTGGTGCCTGTGGCTGGCGGGGCAATCGAGGTTTCTGAGGACGCGGGGGCGGGACGGGCGCTTGGGGTTTCTGAGGGCGTCGGGGCGGTGCGGGCGTCCAATGCGGAGCGGGACGTGGTGGTGGGGAAGCTGCAGGACGCGTTCGCGGAGGGGCGGCTGGACGACGACGAGTTCGACCAGCGGATGCGGCGGGCGCTGACCGCGAAGACCCATGCGGAGCTGGACGTGCTGCTGACCGACCTGCCCGCGGCGGCGGACAGCGGGACCCCGCGGCCGGCTGACCGTGCTGGTCAGAGCCGGCCGGTCCAGCCGGGGCGGCTGGCCGTGGCCTACAAGGGGACCGTGCGCCGGGCCGGCCGGTGGCGGGTGCCCGAGCGCTACACCACCGTGGTCTACAAGGGCAGCGGCCTGCTGGACCTGCGGGTGGCCGAGCTGCAGGGCCCGGTGACCACGGTCGTGGCCGTGGCCTACAAGTCGCGGATCACCCTGCTGGTGCCGCCGGGGGTGCGGGTGGAGATGACCGGGTTCGGCATCAGCCAGGACGCCGCCGATCCCACTGGTGGCCTGCCGCTGGCCCCGGACGCCCCGGTGCTGCACATCCGCGGGGTGGCCTACAAGGGCACGATCGAGACCATGAGCCGGCCGGCCGAGCGGCCTCAGCTGCCCTGAGCACCGGCGTCCCGCGGGGCCGGGCCCACATAGACCGCTCGCGGGCGCAGCGGGGTGGCCCGGACGTACTCCTCCATGGCGTGGGCGCTCCAGCCCGCGGTGCGGGCCACCGCGAAGATGGCTTCGCCGGCGCCGTCGATCATGCCCGCCACCCGGGACAGCACGGCCAGGGCGAAGTCGATGTTGGGCCCGGGCAGCCCCCGGCCGCCCACCTCGGCCCGGACGGCGTCGGCCACCGCCAGCATGCGCGAGCGGGGCGCGGCCGCCGCGATCAGCGCCAGCAGCTGGGCCGCCCGCGGGTCGCCGCCGCGGTAGACGAAGTGGCCGAAGCCCGGCACCCGCTCGCCCCGGCGGAGCAGGTCGCGGATGACCGCGGGCACGCCGGCCGGGGTGGCCGCCGCGGTCAGCAGGTTCTCCGCGCCCAGTGAGGCTCCGCCGTGCAGGGCGCCGCTGACCGCGCCCAGCCCGGTGGCCACCACGGCGTAGGGGTCGGCCCGCACGCTGGCCGCGACCCGCGCGGCCAGGGTGGAGGCGGCCAGCTCGTGGTCGGCCAGCAGTACCAGCGCGGCGCTCAAGGCGGCCAGCAGACCCGGGGCCGGGCGGCGGCTGGTCAGGCGGGACCAGAGGCGTTCGGCGATGGGGGCGGCCGGATCGGGCTCTCCGCCCGGGGACGCGGCGCCCGGGGACGCGGCGCCCGGGGACGCGGCGCCGCCGGGCTCCGGCAGGCAGTCGACCAGGCCGGTGATCAGGCCGCGGGCGGCGGCCCGGACCGCGGGCGGGTCCAGTTGCAGGCGGAGCGGGTCGGTAGCGGCCATGGCGGGCACGATGACCTGCAGCCGCTCCAGCGGCAGGGCCCCGGCGGGCAGGGCCGCCTGGGCCGCCCGGCCGACGGCCAGGGCCCCGGGCCGGGCCCGCCAGGGCTCGGGGTGGCCGGGGAACTCCCCCGTCCACAGGAACTCGGCCACCTCCTCCAGCGATCGCGAGGTGGCCAGGCCGGACACGTCCAGTCCCCGGTACCGGAACTGGGCGCCGTCGATCTCGGTCAGCGCCGACTCGACCACGATGTCGGCGGCGTGGGCCGGCCGGCGCGGGCGGCCGCGCCGGGCCAGGTCCTCGATCTCCTGGGCGTCATAGCGACTGGTGCGGCCGGCCGGGTCCTTGCGGCGGGTGAGGACGCCGCGGCTCACGTAGGCGTAGAGGGTGGCCGGCTTGACGCCCAGGCGGTGCGCGGCCTCCGCCGCGGTGAGCTGCTCGGTCATGACCGGGATCTCCTGTTACCAACCTTCGATATCTATGTATTGATCTAAATCAATGTTGACCACTGTATTGCTCGCCGTCAACGCTGGAAGCAGCAGCGTTTGACGAGGAGGGTGTTCGTGCCAGTCGTTCATTTCCTGGATGTGACCAACCGGGACGGCGTGCAGACCGCGCGCACCGGGCTGTCCAAGTTCGGCAAGACGATGGTCAACTTCTACCTGGGCCACCTGGGGGTGGCCCAGTCCGAGATCGGGTTCCCGTTCCTGTTCCACGAGGTCCCCTACGTCCGGGCCAACGTGGCTCTGGCCGAGGCGGGGGCGTTCGGCGACCTGAGGTTGTCGGGCTGGTGCCGGGCGGTCAGCGCGGATGTCGCCCGGGCGGTTGCCGTCGCGCCGGAGGCGCGCCCGGGAGCACCGTGCCTGAAGCATTACAACCTGTCGATCTCGACCTCGGATCAGATGATCGCGCACAAGTTCCGCGGCCGGCTGGACCGGCGGGCCATCATCGGCGAGATGACCGCGGCCGTGGCCATCGCCCGCGACGGCGGCGCGCAGACCGTGGGGGTCAACGCCGAGGACGGGTCGCGCACCGACGACGGGTTCCTGCTCGAGTTCGCGCAGGCGGCCCGGGACGCCGGGGCGGCCCGCATCCGGTACTGCGACACGATCGGCGGCGACAGCCCGGAACGGATCCGGGAACGGTTCGCCAAACTGGCCGCCGCCGTGCAGCTTCCGGTGGAAACCCACTGCCACAACGACCTCGGCATGGCCGTGGCCAACTCGGTGTCGGGGGCCCTCGGCGACCTCGACGCGGGCCAGGACGCCTGGGTCAACACCTGCGTGAACGGCATCGGCGAGCGGGCCGGCAACGCCGACCTACTGTCTTGCGTGCTGGCCTTCCAGCACGCGTTCGGGGTGGCCGGACGGGCCGGCATCGGTGATGGGATCGACCTGTCGTGGGCCCGGCGGTTCGCGCTGTGGGCCAGCTACGCGTTCGGCCAGCCGCTGTCCCAGAACCAGCCTGGGGTGGGCGTGAACGCGTTCGCGCACGAGTCCGGGATCCACGCCGACGGGGCGCTCAAGGACCGGAACAACTACGAGCTGTATGACGACGACACGCTGGGGCCGTTCCCGGACGACTGGTTCCGGCGCGCGGGCCGGGTCGTGCTGACCGGGGAGTACGGGGGCAAGGCCGGGTTCCGGCACGTGTTCGACGGGCTCGGTGTCGAAGTAGACGGCGACGACGAGGAACTGGTGTTCCAGCTGGTCCAG
>DATDIH010000228.1:0-33376 GCA_036521155.1 Streptosporangiaceae bacterium
GGCGGCGGTGGTCGGCGCGGGCGAGAAGATCAGCGGGTTGATCGGCTGAGTGCCTGCGCTGGCCTAGGAGTCCAGCGGGGCACCGTCCTGGCGTCCGTCCCGATGCCGCCCGGAGGAGCGTCCTGCTGACCGGGTCATCACCGTGCGCGCTTCACCCGGCCTGGGTGATGCCGTCTCGGGCTGGGGGCCGCAGCTTGGACGGTATGCGAGCTGTCGGAGAGCGGGCGTCGACCGGTATACCGCGGTCGGTCCTGATGCCATCGTGTTCGGCCGCAGGTGTGATCGGCACGTTCGGTTATGCCTGCGCGGGGCCGCGGTGACCGTAACCCCGTCGCGGTCGGGCGCGGCTGCCCGGGCGATGATTCTGCCGCTGGCATTGGCGCAGTTCATCGCCAGCTACGCGGCCACGAACATGAACGTGGCGATCGGCGCCATCGCCAAGGACCTGGGCACGACGGTGAGCGGGGTGCAAACGGCGATCACGCTCTTCACCCTGACGATGGCGGCCTTGATGATTCCTGGCAGCAAGCTGACTGACATCTGGGGCCGCAAACGGTGCTTCGTGCTCGGCCTGGCGGTCTACGCGGTCGGGGGGCTGCTGGCGGCGCTGTCACAGGGACTGCCCCTGCTGGTGGCGGGCTACTCGGTGCTGGAGGGCGTCGGCTCGGCGCTGATGATTCCGCCCATCTACATCCTGGTCACCGTGACTTTCCCCGACGTCAAGTCGCGCGCCCGCTACTTCGGGGTGGTCAGCGGCGCGGGCGGCCTTGGCGCCGCCGCCGGGCCGCTGATCGGCGGGCTGGTGACCAGCGCGATCAGCTGGCGGGCCTCGTTCGGGCTGCAGGTCCTGGTCGTGGCCTGGATCATCCTGCTCGCCCGCAAGATCACCGACCCGGCCCGGACCGGGCCGGTTCCCCGGTTCGACCTGACCGGGGCCATCTTGTCCGCCGCCGGGCTGTTTTTCGTGGTGCTGGGGCTGCTGCAGTCCCGCACCTACGGATTCGCGGTCTCCCGGGCCGACTTCACCATCGGCGGCACCGTGGTGATCCCCAAGGGGTCGATCTCGCCGGTGTGGGTGTTCGTGGCCATCGGCGCGCTGTTCCTGCTGTGGTTCTTCCTGCACGTCCGGTCCCGGGAGAACAAGGGCAAGGACGTGCTGCTGCCGCTGCGGCTGTTCCGTAACAAGATCGCCAACCTGGGGCTGGGCACCCAGACCGTGCAGTGGCTGATCTTGCAGGGATCGTTCTTCACCGTCTCGGTCTACCTGCAAGAAGTCAACGGCTACAGCGCGATCAAGACCGGGCTGATCCTCACCCCGGCCACCATCGGGATCCTGGCCGCCTCGGCCGGCGCGGCCCGGTTCGCCCGCCGGCACCCGCAGCGGTGGCTGATCATTGCCGGGTTCCTCGTCGCCGCGGCCGGCATGATCTTGCTGCTGGTCCTGGTCCGGGCCCACGCCGGCATCTGGCGGTGGATCCCCGGGCTGCTGCTGTTCGGCGCCGGGGTCGGGGTGATGCTGACCTCCTCGGTCAACGTGGTCCAATCCAGTTTCCCCGACCAGGACCAGGGCGAGATCTCCGGCCTGTCCCGCAGCGTCTCCAACCTGGGATCCTCCCTCGGCACCGCCCTGGTCGGCTCGGTCCTGGTCGCCGTCAAGCTGCCCGAAGGAAAACCCTTCGCCATCGCCCTGACCATGCTCCTGGTCATCACCCTCATCGGCCTGGTCCTGGCCGTCCTCATCCCCCGCCAGCCCATCCAGGCCACGCCCGCACCAAGCCCGGGCACCGAACCCGCGGCCTCGCAGCCGACACCGTGATCAGGTTTAAACGGCATACGCACGACCAGGACGCTCCCAGGCTGGGCCTACGGCCGGTTTGCCGGGTGCCCTCGCCTTCTCAGCTCGCGAGTCGCCGCGGCGATGCGGATCTGGAGATCGGTCGCCGGCTCCCGGCCGAGCGCGTCCCCGTCGACTGGGGTGCCTTGCATTCTGGCTGCCGCGTGCGCCGCGGCCTCCTGGATCAGCGCGTACCGGGCCGGAGCCGGCCGGGGCGCGGTGCGTGTGAGCAGCTCCCCGAGATCATGGGCCTGCGCCACGCGTGTTCCCAGATAGCGCGGGCGCCCGGCCCGTCCGGCCCGCGCGAGCAGTCCGTGATGCCGCTTGGGCTCGCTGAGCGCGTCGGGACAGAAGCGCTGCAGGATCGTCTTGATGATCGACGTGTGGTCGAAGATCGTGCTTGATACCGAGCGTGGTTCGATCCATGGCGAGACGACAAGCGCCGGTACCCGCACGCCGTAGCGTCCGAACAGCTGCGGGTCGTCGTCGGGCACGCCGGGCGGCGCGACGTGATCGAAGAAGCCGCCGTGCTCGTCATAGAAGATGACCAGCATCGTTTTCTCCCACTGCGGGCTGGTGGCCAGCGCGTGGTAGACGGCGAGCACGAGCTCCTGGCCGTCCCTGATGTCCGCCGGTGCGTGATCGTCGTTGGGCTGGAAGCCGATGGGGTTGAAGTTGCTGAAGTTCGGGTCGATCCAGGCCACCGACGGCAGTGTGCCCCGGGCGGCGTCCTCGAGGAAGCTGGCCGCATGAGAGTCGATCCTCTCGATCGCGGTTCTCCAGTTCAGGTTGGTCTTGCTGAAGAACGCGAACCTGTCGTGATGGCCGAGCGTGTAGTGGGCGTCGGCGAAACGCAGAGTGCCCGCTTCGAAGGAATACCAGCGCCACGTGACGCCCTGAGCGTCCAGGTGCCGCACGAACGACGGCCGGTTGTACAGCGGCGGGCGGTTGTGCGGCAGATCATCGCGGCTGCCCGCGGCTTGGCCGCAAATCGCGTAAAGGCGGTTGGGCCAGGTCGCGCCGGGAACCGAGCTGAACCAGCGATCGCAAACCGCGAACTCGCGCGCGAGGTGATCGTAGACCGGTACATCTGGCGCGCTGTAGTAGCCCATCACGCGGGCCGGATCCCCGTCCTTGATGCCGCGGCGCGTGAGCGTGCCGGCGAAGCTCGTGACGAAACCGTTCATCGCGCCGCCGCCGACCTGCAGGTCGACCGAGGCGGCGGAGTGATCGGGATCATCGGCAATCGCCGTGCTGTCGAGATGGTAGATGGGATAGCTGCGCCCGTTGTGCTCGTTGGCGAACTCCCCGCGCAAACCATCGACATCGCTGCGGGCGCCCTCAAGTGAGAGATACCCGAGCATGTGATCAAAGGAGCGGTTCTCGAGCATCAAGACGACGATGTGCTCGACCTTCTCCAGGTTGGCCATGCCGCCCCCTCAGGCGTCACGCTATCCGCCTGCAGACCAGGGCAGCTCACCCCCGATGGGTGACCATGGTGCTCGGCTGTTCTGTAACATATGGCACATATCAACGATGGATGATCGCTGCAGTAACAAATGGCAGCAACGATCGGAGCGGGCCGATGACGATCACGACGCAGCTCTTCGAGCTGGCGCCGCCCGGCGCGGGGCCGAGCCTGGCCCTGCACGGCGGGGCCGGTGGCCGCGTCCTGGAACTGGATCCGGCGGGCCGGGCGCCGTACGAGAACGGGCTCCAGGCCGCTTATCAGGCCGGCTGGCGGGTGCTGGCCGCCGGCGGTGACGCCCTGGACGCCGTGTGCGCCAGCGTGGTGGCCCTGGAGGACGACCCGCTGTTCAATGCCGGCCGCGGTGCCGCCCTCACCGCCACCGGGCGGGCCGAACTGGACGCCTCGGTGATGACCGGTGCCGGGCGGGCCGGCGCGGTCGCCGCGTCGAAGTACTCGCGGAACCCGGTCCGGCTGGCCCGGGCGGTCATGGAGCGGACCGAACACGTGCTCATCGTCGACCCGGCCGCCGAACTGGTGGCGGGCTACGGGCTGGACGTGGTCGACCCCGGCTACTTCGTCACCGAACCGCGCCAGCAGCAACTGGACCGGGTGCTGGACGGCCGTGCGGTCGCGGCCCGGCACGGAACGGTCGGCGCGGTGGCCTGCGACGCAGCCGGCCGGGTCGCCGCCGCCACCTCCACCGGCGGGATGACCGGCCAGGCCGACGGGCGGATCGGCGACAGCCCCATCGTCGGGGCGGGCGTGTACGCCCGCGACGGTGTCGTGGCCGTCTCCTCGACCGGCGACGGTGAGGCCTTCATCCGCGGTGTGGTCGCCTACGACATCGCGGCCCGGATCCGGTACGCGGGCGCGGACCTGGCCGCGGCGGTGCGGGCCACCTTCGAGCAGGAACTGACCCGGCGGGACGCCACCGGCGGCGTGGTCGCGGTGGGCGGCGACGGCCGCGTGGTGGTGGCCCACAATTCGCCGATGATGTTCTCGGCCCGCGGTCCCGGGCCCGACCCGACGGTCACGACGTGAGCGCGGCATGACCGGGACCCTGGCCGTGGAGCGCCCGCTGCGCGACGAGATCTTCGAGCGGATGGACGAGCTCACCCCGGCCGAACGGAAGGTGGCCCGGACCCTGCTGGCCCGCTACCCGGCCGCGGGGCTGGAGAGCACGGCCGCGCTGGCCGGCGCGGCCGGGACCAGCAAGCCCACCGTGCTGCGGCTGCTGGACCGGCTCGGGTTCGGCAGCTATCCGGAGT
Source organism: Streptosporangiaceae bacterium (assembly GCA_036521155.1). GTDB lineage: Bacteria > Actinomycetota > Actinomycetes > Streptosporangiales > Streptosporangiaceae > Bog-532. The sequence goes on from DATDIH010000228.1 coordinate 4,574, forward strand.
TCCAGGACCGGCTGCGGGCCGAGGCCACCCGGTCTATGAGCCCGCTGAGCCGGGCCCGGGCCCACCGGCCCGCCCCGCGCGGGGCCAACCCGCCCAGGGCCGGCTCGCCCGGCAACAGTGTCTTCGCCCACGCGGTCGGGCACCGGGCCCGGCTGGTGGCGCGGCTGCCGGACACCGTGCCGCCGGGGGAGATCGAACGGGCCGTGGCCCTGCTGGCCGGCCGGCCCAAGCACGTGGTCATCTCCGGCGGCTATTTCTCCCGGCTGGTCGCCCGCATGCTGGCCATGCAGCTGGACCAGCTGATCCCCAACGTGGACTACGCCGACGAGCCGCTCGGTGCCGATGTCGGCAAGTACCTGCGGGCCGGGCGGGACTCGGTGGCGATCGTGTTCGACCTGCGGCGGCACGAACTGGCCGCCAAGGAGGTCGTGTCCATGGCCAAGGCCCGCGGGGCCAGCGTCATCCTGATCACCGACGAAACCCTCTCGCCGTCGGCCGACGAGGCGGACATCGTGCTGCCTGTCGCGCTGGACGGGGTTCCCTTCGACTCGTTTGCCGCCCTGCTCGTGCTGGCCGAGAGCCTGGCCGAGGCCGTCTTCCACGGCGCCGGCGAGGCTGCCATCGAGCGGATGGCCGACTGGGAGCGATCAGTGCACATCTACCGGGCCCTTCATGTCCGCGGCTGACCCGGCGCCATCGGCGCGACTGGCCCTGCTGGGTGAGGCTTACTTCGACACCCAGCACCGTTACGACCCGTACAACGCCACCCTGCTCGGTGTGGCCGACTTCGACGGGCTCCCCGGCGACCCCAGCCGGGCGGCCAGCCAGCAGGCCGCGCGGGATCTCGGCGCCATCGGTGCCCAGGTCCAGGCGATCGATGCCGCGAGCCTCACCGACGCCGAGCGCGTCGACCACGGGGTGCTCACCGCCCTGGTCGAAGGAGCCCGAGCCGACGCCGAGCACTCACTGTGGGCGGCCAATGCCTCGGCCCAGGGCTACGTCAGCCGGCAGGGCCTGATCTTCCAGGCCGTGCCCGCCATGACCATCGGCGGTCCCGAGTCGGCCGAACGTTACCTGAACCGGCTGTCCGGGATCGGCGCGACGTTCGACGCCCTCGGCCAGCGCTACCTGGTTGAGGCCGCGGACGGCCGCACTCCCACCGCCATGGGGGTCGAGGAGTCCATTCGCCAGCTGACCGGGTACCTGGCCCTGCCGGTCTCCGACGACGAGCTGCTCAAACCGGCCCGCCACGCGAACCCGCCCGTGCGCGAGTCCTTGCTCGCAGCCGCGACCGGCCACCTGACCGGCGCGATCAGACCGGCCATGCAGCGGCTGGCCGATCTGCTGCGCCACGACCTGGCCCCGCTGGCCAGGCCCGACGACCGGGTCGGCATCCGCGAGATCCCCGGCGGCGAGGCCGGCTATCTGGCCGCGGTCGACCGGCACACCACCACCACGCTGTCACCGGAAGACATCCACCGCATCGGGCTGGCCGAGCTGGATGAGCTGGCCAGTCTGTGGTCGGACGTTGGGCGGGAAGCCCTCGGCGAGACCGAGTTCGCCGTCATCGCCACCCGGATGCGCGATGACCCGGCGCTCCGCTTCCGCACCCGCGAGGAGATCATCGCCACCGCTCAGGACGCCCTCGACCGGGCCGAGGCCGCTCGCGGCACCTGCTTCGAGCCCTACGACATCCCGGCCTGTGCCATCGAGGAGATCAACCCGGTCGACGCCGACAACAGCGCCCTGGCCTACTACCGGCCCCCGGCCGCCGACGGCAGCCGCCCCGGCGCGCACTGCCTGCTGACCACCGACCCGGGCCAGCGCTACCGCTATGAGTACCAGGCGCTGGCCTTCCACGAATCGGTGCCCGGCCACCACCTGCAGCTGGCCACCGCCCAGACCCTGGACATCCCGCGTTACCGGCGGCACATCGACATCGAGCTGTGTGCCTTCAACGAAGGCTGGGGCCTGTACGCCGAGCGGCTGGCCGACGAGATCGGCCTGTACGACAGCCCGATCGCGCGGCTGGGCATGCTGTCCTTCGCCGCGCTGCGCGCCAGCCGGCTGGTGGTCGACACCGGCCTGCACCATCGTGGCTGGTCGCGGCGGCAGGCCATGGACTTCATGTACGACCACACCGCCACCACCCGGGCCAACGTGCGCAATGAGATCGACCGCTACATCGGCTGGCCCGGTCAGGCGCTGGCCTACGTGACCGGCCGGCGCGAGATCGTGCGCCTGCGCGAGCGGGCCGAGCAGGTGCTCGGGCCCCGGTTCGAGCTGCGCCGCTTCCACCACGCGGTGCTGCGTAACGGGGCCGTCCCCCTCACCGTGCTCGACGACGAGGTCCGGCGCTGGATCACCACGGAGGCAGCCGCGGGGGCATCGGCGTGAAGCTGACCATCATCGGGGCCGGAGCCATCGGCGGCACGCTGGGCGCGCACATGATCCGGGCCGGCCATGACGTCACCCTGTGCGACTCCGACCAAGATCACGTCGCCGCCATCAACGAGCACGGTTTGCATATCGAAGGCCCCGTCAACGAGTTCACGGTCCAGGCCCGGGCGATCACGCCCACTCAGCTTCCCGGCCGCGTCGGCCGGGCCATCGTCGCGGTCAAGAGCCTGCACACCCGGGCCGCGGCCGGCCTGCTCCGGGACCGGCTCGCCCCCGATGGCTACGTGCTGACCGTGCAGAACGGCCTGACCGCCGGCCCCCTGGTCGACGCGGTCGGCCGGGACCGGGTCATCTCGTCGTTCGTCAACTTCGGCGCCGACCTGATGGCACCCGCCCGCATCATGCAGGGCAACGTGGCCACCTTCCGCGTCGGCGAACTCGGCGGTGGCCGCATCACCGCGCGGGTGCGGGAGCTGGCGGCCGCCCTCCCGTACGCGGAACCCACCGGCAACGTGCTCGGCTACCTGTGGGGCAAGGAAGCCTACGGAGCCATGCTGTGGGCCGGCGCGGTGTCCGACCTGACCATCGCCGAGCACCTGGCCGACCCCCGCTACCGCCCGGCCATGATCGCCATTGCCCGCGAGGTCCTGGCCCAGGCCCCCGTGCCGGTGGAAAGTTTCGACGGCTTCGACCCCGCCGACCTCGACGGCTCCCTGGACCGTCTGGCCGACTTCAACCGCCGTAGCGCCAAGCAGTACAGCGGTATCTACCGCGACCTGGTCGTCCGCCACCGTAAAACCGAGATCGACGAGGTCCTCCGCGACATCACCGGCCCCATCATCACCAAGGTCGCCGGCCTCATCCACGACATCGAGCAGGGCCGCCGCACCAACTCCCGCGCCAACCTCGACGAACTAGCCGCCTTCGTGGCCACGCTCCCCGCCGTCTGATCATGGGGCTGACCACCGGGGCTCCGGGCTAGCCCACGCCGGGGGCGGGGACGCCGCAGAGGTCGGCGACCGTTTCGCCGGCCGCGTGGACAGGGATGGCCCAGGTCTGCAGGCCGACGATGCCGTCGGGGGTCAGGTCGGCCTGGCTCTGGATTCCCTTGACGGCCAGGGTGGTCTGCGGGCCGTATTGGCCGTCGATAACCAGAACCGGGTTGCTGGCCGGGGCGAAGCTACCGCGGCCTTCATTCAAAACGGTCTGCAGCTTCTCGACCACGGCCCCAGTGGATCCGCTGGCCAGGATGGGCGGCTGCGGGCCGTCGCCGTTGAGAGCGGTCCAGGTGGCCGGTCCGACGGTGCCGTCCACCGTGAGCTCAGCGTCCTGCTGGAACTGCTCGACCGCGGTCCTGGTCGCCGGGCCGAAGCTCCCGTCGATCTGCGCGCAGTTCAGAGTCCGGCGGACCAGCAGGTACTGCGCCCACCGGACGGTGGAGCCGGTCGCGCCCTCGGCGATGGTAGCTGGCGTGGTCATGATGGCCTCCGGTTCTCATCTTCCCGGACGGAGCCGCGAGCGGCCACCCCGATTTGCGCCGAAGGGGGTCCGCTGCCGCGCCCGGGTGAGTGACCGGGCGCGGCAGCGGAGGGGCGGTTTACTTCTCCTTGTTGCGCAGGGCGGTGATGAACGACTGGCCGTTCGGGCTGCCGATGCCGCTCATGCTGTCGTAGCCCTTGAGCGTGACCTGGCCGGTGTAGCCGAACATGTCGAGGCTCTGGTCGTCGAACGTGGTCAGGGCCTCCAGGCCGCAGGCGTCAGCGCCGCACCAGACGCCCTTGTCGGCGGTGGGGGACGAGCTGGTGATGGGCAGCGCGTCGTGCACGGCGCTGGTGCCGGACAGCTTGTACAGGGCCGCGTTGACCAGGCCGAACGGTTTGGCCTGACCCTGCTGGGCCGCGGTCACGATGCCGGCCACCAGCGGCGCGGCCAGGCTGGTGCCGCCGATGTCGGTCTCACCGTAGGTCGGGGCGCTGCCGTCGGACGGGAAGGTCAGCAGGCCCACGGCCATGCCGGTGAACGGGTCAGCATCGGCGCTGATGTCCGGCACCGAGCGGACCTTGCCGCCCCGGTTACCCGGAGCCGTGGCCAGCGAGGCCGGCACGACACCCTTCTGGTAGCTGGGCTGGGCCCACAGCAGGCTCGGGCCGCCGCCGGCCGCGCCCTGCTCACCCAGGTCCTCCCAGGTGGTGCCGTCCAGCAGCGCGATGTCGGTGGACCAGCCGGTCTCGAACAGCCGGTTGTTGGTCTGGCCGATGCCGAGCGTGGTGCCGCCGACCGCGATGGCGTCGGGGTCGGAGGACGGGGCCTCCACGCCGGAACCGTCACCGGAGGAGAAGTACATGCCGACGCCCTCGGACGCCGCCTGCACCAGGTAGGAGTGCTCGATGTTGGTCAGCGCCGGGGCCTGGCCCTCGGTGCCGCCCTCCCAGGAGTTGGACGCGATCGAGGCCAGCGGGTGGTTGTTGGTCCCGTCGATGACGGCCAGGTCGGCGTCGAACAGGCCCTGCAATCCCTGGTCGCCCTCGTTGCAGCTGTCGCCGCCGACGACCAGCTCGTTGGCGCCGGGCGCCATGGCGTAGGCGGACTCGACGTCCAGCTGCTCTTCCCCGTCGAACGGGTCGCCGCAGGCGCTGCCCTGGCCCAGCGACAGTTCCTCGTAGCGCTGCGCCGACGGCGCGGGCAGGCCATTGGCCGAGGCGTAGTCCTGCAGGGTCAGGAACATGTCCTGGGTCAGGCCCAGCTCGACCAGGGCGATGGTCTGGCCCTTGCCGGTGTTGGTGTTGTTGGCCCCGTAGGCCGCGCGGAGCTGGCCGGCCGAGTAGCCGCACACCTCACTGGGGAACGAGGTGGTGCCGAACTGCTCGGGCTTGCCGGTGGCGATGTTCTGCCCGTAGTACTCCGAGCACGGCGGTTCCGAACTGGAGACCGCGGGCGCGGCGGTCGCGGGCTTCACCGTGGACCCGGACACCTGCTCCTTGAGGGGCTTGGTGCTGGGGCGGTCCATGGGCAGGATCGGGGCCACGTTGTCCAGGCCGGTCACGCCGAGCACGCTGCTGCTCAGCGTGTCCGGGACCGAGACCGCGCCGCTGTTGGCCCGCAGCGCGGACCCGTCCGCGTTGACCTGCGCGGTTGGCTGGTACAGCTTCAGCGTGGTGTGCAGCGCGGAGTTGATGGTGGACACCGGGGCGGTGGCCCGCACGTAGGAGCGGAGCGCGTCCGTCTTGACCCCGGTGAAGCCCGCGCCGCTCAGCCACGACTCGACCTTGCCGGCCTGGCTCGCGGTGGCGCCGAACTTGGCCGCGTAGCTGTCCGGGCTCAGGTAGTGGTGGTACTGCGCGTTGCCGGGGGAGCTCACGGCGGCGGCGTACTGCTGAGCCGCGGCCACATCCGGCTTCAGCCAGACCTGGATGGTCAGCTTGGTGGTAGCGGCGACCGAGCCAACCACGGTGGCGTGGCTGGTGAACGGCAGGGCGGAGCCGGTGATCGTGGTGTAGGCCGGTCCCGTGGCCGGGGCGGCCATGGCTTGCGTGCCGGCCCCGACGACGGTCAGGCCGGCCGCGGTCACGGCCGAGGCTATGACCCCCGTGAGCGTCCTGAGTTTGAACATGATCTCCCCAAGTCCCCTTTCGTCACCAATGGGCGAATTGAGGATGACGGTAACGTTGTCATCTGGATAAAGACTGGATAAGCAACAGATTCCAACGTTTCCGCACGTGAGGGGGCTCGCTAGCTCCCGGGGCCCGGCTCACCGAGCGGGGCCACGTCGAGGTGCGCGGCCACCAGGCGGGCGATCGCTTCCGGGTCGTCGCCCAGCGGCGGGGGCATGTTCCCGTTCAGCCACAGCGTGGCCACCCCGTGCATCAGGGCCCAGGCCGCGATGCCGGTGGCCATCCGGTCCGCGTCCGGCTGGTCGCTGCGGTACAGCTGGGTGGCCGCGGCCGCCCGCGCTTCGAGCAAGGCCGGGTCCTGGGGGTGGTAGAGCTCGGGCCGGTACATGACCTCGAAGTAGCCGCGATGGTTCACGGCGAACCGGACGTAGGCCACCCCAACTTCCAGGTAGCCGTGGCTGGCCTGGTCTTCGGCCCGGAGAGCCTCGGCCAGCTGCCGGTAGCCCTCGACCGCGACCGCGGTCAGCAGCCCGGCCTTGTCGCCGAAGTGGTAGGTGGCGGCGGCGTGGCTGACCCCGGCCCGCCGGGCCACCCCGCGCAGGCTCATGGCGGCCAGGCCCTGCTCCTCGACCGTGGCCACGGCCGCGTCGATCAGCGCCGGCCGCAGGTGGCCGTGGTGGTACGGGCGGGAAGCGGGAGCCACGAGTCCACACCCTAGTGGATTTAACCACTGGACAGATATCTTTCCGATGGTTAATTCGGCCGCGGCACCCGAGCACCGCCAGCTAGGCATAGTGGTCGGCGGCGGTGAAGTACACCACGGACGCCCCGACCAGGGCCGCCCCGATGACGTCGGCTGAGGTCACACCCTCACCCAGGAACACGGTGGCACCCAGGAACGCGAATACCGGGATCAGGTTGAGCACGACCGCGGCCTGGGTGGCGCCCACCCGGGAGATCACCGAGTTGAAGATCAGGAAGCTGGCCCCGTATCCGGCCACCCCGACCAGCGTCGCGGCCAGCCAGAACCGGGGCGCCACCGCGGCCGGCGGTGTCTCGGCCCCGCTGGCCCAGCGCGCCGCGGCCGCGCCGGCCGCCGCCAGCGCGGCCACGGTGAACTGCCAGGTGGTCAGGGCCAGCGGGTCGGAGCCGTCATCGAACCGCTTGGCCACGATCGTGTACAGGCTGGCGCTGAGCACCCCGCCCGCGACCAGCAGGTCGCCCGCTGCCGTGCCGTGGCTGGCGCCCGGGCCGGCCAGCACGATCAGGCCGCCCACCGCGACCAGCACGGCCACTGCGGCCGCGACGGTGACGGTTTCCCGCAGCACCAGCGCGGCCAGCACCACCACCAGCGCCGATTCCAGCCCGCTGAGCAGGGCTCCGTGGACCGCGCTGGTCATCGACAATCCCAGGGTCTCGCCCAGATAGGCCAGGGCCGGCTCCAGCAGCCCCAGCACCACCGGAAGCCACCAGACCCGCGGGGCCCGGTAGCCACGGGCCAGCAGGGCCAGCCACAGCACGGCCACGGCCGCGGCCAGCTCGGTCGCCAGCAGCGTCACCGGCGCGAAACCGCCCAGCGCGAACTTGGTCCCGCTCACGGCGCCGCCCCACAGGACAGACGCCACGATCAACCCCAGCAGACAGCGGCGCACGATGACCCCCCGCTCATACGTCCCTGCCTGGTCAGTGGGGGCGAGCGGCCCGCCTGATACACATCGCTCCGAGGTATGACGACAAGCCGGCGCCGGTGCGGCACAGTGGAGCGCATGAGCGTGCTGGTGACGGCCCGGGGGACGTCCCGGCCCGCGCGGCCCGGTGGGGTGGGCCGCCTGGAGGTCGTTCTGGCCCTGGCCGCGTTCGCGGTGCTGTGCGTGGTGGTCCTGCGGGTCAGGCCGTTCCTGGTTGAGCCGGACGACTCCGCCTACCGGGCTTCGATCGTGGCCGCGACCCAGGGCCACTTCTTCACCCTGAGCAGCGCTCAGGCCCAGGCGCTGGCCACGCGGCTGGGCTCCCCGGGCGGCCTGAACCCCGGCGGGCCGGCCCCCCTCGTCCAGTGGGTCCAGCTGGCCAACGGGCGCTGGATCAGCGAGAAGGACCCCGGTTACCCGTACCTGGCCGCGCCGTTCCAGGCCCTGGGCCTGATCCGGCTGGTGCCGTTGTTCTTCGGCGCGCTGGCCTGCGCCGGGCTGTTCACCGGGGGGCGGCGATGGCTGGGCCCGTACGGCGGGACCGTGGCGGTGGCGCTCTACTGCTCGTCCGGGGCGGCCCTGGTCTTCGCCTGGCGGGACTACATGCCGACCTTCACCGACGCCTCCCTGGCCGCGGCGGGCACCGGCGCCCTGCTCTGGGCCCTGCTGGCCGTGGACGCGCCGGACCGGCGCCGCACCTGGTGCGGGCTGGCCGGGTTGGTGGCCCTGGAGGCCGCGACCTTCACCCGCTACACCGACATCGTGATCCTCGGCTGTGCCGTGCTGGCGGTGGCGGCGGCGCTGATCTGGTGGCGGCCCGCGGTGCCGGCCGGGGCCTGGCGCTGGTGGCTGGGATCGGTGGCGGTGTTCGGCGCGGGAGTGGCCGTGTTCGACGCCCTGATCTACGGTGGCCCGCTCCGGTCCGGGTACCGGCCGGGGGAGATCCAGTTCAGCCTGAGTGCGGTCGGACCGAACCTGAGGTACATGCCGGTCCGCCTGGTCGAGGCCATGCCCATGCTGGTCCTTGGCCTGCTGGCGCTGTTCGCCATCGCGGCCAGCTGGGTGCGGCGAGGCCACGATCCCGGCCTGCCGGGCGGCCAGGCCCGCCGGGACCTCGCGGTCGGCCTGGGTCTGGGCGCGTCCTGGGCCGGGATGTGGGGTCTGTACGCCGCCTACACCTGGACGGCGCGGGCCGGCGCGGCCGGGCCGTCATTGCCGCTTATCCGCTTCTACCTGCCCGCCGCCGGGGCGATTGCGCTGCTGGCCGCCTGGCCGGTGGTGCGCGGCGGCCACTGGCTGGCGGCCCGCAGGCGCTGGACCGGGCTGGCCGTCCCGGCCCTGGCCCTGGCCGTGCTGTTCGGCCTCGGGATCTGGTCGTTCACCAGCATGACCAACTGGGCCGGACCCTTGGCCAAGGGTCCGATCCCCGCGGGTCGCGTGGTCCCGGCCCAGCCCAACCAGGGACCGGGCCAGCCCAACCGGCCGGGTTAGACGCCGACCAGGTCGCAGACGAAGATCAGGGTCTCGCCGGGGGCGATGACGTTGCCGGCCCCGCGGTCGCCGTAGGCCAGGTGCGGCGGGATCACGAGCTGGCGGCGGCCGCCGACTCGCATGCCCTGGACGCCCTGGTCCCAGCCGGCGATGACCCGGCCCGCGCCCAGCTGGAATTCCAGCGGGTCGCCGCGGTCGTAGCTGGAGTCGAACTCCTCGCCGGTGGAGTAGGCCACGCCGACGTAGTGCACCTGCACCTGGTCGCCGGCCTTGGCCACCTCGCCATCACCTTCCTTGATGTCGGTGATCTGCAGGTCAGCCGGGGGCTCGCCACCGGGGAAGTCGACCTCGGGCTTCTCGGTGCTCATACGGATGTCTCCTACAGTTGGTCGGCGAAGGACCAACTCACCCTAGCCGCTTAGGGTCGGAGTATGGACCCAGGCAGGGAAGCCGCCACCGAAGTCCTCGCGGTTGACGTCCCGGGCCACCGCGGAACTGCTTTCGGAGGCGCTGCAATGACCCAGCTTGCCGGGGCCCAGATAATCGAGGCCCTTGGCCGGGGCCTGCCTGACGGCCGGATCGTGACCGACCCGGACGTGCTGGCCTCGCTGTCCCACGACGACGCCGAATGGGCCCCGGCCGGCCAGGCCGCGGCCGCGGTGCGGGCCCGGTCCGAAGCCGAGGTGCAGCACGTGGTCCGGGTCTGCGCCGAACTCGGCGTCCCGGTGGTGCCGCGCGGCGCGGGCACCGGGCTGTCCGGCGGGGCCAACGCGGTGGCCGGCGGGGTGGTGCTCGACCTGGCCGCCATGAACCAGGTGCTGGAGATCGACCCGGACAACCTGCTGGCCGTGGTCCAGCCGGGCGCGGTCAACAACGACGTCAAGGCGGCCGTGGCCGAGCACGGCCTGTGGTACCCGCCCGACCCGGCCAGCGCGCCCTGGTCCACGATCGGCGGCAACGTGGCCACCAACGCGGGCGGCCTGTGCTGCCTCAAGTACGGGGTGACCCGGGACTACGTGCTGGGCCTGCGCGCCGTGGTGGGTGGCCCGGTGACCTACGGCGACGTGGTCCGGCTCGGCCGCCGCACCACCAAGGGCGTGGCCGGGCTGGACCTGGCGGGCCTGTTCGTCGGGTCCGAGGGCACGCTGGGCGTGGTCACCGAGGTGACGCTGCGGCTGCGGCCCGCCCTGGCCGCGACCCCGCGCACGGTGGTGGCGGTGTTCGGGGAACTGGTCACGGCCGGGCAGGCGGTGGCTCAGATCACCCGGCGCGGCCTGACCCCGGCCGTGCTGGAGCTGCTCGACCGGTCCTGCCTGGAGGCGGTGGAGGACTGGAAGCATCTGGGCCTGGACGCCGACGCGACGGCCATGCTGCTGGCCCGGGTGGACACCCCGGGGGAGTCCGGGGCCGCCGAAGCCGCCGCCATCGCCGCCACCATGACCGACGCGGGCGCGTTGTGGGCCGAGCAGTCCACCGACGACGCCGAGGCCGAGGCGCTGTTCGACGCCCGGCGGCTGGCCTACCCGGCGTTCGAGCGGCTGGGGCCGGTGCTCACCGAGGACGTGTGCGTGCCGCGGTCCCAGGTCCCGGCCATGCTGGAGCAGATCAGCGTGATCGGCGCCCGGCACGGGGTGCGGATCGCCACCATCGCGCACGCCGGTGACGGGAACCTGCACCCGCTGATCATCACCCCGGCCGGAGATGACGCGGCCCGGGAGGCGGCCCAGGCCGCGTTCGACGAACTGCTGACCGCGGCGATCAATGTGGGCGGCACGGTCACCGGCGAGCACGGCGTGGGCCTGCTCAAGCGCGACGGCATGCGGCGTGAACTGGACCCGGGCGCGGTGGCCATGCAGACCGCGGTCCGCCAGGCCCTCGATCCCAAGCGCATCTTCAACCCCGGCAAGGGCTAGCTCACGGCCGGAGCGCCCGGGCCACCGCGATCAGGTCGCTCAGCACTCCCTGCCCGGCCAGTTCCGGGCCCGCGCCCGGCCCGATGATCGTCACCTCGCCGACCGGGTCGGCCCGGCAGGTCAGGCCGTTGACCGCGCCGTCGATCCCGGCCAGCCGGTCACCGGGCTTGACCACCTCCAGCTGGACGCGGGCGGTGACCGGCCCAATTCCGCCGGGTTCGGCGAAGCTCAGCGAGGCCACGTGCTTCAGCGTGCCGCCCGCCGCCCGGGCCTCGTCCACGGCCGGGCCGGGCAGGCCGTCGATGCCGCGGCAGGTCACGTCGGCCCGGGTCAGCTGGCGGCCGAACACCAGCGCCGACAAGATCATCACCTTGGCCGTCTCATCGCCCCCGCCGACGTCGGCGGCCGGATCCGGCTCGGCCAGCCCGGCCTCCTGGGCCGCGGCCAGCGCCTCGGGGTAGGACCGGCCCCCGGCCATCCGGGTCAAGATGTCGTTGACGGTGGCGTTGAGCAGGCCGCGCACGCTGACCGGGCGGCCCCCGGCCAGCCCTTCGGTCAGCGCGCTCAGCACCGGGGTGCCGGACATGACCGTGGACTCGGCCCGGAACGGGACCCGCTGGTCGCGGGCCAGCGCGGCCAGGGCCACCCCGTCCAGGGCGACCGGCCACTTGTTGGACGTGACCACCGGTATCCGGCGGGCCAGCGCCTCCCGCAGGTGCGAAAGGCCGGGCTGGCCGTCGCCGGCCGGGCTGGCCGACGTCTCCACCAGCAGGTCGGCCTCGGTGGCCCGCAAGCCCTCCAGCGAGGAAGGCCAGTGCCGGACCCCCGTCAGGTCAGCCAGGGGCCGCCCCGCCTGGTCCGCGTCCAGCGCCGCCGCCAGGTCCAGGCCGTCCGGGGCGTACACGAACCCGTCGTGCGCGCTGGCGATCCCGACGACCTGCGGGACCAGTCCGTACCGGGCTTCCAGCGACCCGGCCTGCTGGCTGAGGGCCCGGGCCAGCCACTGGCCCACCGTGCCGAAACCGACCAGCCAGATCCGCATCCGCCAACCCTAGCCCCGGGCCATCTGGGGCGTAAGGTGAGCGTGTGCAGGGATCGGTGTTGGTGGAGCTGCTGGACCCGGTGCTCGGCAAGCAGGGTCAGGTCCGGCTGGTGGTGCGCGGCCTGAACGGCCGGTGGACGCTGAACGACGACAAGCACCCGCTGCTCAGCGTGCAGCAGCGCCCGGACGGCCTGCTCGAATTCACCCGGGACGACGGCTGGAGCATCCTCGACCCGGCCGACGTACTGGCTGTCGAGTGGATTTCCCGCGACACTGAGGGCCAGGGGCAGTACTTGTAACAACCCGGGGAGGGGCCATGGCGCAGATCGCTGGCCGCCGGATGAGGGCCGAGATCGACGGGGACTTCGTGGTGTTCCTCATCGGGGCCCGTTTCAACAGCAAGCTCCATCTGGCCCGCTCGTTCCTCGACGTCGGCGGCCGCCGCGGCATGTGGCAGATGCTCCAGTACCTGACGGCGCACCCGGACAAGGGCCTGCTGGGCTTCCAGCAACTGGGACCGGTCAACATCGTCCAGTACTGGCGGTCGTTCGAGCACCTGGAGGCGTTCGCCCGGGACGAGGACGACCCGCACCTGGCCGTGTGGCGCGACTACTGGAAGCGGGTCGGCCAGAGCGGCCGGACCGGCATCTGGCACGAGACCTACCTGGTCCGGGCCGGGGAGTACGAAGGCATCTACGGGAACATGCCACCGTTCGGCCTGGGCCGGGCCGGGCGCCTGGTGCCGGCCGCGCAGTCCTCGACCGCCCGCGACCGCCTCCGCGCTACCGCGGGCTGATCTGACCGCCGCGGTCAGCCGCGCAGGAGGTGGGCGAACGTCTCCATGGCCTCGGTGGCGGTGGCGTCGGCGGTGTCGACGACACCGAGGAAACCGGCGTAGCCGTGGATGAGGCCGGGCCCGGGCACGTACTCGACGCGGACCCCGGCGTTCTTGAGGCGGTCGGCGTAGGCCGCGCCGTCGTCGCGGAGCGGGTCGAACTCGGCGGTGGCCACCACCGCGGCCGCGGTCCGGTTCACGTTGGCGTAGGCCAGGTTGGCCTCGGCGTAGGCCAGGCCCGCCTGGGTCTGCGTGGCCTCACCCTGGTCGGGCAGGTACTGGCGGTAGAACCAGGCCATGTCGTCCCGGGTCAGGAAGTAGCCCTCGCCGTTCTCGATGTAGGACGGGCTGGCCATGGACGGGTCGGTGGCCGGGTAGAACAGCAGCTGCGCGGCCAGCGGGATCTCCCGGTCGCGAGCCCGCAGGGCCAGCCCGGCTGCCAGCGAGGCCCCGGCCGAGTCACCGGCCACCCCGGCCGGCTCCCCGTCGTGCTGCTCGCCGACCCAGCGCAGCACGTGCTCGGCGTCGTCCAGGCCGGCCGGGAACGGGTGCTCGGGGGCCAGCCGGTAGCCGACCGACACCACCCGGGCCCCGGTCACGTTGGCCACCCGCCGGCACAGCGGGTCGTGGGTCTCCACGTCGCCGACCACCCAGCCGCCACCGTGCAGGTAGACCACGGTGCCGCCGCGCGGCTGGCACGGCTCGAAGATCCGGACCGGGACGCCCTGCGGTGACCGCCGGTCCGCTACCGAGGCCACCGGTTCGGGCACGAAGCTGGGGCCGCGCCGGCTGAACGACAGCGCGCGGTAGTGGGCACGGGTCTGATCCGCGTCGCCCCGGACCAGCGGCAGCAGGCCCTTGTCCTCGAGATGGTCGAGGACGGAGCGGAACTGCGGATCTAGCGGCATTGGTGGCCTCCCAGCAGGCATCACCCGAGAAGGTATCGGTCACACTGGGCGGATGACCAGCACCGTACGGCCGGATGTTTCCGACGGGACCGATCCGCGCGACCCGCGCGGGCTGCGGTCCGGCGCCCCGCTGCTTGACGCCTGGCTGCGCGCCACCGGCCCGGCGGGGCTGGGCGCGAACCCGGACGCGTCCCCGATGAGCATCCCCGGCCACAAGCTGCGCACCGACCTCACCGGCACCGTCACGGTCGGTGACATACCGCTCTACGCGGGTCTGGCCGCGATCAAGCAGGCGGACGCGCTGCTGGCCGATGCTGAGCAGCGCGCGGCCGGGCTCTGGGGCGCGGACTGGTGCCGTTTCTCCGTGGCCGGATCCACTCACGGTAACCAGGCGCTGGCCCTGGCCGTGGGCCGCCCCGGCGACGAGGTGATCGTCAGCCGGACCCTGCACCGCTCGCTGCTGCTGGGGCTGGTGCTGGCCGGGCTGCGCCCGGTCTGGGTCCGGCCCGAGGTCGATCCGGCCTCCGGCCTGCCCGGGGCCGTGCCGGTCGCGGCCGTGCGGTCGGCGCTGGCCGCGCACCCGGGGGTCCGGGCGGTGTTCCTGGGCGATCCGTCCTACGTGGGGACGATCAGCGATCTGGCCGGCCACGCGGCAGCGGCCCACCAGGCCGGGGTGCCGCTCATCGTGGACGCGGCCTGGGCCGCGCACCTGGGCTTTCACCCCGGGTTCCCGCCGCACGCCCTGGCCGCCGGGGCCGACGCCATGGTGACCAGCGCCCACAAGACCCTCCCGGCCTGGAGCCAGGGCGCACTGGTGCTGGCCCGGACCGGGCGGCTCGACGGCGCTGGCCTGAATCGGGCTCGGCTGGAGCGGGCGTTCGACGCCACCCACACCACCAGCCCGACCGGCACCATCCTGGCCAGCATCGATGCGGCCCGGGAACTGCTGGCCCGGGACGGTAACCCGCTTTGCGGCCGGCTGCTCGGCACGGTGGCCGCCGCCCGGGCCCGGCTGGCCGCGGTACCGGGCCTGGCCGTGCTGGACGGTCCCGGCGTCGAGCCGGGCAAGCTGGTGGTGCTGCTGGCCGGCACCGGGGCCCATGGCCACGCCGTGGAAGCCGACCTGATCGCGGCCGGAATGCCGGTGGAGATGGCCGACCGGGACACGATCGTCCCGATCGTCACGCTGGCCGACGAACCAAGGCACGTGACCCGGTTCACCGACACGCTGATCGCGGCGGTGGAACGCCACCGGTCCGCGCCCCGGCCGCCCATGGCCGGCCTGGCCTGGGCCCTGGACCCCGACGTGGTGCTACCGCCGCGGGACGCGTTCTTCAGCCCGCACGAGACCGTGCCCGCCGGGGCGGCCGCGGGCCGGGTGAGCGCGGAACTGGTGGCGCCCTACCCGCCGGGGGTGCCGGTGCTGGCCCCGGGGGAGCGGGTCACCGCCGAGATCGTGGCCGCGCTGCGGGCGGTACTGGCCGAGGGCGGGCGGGTCGCCTACGCGGCCGACCCGACCCTGGCCACGTTGCAGGTGGTCAGCGAGGAGCCGGCGCGCTGAGCCCGAGGCGGCGCTGCTCGATGACCAGGCAGCGGTCCTCCACGTACAGCAGCCCGGCCCGGGTGGCGATGTCCCGGGCCTCGGCCGAGGCGATACCCAGCTGCAGCCACAGGGCGGTGGCCCCGGCCGCGACCGCCTGCCGGGCCACGTCCGGCGTCTGCCGCGACGGCCGGAACACGTCGACCAGCCCGACGGGCCCGGGCACGTCGGCCAGGGTGCGGTAGACCGGCTCGCCCAGGATCTCGTCCGCGTGCGGGTTGACCGGGACGATGCGCCAGCCGTGCTGCTGCATGTGCGCGGGCACGTAGTGCGCGGCCTTGGCCGGGGCGGCGCTGGCCCCGACCACGGTGATCGTGTCGTAGCTGGTCAGAATCTGCTCGACCAGGGCGTCGGTGTCGTCCACGGGTGCCAGCCTAAAGTCGGCTGGCCGCGATCGTCGCCGCCGGTTAGGCTCAAAAAGCGATGACTGACCGCAAACCGCCCCAGGAAAGCTTCCCGACCTGGATCGATCAGCAGATCGCCGAGGCCGAACGGCGCGGGGTGTTCGACAACCTGCCCGGCGCGGGCAAGCCGCTGCCGCCCCGCCGGGAGCCAGACTTCACCCAGGCCTGGCTGCGCGACAAGCTGCGCCGGGAGGGCGTGCCCACCGAGGAGATGCTGCCCGCCCCGCTGCGGCTGCGCCGCGAAGCGGAACGTCTCACCTCCGGGCCGCTCAGCCTGCGCTCCGAGGCCGAGGTCCGCGAGGCCGTGGCCGAGCTCAACACCCGGATCCTGGATTGGCGGCGAAACAGCACCGACGGCCCGCCCATCCCGGTCCCGCTGGTCAGGGAAGACCAGGCCGTCGCGGCCTGGCACGAGGCCCGGGCCGTCCAGGCGGCCCAGGCCGCTGAGGCCGGGCCGCCCGCGCCGTCCCCGGCGGACCCCGCCCAAGAAGCTCCCCGGCGGCGCTGGCGCTGGCGCCGCCGCCGTCGCTGACCAGCCAGCCCGTCGAAATTCGATAAATATATTGAAGGTTGGTTTTCCGGGTCCGGCTTAGCGCACCAGGCAGCAGTTAACCGAGCTGACGGACCGCGTCGGCCAGCGCGGTCCGGAACCGGGCCACGTTGGCCAGCTTGACGTGCTCGTAGCCGCGGACCAGGTCCGGCAGCTCGGCCAGGGCGACCAGGGCCGGGAGCGTGCCGGCCGACAGCCGGGGGAGCGCGGCCGCCACCGCGTCGCGGTACTCGCCGGGCAGCGCCCGCTCGGTGCGGCGGACCTCGGTGCGGCCGAACACGTCCCAGGCCGTGCCGCGCACACCGCGGCTGGCGTACAGCGCCCGGAACGCCGGCCGGAACCAGGGACCCAGCGAGATCTTCTTCTTCATGCCGAGGGCCCGCAGCACCGGCGGGTGCAGCCGGTAGTGGTAGCGCGCGCCCGCCCCGAACTGGGCCGTCACCGCCTCGGCCAGGGCCGGGTCCAGCGACAGCCGGGCCACCTCGTACTCGTCCTTGTAGGCCATGAGCTTGAACAGCTGCCGCGCGTAGGTCTCGGTGAGCTGACCCGGGGCGCCGAGCGCGCCGCGTTCGGCCTCGGCGACCGCCCGCACGTGACCGGCGTACTCGGCGGCGTAGGCCGCGTCCTGGTAGGCGGTCAGCTCGCTGACCCGCCGCTGGATCACGGCGTCCACCGGATCCACGCCGGCGTCGCCGCCCGGGGCCGCCGCCGGCGCCGCGCCGGGCCCCTCGGCCACGTACCGCCGGCCGGCCCGGAACGCGGCGATGTTGGCCTCGACCGCCACACCGTTCAGCTCCAGCGCCTCCTCCACGAACCGCGGCGGCACCGGCAGCGCGCCGGCCTGGACGGCCGCGCCGACCAGGAACACGTTGGTGCACTGGTCGTCGCCGAGCAGGGCGCTGGTCTGCGCCCGCGCGTCCACCGCCACCCCCAGCTCGGTGCGGGTCAGGTCGTGGATCCGGGCCACGGTGGCAGGCACGTCCGGGAACGTGACCGCGGTGTCGCCGACCATGGCCCCGGTCGGCACCCGGGACGTGCAGGTGACCGCGATGGTCCGGTCGGCCGACACCGCGGCCAGTTGCACCGGGTCGGCCGCGACCAGCAGGTCGCAGCCCAGGTACAGGTCGCAGGAGCCGGGGGTCAGCTTGTTGGCGCCGGTGAACGGCTCGGGCGAGAGCCGGATGTCCGACACCACCGCGCCGCCCTTCTGGGCCAGCCCCATCTGGTCGAGCGCGCGGACCTGCAGCCCGGCCATGCTGGCCGCGGTGGAGATCACCTGAGCCACGGTGACCACGCCGGTGCCGCCGACCCCGGTGATGCGCAGGTTGAACTCGTCGGTGCGGACCCGAAGCTCGGGCTCAGGCAGCTCGCCGTCGGCCCGGGCAGCGGCCGGGCGGGCCGTCCGGCCCGGCTTCGCCCCCTTCCCGGGCGTGACCGTGAGGAACGACGGGCAGTCACCGTCCAGGCAGGAAAAATCCTTATTGCAGGAAGGCTGGTGGATGCGGGTCTTGCGCCCGAACTCGGTATCCACGGGCTGGACGGACAGGCAGTTCGACTTGGCGCCGCAGTCACCGCAGCCTTCGCAGACCCGTTCGTTGATCAAGATCCGCTGGGTGGGCTCGGCGGCCAGGCCGCGCTTGCGCTTGCGCCGCAGCTCGGTGGCGCATTCCTGGTCGTGGATGAGGACCGTGACCCCGTCGATGGCGGCCAGTTCCTCCTGGACCTGGGCCAGCTGATCCCGGTGCCGGACGCTGGCGCCGCGCGGCAGCCGGATCCGCCGGTACCGGCGCGGGTCGTCGGTGGTGATGATGACCTGGCGGACCCCCTCGGCCAGCAGCGCGGCCGCGACCCGGGGCACCGGCATCTTGCCCACCGCCTGCTGGCCGCCGGTCATGGCCACGGCCCCGTTGTAGAGCAGCTTGAACGTGATGCGGGACCCGGCCCCGACCGCCTGCCGCACGGCCAGGCTGCCGGAATGGTGGAACGTCCCGTCCCCGATGTTCTGCAGCAGGTGCTCCTGCCGGACGAACGGCTCCATGCCCACCCACAGGCCGCCCTCGCCGCCCATCTGAGTGAAGCCGATGATGTTGCCGAACCGCTCCTCGGGCATCAGCACGGCCAGCGTGGAGCAGCCGATCCCCGCCCCGACCAGCGAACCTTCGGGCACCTGGGTGCCGCGGTTGTGCGGGCAGCCGGAGCAGAAGTACGGGGTCCGCGGGGTGATCGGCAGCAGGTCCAGGTGCCGCCGCGCGGTGGCCTGGGCCGCGGGGGACTGGCGCGCGGTCAGCCAGGCCTGGACCGCGGGCTGGTCCACGTGGGCGATGATGCGCGGGGCCAGGGCGGCCGCGATCACGTCCGGCGGCAGGTCCCCGGACGGGCGCAGCAGTGGCGTGCCGGCCGGGGAGCGCCGGCCGCTGACCGCCGGGGCGTCCGGCCGCCCGTAGAACAGATCCTTCACCGCCAGCTCGATGAACGGCCGCTTTTCCTCCACGACCACGATCTCGTCCAGGCCTGCCGCGAACTCCTCGGTCACCCGCGGCTCCAGCGGCGACACCATGCCCAGCTTGAGCACCCGGACCCCGGAGCTGGCCAGGTCGTCCGGGCCGATGCCGATGAGCTGCAGGGCCTGCCGGACGTCCAGGTAGCTGGCCCCGGCCGCGACGACCCCGACCCGGGCCGCCGGGTCGCCCTCGATGCGGTTGAGGTGGTTGGCGTAGGCGTACCGCCGGGCCAGTTCCTGCCTGGCCCCCATCAGCGAGTTCTCCAGCTGGGCCAGGTTCGGCTGCAGGAAGTTGGCCGATACCTGGTGCCGGAACTCGGTGCCGTCGATGTCCCGGCTCGGTTCGGTGACCTCGATCCGGTCACTGTCCAGCCGCACCGTGGCCGAGCCGTCGACCACGTTGGTGGCCAGCTTGAACCCGGTCCACAGCCCGCAGTACCGGGACAGCGCGATGCCGTGCAGGCCCAGGTCCAGCACGTCCTGGGGGTCGGACGGGGCCAGCACCGGCATGCCGATCTCGGCGATCGCGATCTCCGAGCTGCTCGGCACCGTGGACGACTTGGCGATCGAGTCGTCCCCGACCATGATCAGCACGCCGCCGCGGGCATCGGCGCCACCCAGGTTGCCGTGCCGCAGCGCGTCGGTGGCCCGGTCCAGGCCGGGCGCCTTGCCGTACCAGATCCCGGCCACCCCGTCGCAGGTCTTGTCGGCCGAGGCCGAGGCCAGTTGGGACCCCTGGACCGCGTTGGCGCCCAGCTCCTCGTTGACCGCGGGCCGGTGCACCACCCCGTGTGCCTCCAGCCGCTGGCGCTGCCGCCCGATCTCCAGGTCGTAGCCGGCCAGCGGCGACCCCTCGTAGCCGGAGATCAGCGTCTGCGTCCGCCGCCCCTGCCGCTGGTCCAGCCGGTGCAGGTCGATGGGGATCCGCACCAGGGCCTGCAGCCCGGACAGGTACAGTTCCCCCTCCTCGAGCTCGTAACGGTCGGTCAGCTGGAACTTTCGGTCTCCGAGGAGGCTCATGCCAGCAGTGTAGATTGCCCGATTTCAGTCCCCGCGCGACGACCGGGCCGGACGGGCCGGCCGGTCAAGCGCTCCCGCCCGTTCAGCTGACCTGGGCCGCGAGGTCGCGGAGGGGCCGCTCGAAGACCTGGGCGTGGGTGGGGAACGGGTGCACCACGTCGGCCCAGGTGGTGATGGGCACCTCGGCCCGGATGGCCAGGCTGGCCTCGGAGATCCAGTCGTCGGCGCCGGCGCCGAGCCCGGCCGCGCCGATCAGCACGCCGCGTTTGCGGTCGGCGACCAGGATCAAGGTGCCGCCCGGGCTGCCGTCGGTGTTGGCCCGGACCAGCTCGGACAGGTCCATGCGGGCGGTGACCACGTCGATCCCGGCCGCCCGGGCCTGAGTTTCGGTCTGGCCCGTGCTGGCCATGGGCGGGTCGGTGTAGACGACCCGGGGCATGGCCCGGTAGTCCGCGGTGTAGTCCTGGCCGAGCAGGTTGTGGCTGATGACCAGGGCCTGGTAGTCCGCGCCGTGGGTGTAGGGCGCGAGGCCGGTGACGTCGCCGGCTGCCCACACCCGCAGGTGACCCTTGACCCGGCACCGGCTGTCCACTTCGAGCGCGCCCTTGGCGTCCGGCTCGATGCCGAGCCGGTCCAGGCCCAGCTCGCCGGTGACCGGCCGCCGCCCCACGGCCAGGATCAGCCGCTCGGCCTCCAGCGGGGGCCCGGCGGTGAACACGATCCGGGTCGCGCCGCCGGCGGCGGCTTCGACCGCCTTGACCGTCGCGTCCAGCCGCAGGTGCACGCCGCCGTCGCGCAGTACACCCGCCATGGCGTCACTGATGGCGGGCGGCTCGGCGCTCAGCAGCCGCGGCATCGACTCGATCACGGTCACGGCCACGCCGAAGCCCCGGTAGATCTGGGCGAACTCGCAGCCGATCGGGCCGCCGCCCAGGATGGCCGCGGACGCCGGGCGGCCGGGCTCGGACAGGGCCCGGTCGCTGGTCCAGGCGGTCACGGTGTCCAGGCCGGTGACCGGCGGCACCACCGGCTCGGAGCCGGTGGCCACGACCAGGTTCTGGTAGCCGATCTCGCGCCCGCCGACCTCGACCACGCCGGGGCGGGTCACCCGGCCGGCGCCGCGGATCAGGGTGACGCCGCGTTCTTCGGCCGCCTCGGCGTGGCCGTCGTCGTGCCGGTCGTGGGCCAGCCGGTCCCGGCGGGCGGCCGCGATGCGGTAGGCGTCCTCGTCGCGGCCCAGATCGGCCGGGACCGCCGAGCCGCCCAGGTCGACCAGGCGCCTCGCGTCGCCGCGGGCCTGCGCCGACCGGAGCATGGCCTTGCTCGGCACGCACGACACGAACGGGCACTCGCCGCCCACGCGCAGCTTCTCGATCAGGGCCACCGTCCGGCCGGCGTCGGCCAGCTCACCGGACACGTACTCGCCGGCCGAGCCCGCCCCCAGGACGACCACCTCGAAGAGCTCCACCTGGTGAACGCTACAGGTGGTTGAGGAACTTGGCCGCGATCGGGCCGTCGGTCGGCCCGCCGTTGCCGCTGGAGTTGGTGACCAGCACCGCGAACGCGACGTTGCCCTTGAAGCCCATCAGCCAGGCGTCGATCTTCAGCGGCTTGCTGGTGCCGTACTCGGCGGTGCCGGTCTTGGCGTCGGTGCCGCCGGGCAGGCCCTGGCCGGCCGCGGTGCCGGACGCCACCACCTGGGCCATCATCTGGTGCAGGTCGCTGACCACGTTGGCCGGCAGCTGGGACGTGGCCGCGGTGTCGTCCGGCGCCCCGGTGACCAGGCGCGGGGCCCGCACGGTGCCGGTGTCGACCGCCGCCGCCACCATGGCCATGTTCAGCGGGGAGACCAGCACCCGCCCCTGGCCGATCGAGGTGGCGGCCAGGTCGGCCTGGTCCTTCGGCTCCGGCACCGACCCGGCGAAGGCCGGGGTGCCCATAGCGATGGCCCGGCCCAGCCGGTACTGCGCGGCCACGGCCGGGAAGTCCGGAGCCTGCAGCTTGCCGGTGGCCAGCTGGATGAAGGCGGTGTTGCAGGACTGCGCGAACGCGTGCAGCAGGTCGCTGACCTGGCCTTCACCCTCGGCGTTGTTGAATACCTCGCCGTCCACGGTGGCGGTCTTCGGGCAGCTCGCCGCCGACGAGGGGGTCAGCCCCTTGCCGATCAGCGCGGTCGAGGTCAGCACCTTGAACGTCGAGCCGGGCGGGAACCCGCCCAGCACGGCCTGGTCGTAGCCGCCGGCGTTGACGTTGGCCACGGCCAGCAGGTCACCGGTGCTGGCGTCGACCGCGACCAGCGCCGCGCTCTTCTTCTCACCCGAGAGCGCGGCTTCGGCCGCGTTCTGGACGCCCGCGTCGATGGTGGTCTTGACCGGCGTGCCCGCGTGCCCGGCCAGGGTGGCCAGCGTGGCCACGGGCGCGCCCTTGGCCGTGACCACCTGGGCGGCCGCGGTCGGCGTGCCGGCCAGCTGCTTTTCGGCCGAGGCCTCCAGCCCGGTCTGCCCGACCACGCTGCTGGCGTTGTAGGCCCCGCCCAGGTTCTTCAGCTCCTCGGCGGTGACCGCCGCGACCGTGCCGACGATCCCCGAGGACAGGCCGGACGTGGTGGCCTGCTGCGCGGCCGACGACTCGAACACCGTGCCCGGCAGCGGGTACACGGTCGGCTTGAGCTGCTGGTAGCGGGCCTGGCTGACGGTGAACACCGGCTCGAAGAACGACGGGTGGGCCTGGGCCGCGCTGATCGCGCTGCTGGCCTGCTGCTGGGTCGCGCCCGCGGTGACCAGCGCCTTGGTCAAGCTGGCGGCATCCTTGATCCTGCTCCCCTCGACGCCGATCGTGACGTTGCTGGCCTGCGAGGTCAGGGCCTGGCCGTTGGCCCCCAGGATCGCGGCCCGGGCCGGCCAGGTGAGCTGGACCGAGAGCTTGTCCTTGGCTCCGAGCTTGGGCGTGATCGTCGACGGTGCCCAGCTGACCAGCCACTTGCCGCTGACCTTCTTCAGCCGCAGCGTGGTCTTGAGGGTGATCGTGCCCAGCCCCTTGAGCTGCAGCTTCTCGGTCACCGGCTCCCGGGCCGTGCTGTCTTTGGTGGTGACCGGGCCGCCGGTGAAGCTGGCCTTCTGCACGGTCAGGCCGGTGAACGCGGCCTGGTTGACCGACGTGAAGTCGGCGGGCGGGTCGGTGACCAGACCCTTCATCCCAGCCCAGTCCTGCCGGGACCAGTCGGACAGGTAGGCGCTGCCCGTGTCCTGCGGGCCGGGCCCGCTGCTGCAGGCGCTCAGCAGCGCCCCCAGGCCCAGGATCCCGGCGCAGGCCCCCGCCGCCCACCGGGATCGTGTGTACTTTTGCCCCCTGGCGTCACTCATAGGCGAGAGGTTACGCAGCCGCCGTGGCCCGCGGGCCCGATCTGGCGACGTGATCGGAGGACGTTACGCTGGGCTATGCCGCCTTACCCGGAGCCCGGCTCCGCGATGATGTCGCTGGGCCGCCCGAACTCCTTCGCCCGGCAGTTCGACTTCTGGGACGGCCAGTACGAGAGCCGGCGCCTGTTCTCCGAGCTGCTGGGCACGTTCTTCCTGGTCCTGGTGGCCGCGGGTGGCGGCATGGTCAACGCGAGGTTCGGTGGCCACGAGATCCCCGGCGCCGCTCTGGCGGTGGCGCCCGCGCTGATGGTGATGGCCGTCATCTTGTTCATGGGCACGGTCTCCGGCGCGCACCTGAACCCCGCGGTCAGCCTGGCCTTCGCGCTGCGCGGTGACTTCCCGTGGCGGCGAGTGCCCGCCTACGTGATCGCCCAGTTCGCCGGGGCGGTGCTGGCCCCGCTGCTGCTGTGGGCGCTGATCGGGCGGCACGGCCGCGCGGGCCTGACCCTGCCCGGCCCCGGCGTCTCCACCCCGGTGGCGCTGATCTGGGAGGTCGTCCTGACCACCGGGCTGGTCTCGGTGATCCTGGGTACCGCGTCCGGCGCTCAGCAGGTCGGCTCGCTGGCCGCGCTCGGGGTGGGCAGCTACATCGCGCTGGCCGGGCTGTTCGGTGCCCCGGTCAGCGGCGCGTCGATGAACCCGGCCCGGTCACTGGGCCCGGCGCTGGTCCTGGGCGACTGGACCGCCTGGTGGGCCTACCTGATCGGCCCGGCCGCGGGGGCGGTAGCCGCGGTCGGCATCGCCTGGGTGCTGCGCGGTCCCGGCGGCGGCAAGCACGGCCGCGACGCCGCCCAGGGCACGCTGGGCATCCACTGGAGGCCAGGCCCGGTGATCGCGGCCCAGGAGCGGGCCCAGGAGCGGGCCCACGATGAGGGAGGTATCCATGACCCCAGCTGAACGAGCGGCCCGAGGCCGGGCCGCCCGCAAGACCGCGCCTCGCAGCAGTCAGGCACGGTTCGAGCCGGCTCCGGACCGGCCGGATCCGATCGCGCTGCTGGAGGGGCAGGGCGCGGAGCGGATCGCGGACCTGCTGCCGATCCGCTACGGCCGGATGCTGGCTTCACCGTTCGCGTTCCTGCGCGGCGGCGCGCTGATCATGGCCACCGACCTGGGGCCCTCCCCGGCCACCGGCATCACCGTGCAGGCCTGCGGCGACGCGCACCTGTCGAACTTCGGCATCTACGCCTCGCCCGAGCGTCGCCTGGTCTTCGACGTCAACGACTTCGACGAGACCTTGCCCGCGCCCTGGGAGTGGGACGTGAAGCGGCTGGCCACCAGCATCGAAGTGGCCGGGCGGGACAACGGGGCCAGCCCGGCCCAGCGCCGCCGGGCGGTGCTGGCCGCCGTGGCCCGCTACCGGGCCAGCATGCGCGCCCTGGCCCGGCGGCCGGAACTGTCGGTCTGGTACGCCGACGCTGAGCTGGATGAGCTGCGCCGCCAGTTCCAGCAGATCCTCGGTGCGCGCGAACGCCAGCTGGGCCGGGCCGACCTGGCCCGGATCGAGGACCGGGACGCCAGGCAGTCGATCAGCAAGCTCGTGCACACGGCCGGTGGCGAGCCGCGCATCGTGCCCAAGCCGCCCCTGGTCGTGCCGGTGGGCGATCTGCCTGGGCCGCGGGCCGCGGGCGAGTCCCGGCCCGGCATCGAGAAGATCCTGGCCGTCTACCAGCGGACGCTGCCGCTGGACCGCCAGCACCTGCTGAACCGGTTCCGGGTCGCCGACGCCGCGCTCAAGGTGGTCGGGGTGGGCAGCGTCGGCACCGGCTGCTGGATCATCCTGCTCACCGGCCGGGACGCCTCCGATGTGCTGATCTTGCAGGTCAAGCAGGCCATGGCCTCGGTCCTGAGCCGGTTCGCCGGGCCCAGCCGCTACCTCAGCATGGGCAAGCGGGTGGTGGCCGGGCAGCAGCTCATGCAGGCCACCAGCGACATCTTCCTGGGCTGGCACCCCGACCCGAAGACCCCGGGCCCCAACGTCGGCGACTGCTACATCCGGCAGCTGCGCGACTTCAAGTACTCGATGCCGGTCGAGACCATGCGCCCCAGCGTGCTGCGCCGCTACGGCGAGTTGTGCGGGCAGACCCTGGCCCGCGCGCACGCAAGGTCCGGCGACCGGATCGCCGTCGCCGCCTACCTGGGCAGTACGGACGTCTTCGACCAGGCCATCGCCGATTTCGCTGCCGCCTACGCCGACCAGAACGAACGCGATCATGCCAAACTGGCCGCCGCGGTCAAGTCGGGACGGCTGACCGCCGAGACCGGCGTGTGAACCGGTGTGAGAAAGGAGCAGGATGACCCCGGACAAGCTGGCCCGGACGTACCTCGATGCGCTCAGGCGGGCCGACCTGGACGCGATGCTGGCCCTGTTCACCGAGGACGGGCAGGTGCACTCACCGCTTTACGGGCCGCAGCCGGCCGCCCGCTTCTTCCCGCAGCTGTTCGGGGCCACCACCGAGTCGAACCTCGCCCTCCAGGGCGTGGCCGAGGGCCGGACCGAGTTCGGGGCGCCGCTGGTCACGCTGTGGTTCCGCTACGACTGGCTGATGGCGGGCGGGGCCCGCACCGTGTTCGACGTGGTGGACGTGCTCGAACTGGCCCGGGACGGCCGGATCGGCACCCTGCGCATCATCTACGACACCACCGCCGCCCGCCCGCTGCTCGAACAGCAGACGGGGCAGGCGTCCTGGCGCCACGGCGACTGAGCCCCCCGCCTTCCCAGCAATTTCACACACAATTCCCGCGGCCGTCTCATGGGCGGGGCCGACGATGAGGCCATGTACGACGCGGGTGATCCCCCCGGCCCGGCCCGGACGGTGCC
Organism: Streptosporangiaceae bacterium; assembly: GCA_036521155.1. Lineage (GTDB taxonomy): Bacteria > Actinomycetota > Actinomycetes > Streptosporangiales > Streptosporangiaceae > Bog-532. The sequence goes on from DATDIH010000228.1 coordinate 30,773, forward strand.
GCTGAACCGGGTACTGCTGTCCTGCCTGGCCGTCCTCAGCGTGGCCGCCGCGGTCATTCACTTCGCCGTGTCCGGCCAGCACTTCCAGGAGTACTGGCTGTTCGGCGTGTTCATGCTGGCCGTGGCCTGGCTGCAGCTGCTGTGGGCGGTGCTGGCCGTGACCCGGCCGTCCCGGCTCCTGCTGTGGAGCGGGATCGTCCTCAACGCCGGCGTGATCATCGTGTACATCGTCACCCGGACCGCCGGCGATGTGGTCGGGCCGACCCCGAACGACGTCGAGCCGGCCGGCTTCGGCGATCTGCTCTGCACGGTGCTGGAAGCGGTCATCGTGGCCGGCTGTACCTGGCTGGGCACGGCCAGGACCGGCCGTCAGGCGGCCCGGCGCCAGGTCCCGCGCGGCCGGCTGCTCGCGGTGCCGGCCGTCACCGCCGCCGTCATCGCGGTCCTGCTCAGCGTGGCCCTGGTCGACGGCGGCCCGGAGATGGTGATGACCTCAGCCGCCGGGTCGTCGATGCCGGGGTCTTCGATGTCCGGGTCGCCGGTGTCCGGGTCGCCGTCGGTCAAGCTGGCCACCACGACCCCGGCGGGCGACATCACCATGCCGGACACCAGCATGAGCATGCCTGGAATGCGGATGGCCAGCTCAAAGCCGTGCGACGCCTCGCCCACCGCGGCCCAGCAGCAGGCGGCGGTGAAGTTCGTGGACAGCAGCTGGCACGACGCCAAGAAGTACCAGAGCCTGGCCGCCGCTCAGGCCGCCGGCTACGTGCCGATCACGCCGTCCGGGGCCCGGGTCGTCCACTACCTCAACCGGGCCTACTACCTGGCCACCGTCCGGGGTGGCCCGGTCCTCGACCTGGCCGACCCGCAGTCCCTGGTGTACGCGAACACGTCACACGGGACGGTCCTGGTCGCCGCCATGTACATCACGTCGCCGGGCGGGCCCACGCCCCAGCCGGGTGGCTGCCTGACCCAGTGGCACGTGCACACCAACCTGTGCCTGGCCGCGGGCCGGGTGGTCGGGGTGACCGGGCTGCGCTCGGCGGGCTGCCCGGCCGGTTCGGCCAACCGGGTCACCCCCGCGATGATGCACGTCTGGTACGTGCCGATTCCGGGCGGACCCACCGCCATCGACGCCACCAACGCCCAGGTCGTCCAGGCCGCCGAGCAGGTCTCAGCCTCGGGTTAGATCGGCTGCCACTGGCCGTCGAGGCGGTACTCGATGCGCTCGGCGTCCCAGGTGGCCCGGCCGAAGTCGTTCAGCGGGGCCTGCTCGTTCTCCCCGGACGGGTCGTACAGGCGGCCGATGGCGTAGGCCCGGCCGCGGTCGTCGGCCAGCCGGAAGAAACGCCCGGAGACCAGGGCCTCGCGGACGTCCTCGGCCACGGCCTGGTCCGGCCCGGACTTCCCGACCGCCGTCGGCTCGGCGCCGTCGTAGCGGGCGACCAGGTCCTCGGTGATCACCCAGCAGTACGGCGTGGTCAGCGACGAGAACTCGGAGATCAGATCGTCCGGTACCTCGTCGGTGTCCAGCTCGTCGGTGGCGGGCGGGGCCACGGGCGTGCCGAGACCGCCGGACCCGATGGCCTCTGGTGGTTCCACTGGGCCTGTCACGCCCCCTACGTACCCCCTGTTTCGGGATTATGTGTGGTTACGCTGGAGGTATGGGTGCCGAGTATGACCCGGACGAGGAACCAGAAGGCGGCGACCTGGTGTGCTGGGCCGCGCTGGTCTGCCCCGAGTGCGGGGCCATGACCACCGAAGGACACCGCCCCGGCTGCCCCACGCAGCCGCGGGCCAGCACGGTGCCCGCGGCCAGTTCTAGGCTGAACCCCATGCACCTGGAGCACACGGCCGTGGTGGTCGATGACTACGACCGGGCCATCGACTTCTTCGTCAACGCGCTCGGTTTCGAGCTGGCGGAAGACTCACCCGACCTGACCACGGTCGGGCAGCGGCCCAAGCGCTGGGTGGTGGTCCGCCCACCCGGCGCCGAGACCGGCCTGCTGCTGGCCCAGGCCGACGGCCCCGTCCAGCAGGCCGTGGTCGGCCACCAGCACGCCGGCCGGGTCGGCTTCTTCCTCCGCGTCGACGACTTCGATGCCGCCTACCAGCGGATGACCGACTACGGCGTGGAGTTCGACGGCGAGCCACGCTCCGAGCGCTACGGCCAGGTCGTGGTGTTCCGCGACGTGGCCGGCAACCGCTGGGACCTGCTCGGCCCCCGGCCCGAATGAGCGACGCGGCTACCGGCCTGCGGATCCGGCCCGCCCGCCCCGCCGACGCCGACGTGCTGACCGCCCTGATCAGGTCCGCCTACCGTGGCGACGACAGCCGCGCGGGCTGGACCAGCGAAGCCGACCTGGTCGAGGGGGAGCGGATCAACACTGACCAGGTCCGCGCCATGATCACCGGAGCTGGCTCGCTCATGCTGGTCGGCGAGGACGCGGACCGGATCGTGGGCTGCTGCCAGGTCCGTAACGAAGGCGCGGGCCTGGCCTACTTCGGCACGTTCGCCGTCTCACCCCAGGCCCAAGGCGCGGGTCTGGGCCGCCAGCTGATGACCGAAGCCGAACACCAGGCCATCACCACCTTCGGCGCCAC
>DATDIH010000229.1:0-3083 GCA_036521155.1 Streptosporangiaceae bacterium
TCGCGGTCACCAACTTTCCGCCCCGCCAGATCGCCACCTTCATGTCCGAAGTCCTGGTCCTCGGCGTCCCCGACGACGAAGGCGAGGTCATCCTGCTCCGCCCCGACGCCGACGTCGCCCCCGGCACCCGGGTCTTCTAAGCGCAACCCCGCCCGGCGGGTAAGCCCCGCCCGGCGGGTAAGCCCCGCCCGCGGGTAAGCCCCGCCCGCGGGTAAGCCCCGTCCGCGCGCAACCTCCGCCCGCGCAAGCCGACCCCACGCGCAACCCCCACCCGCGCCACACCAGTCACATCTTCATCAGCCGTCACACCAGCCCCGATAGCCATATAACGCCACGATGAGCACGGCCTTGCCCCGGAACTCCCGTCGAGCCATGGCCGCGAACGCGTCGGCGGTCCGCGTCCAGTCCGCGGTCCAGCCGATCCGCGGCCGCAGCCGTCCATCCGCCACCAGCCCGGCCAGGATGGCCAGGTCCTCGCCCTTGGTCTGCTCGGGGACGGTGCTGATGAACGCGGTCACCCGCGCATTGAACGCCCCCGCCTGATAGAAGTCCCGCAACGCGAACTCGGCCGCCTTGCCGCCGCGGTTTCCGTACAGCACAATCTCGGCGCCGGGTGCGGCCAGCCGGACCGCCTGCATCAGCACGTCCCCGCCCACCGCGTCCAAGACCAGGTGGAACGGGCCCAGCCCGGACCCGCCCAGCGACGATGTGACCAGTTGCGCACCCAGCTCCAGCGCGTCGGCCTCTCGTTCCGGTCCGCTGACCAGCGCAGTCACTTGCGCCCCGGACGCCACGGCCAGCTGAACTGCGACCTGGCCGACGCCGCCGGTCGCCCCGGTGACCAGGACGTTCCGCCCGACCAGAGCCCCGCCCGCCCGCACTGCGCGCAGAGCGGTCAGCCCGGCCACCGGCAACGTGGCCGCCTGTTCGAACGACACCCCGTCCGGGATCGGCGCCACCCAGTTCACCGGCACCACGATCCGTTCGGCCCAGCCCTCCCACTCCGGGTAGGCCACTACCCGCGTCCCCGCCGGAGGACCGGACCCGTCGGCGGCCGCCGCGACCACCACCCCGGCCGTGTCCTGCCCGGGCCGCCAACCGTCCGGCCGCTGCTCGACCAGGCTGGCCTCGCCCGCGTTGATCGAGAACGCCCGCACCGCCAGTACCAGCTCATGCGGGCCGGCCTGGGGTTCGGCCAGGTTGTCGGCCAGCCGTAGCCCGCCCGGCATCGACGAATCAGTCACCACACCGCGCATCGCCACCTCATTCTGTCAGACCCTCGTGCGACCATTCGAATGTGTGTTCCCCTGGCAGCTCCGCCCGGGACCGGGTACTGGCCGAACTGGCCACCCTCGGCCCCGCGGCTGGCGATGCCCTGACCCTGCTGACCCAGGTCCGCGAGCTGGCCACGTTCGCCGACCAGGTGCAGGGCGAACTGGCCCGGCTGGCCGGGGTGGTCGACCGCACCAGCGCCTACGTCGAGGCCGGTTATTCCTCCGCCGCCGCGTTCCTGCGCCACGGCTGCGGCCGCTCGCCCGCCCGCGCCGGGGAACTGGTGGCCCTGGGCCGGGTCCTGCCCCGGCTGCCCGCCACCGGCCGGGCCGTGGCCGATGGGACGGTTTCGTTCGACGCCGCCCACGTCATCGGCCGCGCCACCACCCAGATCACCGACGGCGACCTGGCCGCTGCGGCCGAGCGGGAGATGCTGACCGCGGCCACCACCGGGCTGCCCGGCTCCCGTTCGGCGGCCGAGGCCACCGGCACCGTCCCCACCGAGGACCCGGCTGACAACGCGGCGCAGCCGCCCCAGCCCTGGGCCGCCGCCGCCCTCGACCCCCGCGAACTGCGCCGCTTCGGTGAGGACCTGGCCTACCGGGCCGATCCGGACGCGGTGGAGGAGCGCCAGCGCACAAGGTTCGAGCGCCGGTACCTGAGCTTCGGCCTGACCCTGGACAATGTGGGCACCATCAGCGGCGCCTGCAGCGACAACCTGTCCATGGACATCATCAAGACCGCGGCCGAGGCGTTCAGCCCACCCGGCGGCACCGGGGACCAGCGGACCGCGGCCCAGCGGCGGATGGACGGCCTGACCGCCGCCTGCCAGGCCGCCCTGGACTCCGGCCAAGCCAAGGTCCAGCACGGCGCCCTCCCGCACCTGACCGTCCTGTTCGACACCACCACCGGCCCCACCACCGGCCCCACCACCGGCCCCGCCACCGGCCCTGGCGCCGGCCCGGCCGGCGGATCAGCCCGACCCGGTCCTGGCCCCGGCGCCGCCGCCTCCGGCCCCCAGCCCGGCCCCCAGCCCGGCCCCGGCCCGGACACCGGCCTGGCCAGCAACCCGGACCCCGGGCCGCCCGACGGCCTGGCCGGCCCCGCGGCCGTAAACCCGGGCACCGGCCGGACCAGCCACGGCGCCGTGCTCACCGCCCGCCAGATCCTCACCGTGATCTGCCGGGCCGAAATCTCACTCATCCGCTGGCGCGACGGCCTACCCCTAGACGTCGGCCGCCGCTACCGGACCGAAACCCCGGCCATCCGCCGCGCCCTGACCGCCCGCGACCGGGGATGCCGCTGGCCCGGCTGCGGCCTGCCCGCCACCTGGTGCACCGCCCACCACATCCGGCCCTGGAAACACGGCGGCACCACCCGCCTGCCCGGCCTGGTCCTGCTCTGCTTCGTCCACCACCACTACTTCACCCACCTACTCGGCTGGACCCTCACCGGCAGCCCGGACACCACACTGCGCTTCACCCACCCCAGCGGCCACCTCACCCTCGACAGCCCACTCCCCACCCAGCCCACCAGCCGCAGCCCCTAACCGGCCGGGCGCCCCCGGCGCCCGGCGACCCAGCACACTTGGCTCGTCCGGTGAGCCCACGCCCTCCCCCGCCCTTGCCGAGCCGGTCAGCATCGCACCTCGCACCTCGCACCCCGCACCTCGTGCCTCGTGCCTCGTACGGCTCAGCCGCCCCCGACGATCGGCCGCGGATCAAAGGTGGCCCGGATCTGCCGGATCCGCCCGTCTTCCACGTGCATCCAGTTCACCGTCGCGATGGGCGGCGCTCCGTCGGTGAGCAGGT
>DATDIH010000230.1:0-20393 GCA_036521155.1 Streptosporangiaceae bacterium
ACAACCACGTGTGGCTGATCACCGGGCTGCTCGGCCTCGGGCTTTCGTTCCTCCAGCTCCGCCACCAGCGCCGCGAAGGCTCCATCGGGCCGGCCGGTTCCGCCGACCAGTCGTGAGCCAGGACCACACCGTCCGGTCCCCACGGCCGCCGCCGATACCGATCGGCGACGGCCCGAGCCAGTTAAGGCAAGACCTTCGATAAATATTGAAGGTGGGGATGGTGGGTTTACTCGGAAAGAGGCGAGTGCCGGGGCCGTGGTGAACGGTGTGGCCGAGGGGACCGGGTCCGGCGGGGACGGTGGGGCCGGCGGGCGGAGGCTGGGTGTCCCGGGCTGACGTGGATGCCTGGGCCGTGGCGAACGGTGTGGCTGAGGGGATCGGGTCCGGCCGGGGCGGTGGGGGGCTGGCTGGGCGGTTAGGTGGGGAAGGAGACTCCGTCCTGATGGGTGGGGGTGCCGTCGACGGCGGTGGCCAGGACGCGGAGGGCGGGGAGATCGTCGGGGGCGGTGGTCAGGGGGTTGTTGTCGAGGATGACGAAGTCGGCGCGCTTGCCGGGTTCGAGGGAGCCGAGTTCGGGCTCGCGGTGCATGGCGTAGGCCGCCTCGGTGGTGTAGAGGCGGAGGGCGTCGGCGGGGGTCAGCTGCTCCCCTGGGCCGAGGAGACGGCCGTCGCCGGTTTGGCGGCGGATCGCGTCGCGCAGGCCGAGGCGCGGGTCGGGGCTGATGACCGGGGCGTCGGAGGAGCCGGCCACGGTCAGGCCGGCCCGGCGCCAGGACCCGATCGCGTAGAGCTGGTCGTAGGTGCCGGGGAACGCCGCCACGAAACCGTCGCCGAACGCGGACAGGAAGCCGGGCTGGGTCGCGACCAGGATGTCCAGGCCGGCCGCTCGCGTCAGCAGGTCCGGGTACAGGGCGCCGCCGTGCTCGATGCGGTGGCGGCGCGGGTTGCCCGACCCGGGAGCCAGGGTGGCCTGGTAGGCGTCGAGGACGGTCTCGATGGCCCGGTCGCCCTGGGCGTGGACGCAGACCTGGAAGCCCTGGGCGTCGAAGTCCCGCACCAGCGAGGTCAGCTCGTCGCGGCCGAAGTACAAGATGCCGGACCCGTAGGGCGGCACCGGGTACTTCCCGTGAATGGCGGCGGTGCGGCTGCTCATCCCACCGTCGGCCCAGATCTTGACCGCCTCGGCGGCCAGCCGGCCCGACCGCCGGCCGCGCAGGCCGGAGGCCAGCAGCCAGTCCACTTCGTCGTGCACGACCAGGCCGTAGATCCGCTGCCGGAGCAGGCCGTCCTCGTCGGCTTCGGCGAACGCGGCGAACGAGTCGCGGCGCAGGTCGGCTTCGCAGACCGCGGTCACGCCGAGCGCGGCCAGCCGCCGGCCCGCGGTGTCCACCACCCGGGCCCGCTGGGCGGCGCCCAGCTCACCCAGGTCGTGGTGCAGGTTCCGCGCGAACAGCGCGAACATCGGGCCTTCGAAGACCACGCCGTCGAGGCGGCCCTGATCGTCGCGGCCGAACGCGCCGCCGGGCGGGTCCGGCTCAGTGTCATCGAACCCGGCCGCCCGCAACGCGGCGGTGTTCAGCACGCAGGCGTGCAGCGACGTGTGGTAGAGCACGGCCGGGCGGTCAGGGACCGCGGCGTCCAGGTCGGCGCGGGTGGGGTGGCGCTGCTCACGCAGCTTGTACTCCACGTACCCGGCGCCGGTCACCCAGGAGCCTTCCGGGGTGCGGGCCACCTGGTCCCGGAACCGGGCCTGGATGGCCGGGATGTCGGGGGCGGCCGGCTGGCCGCAGTCGGCCGCGGCGGCCAGGTAGCCGACGTCGGACACGTGACAGTGCGCGTCGATCAGGCCCGGCACCACGGTGGCCCCGTCCAGCCGCAGCACGGCGGCCCCCGGTCCGGCCGCGGCCCGGACGGCCTCGGCCGGGCCCACCGCGGCGACCACGCCGTCCCGGACCAGCATGCTCTCGGCCACGCCCGCGGCACCGGGCGCCATGGTGACGATGCCCGCGCCGGCGATGATCAGCTCCATGCCCGCTATGTACCCCGTAGGCGGGACGACCCTGGATGTGGCACCGTGTGCAGCATGAGCGTCAGCGTGGTGAGCCCGGTGTTCATCGGCCGCCGCGAGGAGCTGGCGTCCCTGGCCACGCTGCTGGGCCAGGCCGCGGAGCGCGTGCCGGCCTTCGCGCTGATCGGCGGCGAGGCCGGGGTGGGCAAGACCCGCCTGGTCCGCGAGCTGACCGGGAGCGCGGCCGGCCTGGGGTTCCTGGTGCTGACCGGGCAGTGCGTGGAACTGGGCGCCGAAGGCCTGCCGCTGGCGCCGCTGGTCGACGCGCTGCGCACGCTGTCCCGGGTCATGCCGCCGGACGAGCTGGCCGGCGTGCTCGGCCCGGCCGGGGCGAGCCTGGCCCGGCTGCTGCCCGAACTCACCCCCGGCGCGGGCGGGCCCGGGGCCGGGGCCGCAGGGGCCGACCTGCACAAGAGCCAGCTGCTGGAGATGGTGCTGGGCCTGCTGGACCGGCTGAGTGCCCGGCAGCCGGTGGTGTTCGGCATCGAGGATCTGCACTGGGCCGACCAGTCCACCCTGGACCTGATCGCGTTCCTGGTCCGCTCGCTGCGGGACAGCCGGGTGCTGGTGCTGGCCACCTACCGGTCCGACGAGCTGCACCGGCGCCACCCGCTGCGGCCGCTGCTGGCCAGCTGGGAGCGGATGCGCTCGGCCGGGCACCTCGAACTGCAGCGATTCGACCGGGATGAGGTCACGGCCCAGCTGGCCGCGATCCTGGGCCGCGAGCCGGCGCCGGACGCGGTGGACGCGATCTTCGACCGGTCCGGGGGCAACGCCTACCTGGTGGAAGAGCTGGCCGGGGCCACCCTGGGCGGCGGCGACCCGGCCGACCTGTCCCCCACGCTGCGGGACGTGCTGCTCAGCCGGGTCGACGCGCTGAGCCCGGGCGCCCAGCGGCTGCTGCGCACCGCATCGGTGGCCGGCCGCACCGTGCCCGACCGGCTGCTGGCCGAGGTGGCCGGGATCGGCGAGACCGAGTTCTTCGCGGGCCTGCGCGAGGCGGTGGAGAACCACCTGCTGGAGGTCGACCCGCGCCGCCAGGGCTACGCGTTCCGGCATGCGCTGACCCGGGACGCGTTGTACGAGGACATGCTGCCCGGGGAACGGGTGCGCCTGCACGCGGCCTACGGGGCGGCGCTGGCCCGGGACCCCGGGCTGGCCGGGGACGAGGCCGGGCTGCCGGCCGCGCTGGCCTACCACTGGTATGCGGCCCTGGACCTGCCCCGGGCCCTGTCCGCCGCGATCGACGCGGCCAGCCACGCCATGGCCAGCTATGCCCCGGCCGAGGCCCTGCGGCACCTGGAACGGGCGCAGGAGATCTGGCCCCGGGTCGACGACGCGCCGCAGCGCACCGGCCTGGACCAGGTCGAGCTGAGTGCCCGGGCGGCCGAGGCCGCCTACCGGTCCGGCGCGCTGAACCGGTCGCAGTCGCTGCTGGCCGGGGCGCTGGCCGAACTGCCGGACGGGACGGACCCGGTGCGCCGGGCCCTGCTGCTGGAACGGTATGCGCTGGCCCAGGGGGCCGCGAGCCAGCCCGCCGCCGCCGTCACCTCGCTGGAGCAGGCGCTGGAACTGCTGCCCGAAGGACAGGCCAGCCGGGCGCACGCGGTGGTGCTGGCCTCGCTGGCCGCGGCGCAGATGCGGTGCGCGGACATGGAACGGGCGGCCGAGGTGGCCGAGCGCGCGGTGACCGCGGCGCAGACGGCCGGGGCCCGCGACGCCCAGGCGGAGGCGGAGATCACCCTCGGCTCGACCACGGCCTACCTCGACCGGGCCGAGGCGGGACTGCCCCCGCTCCGGTCCGGGGTGCGGCGGGCGCTGGACGCGGACATCCCGGCCACCGCGCTGCGCGGCTACATCAACCTGTCCGACGTGCTGGAACTGCTGGGACGGCACACCGAGGCCGCCCAGGCGGCCCGGGAAGGCCTGGAGCTGGCGGCGCGGGCGGGCATGGCCCGGACACTCGGCTCGTACCTGGTCGGGAACCAGGCCGAGCCGCTGCTGCGGCTGGGGAAGTGGGCCGAGGTGGACCGGCTGACCAGCGCGGCGCTGAACGCGCTGCCGGAGGGGGTCTTCGGCGCCACCCTGCACGCGCTGCAGGCCGAACTGGCCGCCATGCGCGGCCGCCACGACGACGCCGCCCGGAACCTGCGCGACGCAAGGCGCCTGGTCGGCGGCACCACCGACGTGCAGTTCAGCCAGCCGCTGCAGTACATCGAGGCCACCATCGCGCTGGGCCGGGGCGACCTGGCCGGGGCCCGGGACGCGATCGCGGCCGGGCTGGCGGGCACGCCCATCTCCTGGGCCGCCAGGTACGCCTGGCCCCTGGTGTGGCTGGGCCTGCGGGTCGAGGCCGACGAGGCGACCCGGTACCGGGACCGGCGCGAACCCGTGCCCGGCCCCGTCAGCGAGCGCGTCGCGGAACTTACGGGACTGGCCGGGCAACTGCCCATCCCGGCCCCGCCGTCGCGGGGTTACCAGGCCCTGGCCGCGGCCGAACGGGCCCGGGCCGACGGCACCGGCGACACCATGCTCTGGGCGGCGGCGGCCGCGGCCTGGCGGGCCGCGGCCGAACCGTACCCGCTGTCCTACGCCCTGCTCCGGCAGGCCGAGGCGGCCATCGGGCGCGGTGACCGGGACCTCGCGGCGGCCGCGGTGACCGAGGCCCAGCAGCTGGCCGGGCAAATCGGGGCCGGACCCATCGTCACCGAAGCGGGGGCGCTCATCCGGCGCGCCCGGCTCGACCCGCGACCTTCGGTGGCCAGGGAGGCGGACCAGGCGGACCAGGCGGACGAGGCGGCCGGAACGGACGAGCTGGCCCGGTTCGGGCTCACCGAGCGCGAACGGGAGGTCCTGCCGCTGCTGGCCGCCGGGCAGTCGAACCCGGAGATCGCCCGGGCCCTGTTCATCAGCGCCAAGACCGCCAGCGTGCACGTGTCGAACATCCTGGCCAAGCTGGGCGTCAGCGGCCGGGTGGAAGCCGCCGCCGTGGCTCACCGGCTCGGCATCGAGCCCTCTCCTTGATATCTAAGGCCAGGTGCGGCCCTTCCTGAGCAGGGACCGGGTTCCCGGTCGCGGGCCCTAAGGAGCGGGGCCGCGGATCTGAGTACCGGCCAGGTCCTGGTTACGGCAGCTGTCCGATGTGGCGCGGTGGTCCTTAGCCCGAGGGTGGAGGTAATTCCGCACGGGGCCAGGGAGGGCTCGATGAACATGCCGAACACATCACCGGGAACGATCAGGGCGGCGCTGGGGCACACCGCGTTCCGGCGCCTGCTGGGGGGACTGGCCGTGTCGCAGATCGGCGACTGGCTCTACAACCTGGCCCTGGTCACGCTGGTCTACTCGCGCACCCACTCGGCGCTGTGGGTGGGCGTGACCACCGCGGCCCGGGTGGTGCCGATCGTGGCGCTGGGCCCGCTTGGCGGCGCGATCGCCGACCGGTTCGACCGGCGCAGGCTGATGATCGCCTGCGACGCGATCCGGCTGGCCATGATGCTGCTGCTGGCTCTGATGGCCGTCGCGCACCTGCCGATCCTGCTGGCCCCGGTCATCGCGGCCGCGGCCACCGTGGCCGGCAGCCCGTATCTGCCTTGCGCGTCCGCGGTGACCCCGCGACTGGTGCCCGACGCTGACCTGCCCGGCGCCAACGCGGCCCGGTCCGCGGTCGGCGCGATCGGCATCATCGCCGGCCCGGCGCTGGGGGGCGTGCTCCTGCTGCTCGGCTCCCCCGCCCTGGCCTTCGTGGTCAACGCGGCCACCTTCGGGCTGTCGGCCGTGGCCGTGCTGACCATCCCGGCCGGCCCAGCCTTCGCGGTCGACCCCGCGGCCGCGGCCCGGCCCAGCAGCCTGCGGCGCGACGTGGCCGACGGCGCGGCCGTGCTGCGAGCCCACCCGGAGGCCCTGCGCCTGGTCGGCGCCGACATCATGTGCAGCCTGGTCTACGGCATGCAGACCGTGCTCCTGCTGCTGGTGGCCCGGCACGCCGGGCTGGGCCTGCACGGCTACGGTTACCTGTTCGCCGGCATCGGTGTGGGCGCGCTGGCCGGGACTTCGGTGGCGGCACGGGTCATGCGGCTGCCGCACCAGCGCGCCGTGCTGCTCGCGGCCCTGGCCGCCGTCGGCCTGCCCATGCTGATCCTGCCGCTGGTGTCCTGGGCCGTGCTGGCCATCGTGCTGGCCGCCAGCACCGGCGTGGGCGCGATCCTGGTCGAGGTGCTGACCGAGACCAGCCTGCAGCGGTCACTGCCGGCCGACGTGTTCGGCCGCGCCTACGGCCTGGCCCTGCCCGCGTCCCTGGCCGGCATCGTGCTCGGCTCGCTCCTGGCCCCGGTCCTGGTCGCCCTGGTCGGCGGCTCCAGCGCCATGATCATCAGCGGCGCCGTGGTGGTCGGCTACGGGCTGGTCCTGCTCCGGGCCGGGAATCGGACTCGTACCGAGCTGGCGGTAGCCGGAGCCTGATCACCGCTCAGCCAGCTGCTGGCCGGACCCGGACACGCGACCTTCGGTAAAAATCTGGGGCGAAGATCGCGTGGGAGCCGGGTCTGGCCAGCAGTCAGCTCGCCAGCAGTCAGCTGGTCAGGCGGCGGGTCAGGCGTACTTCTGGACCAGGGCGCCGACCTGGGGCAGGGCGGCCACGACGTGCTTGGCGGCGTTACCGCGGACGGCCTGGTAGGCCTTGACGATGGTCGGGTGGGTGGAGTTGGCCGCGCGAGCGTCGGTGATGGACAGCAGGGCTTCGGACACCTCGTCGCCGCGCTTGGACAGGTAGTCGCCGAAGTCGGCGCCGCCGGCGGTGTGGAAGTCGGCCCAGTAGGGGTCGAGCTTGCCGGCCATGAGCGGCAGCAGGGCCTCGACCTGGTGGTGGACGTGGTCGGCGGCGAACTTGTTCACGGTCTTGTAGGCGAGCTTGATCGCGGTGCCAGAGATCCCGGACATTTCCGAGACCTGGTGGTCGATCAAGGCCTGGCAGTCGTCGACGACCTGCGGCTTGGCCTGGGGGGCGAGCAGGATCTCGGGCAGAGTGGCTGGCATAGGAACGATTGCTCCTCGAGGGGACGGACGCGGCGGGGGGTGATCATCCGACCCATTTACCTACCCGAGTGATACGGCCGTGACCAAATGGTGTCCTGAACCCGATGAGTTCGGGCAGGCGGGTCCGTCAGTACCGGCAAGAGCCCAGACCTGAAGGACGGAAGTCATGACCGAGCCCAAGACCTACACCCTGGACGTGCCGGGCGCCGTCCTCACCTACGACGTCCGCGGCAACGAGACCAGCACCGAGCCGGCGCTGCTGATCGTCGGGTCACCGATGGGCGCGCGCGGGTTCACCACGCTGGCCGGGCACTTCGAGGACCGCACCGTGGTCACCTACGACCCGCGCGGGGCCGAGCGCAGCAGCCAGCGGGACGACCGCACCGCGGAGATCACGCCGGACCAGCACGCCGACGACCTGCACCGCCTGATCGAGACGCTAGGCACCGGGCCGGTAGACATCCTGGCCAGCAGCGGCGGCGCGGTGAACACGCTGGCCCTGGTGGCCAAGCACCCGGAGCAGGTGCGCACGCTGGTGGCGCACGAGCCGCCCGCCTCGCAGGAACTGCCCGACCGCGACGTGGTCCTGGCCGTCTGCCACGACATCCGGTCGACCTACCTGAGCAGCGGCCTGGGCCCGGCCATGGCCAAGTTCATCTTGCTGATCATGGCCGACGGCCCGCTGACCGCCGACTACCTGAGCCAGCCGGCCCCGGACCCGGCCATGTTCGGCATGCCGGCCGAGGACGACGGTTCGCGCGACGACCCGCTGATGGCCAACATGATCGGCTGCAACGAGTACCACCACGACTTCGACGCCCTGCGGGCCGCGCCGACCCGGGTGGTCATCGGGGTCGGCGCCGAGTCCGGGCGGCAGCTGGCCGGGCGCGCGGGCACGGCCGTGGCCGAGCGGCTGAGCATCACGCCGACCACCTTCGCGGGCGGGCACGACGGCTTCTCCGGCGGCGAGTACGGCATGGGCGCGGGCAAGCCCGACGAGTTCGCCGCCACCCTCCGCACCGTCCTGGCGGGCTGACCCACGGCCCGGCGGTAGGCTGGTGAGGCAGGCGTGACGACGGCCGCCTGCCTCTCCGAATTCCGAAAAGGACGCCATGGACCACCTCGCCAAAATCAATACCGAACGGCTCGGCGAGGCGGCCAGACGACGCGACGACGTTCAGGCCCTGCGGGTCCAGACGGCGGCGCCGGCCTTTCTGGACTACCCGCTTCCGCAGCTGCAGGAGAAGATCCGGCAGCGGGTCCGGGACGTCTTCGGCGACGAGACGCTCGACGTCCGCATCGACCTCATCGAGCGGGCCCGCTTCCACGCTGACCTCACGGTCAAGGTGCCGGGCCTGCTGAAAAAGGGCGGCCCGAAGGTCTTCATCGCCGAGCACCTGCCGCGGCTGGTCCAGGCCCTGTCCGAGGGCGAATTCGACGGCGTCTTCTCGGACGTGACCGCCACCGGCATCTACGCGAACCTGCGGCTGAGCGACGCCTGGCTGATCGGTTCGGTGGGCCGGGTGGCCGGTTTCGACGGGGTGTACGGCACGCAGAACGCGCTGGCCGACCGGGCGTTCGTGGTCGACTACTCCTCCCCCAACGTCGCCAAGCGGCTGCACGCCGGGCATATCCGGTCCACGATCATCGGCCACATCCTGTCGAACCTCTACGACGCCAGCGGCGCGACGGTGTACCGGGTCAACCACATCAACGACTTCGGCGGGTTCGGGTACACCCTGCAGGGCTACCGCCAGTTCTCCGAGCAGTTCCCGGCCGGGATGAACGAGAACGACCGCCTGATCGAGATCTACCAGATCCGGCGTTCGCTGGAGCGGGTCGCGGGCAGCGGGCAGGACGCCGCCGACTGGGACCCGGCCGACGCCTCGGTGCTGGAGCGCTACCTGCCCGAGGTCAAGGACCTGGCCAGCGCCCAGGCGGCCGCGGCTCAGTTCACCACGGACTCGGACCGGCGGTTCGCCGCCCTGGAGGCCGGCGACGAGGAGGAGGTCCGCCTCTGGCAGGACCTGGTGGCGGTGAGCCTGGCCTCGTTCGAGGAGTTCTACGACCAGCTCGGGATCAGCTTCGACTTCGTGCTCGGCGAGAGCCTGTACCTGCAGGCCGGCACCGAGGTGGTCGCGCGCGCCCTGGCCGAAGGCACCGCGGTGGTCTACACCCAGGAGCTGGCCGACCAGGACCTGGATGGCCTGCGTACGCGGGTGGACGAGGGCACGATGTCGGCGCAGGAGTACGAGTCGGCGGCGCGGGCCATCGCCAAGGACGTGGGGGCCACGGTGGTCCCGCTGGACAAGGGCGAACGCTACGTGGTGGTCCGGGCCGACGGGCGCAGCATCTACGCGACCCGTGACATCGGCGCGGTCCAGATCCGGACCGACCTGTTCAAGGCCACCGACCTGGTCTACGTGGTCGGCCAGGAGCAGCGGGTGCACTTCGACCGGCTGTTCCGGGCCGCCGGGCGCATCGGCCTGATCGAGGACGGGCTGCCCCGGACCCTGCACGTGTACTTCGGGTTCTACGTCGACGCCACCAGCGGGAAGAAGCTCTCCAGCCGGGACTCGGTGTCGAACGTGATGGGCCTGCTGGCGGCGGCGTTCGACTACTTCCGGGCCTCGCTCAGCGACCGGATCTCCGGTGGCGAAGACGAGATCGCGGCGGCCGCGCGTTCTCTGGCGGTCGGGTCGCTGGTGTTCAACGACCTCAAGAAGGACCTGCGGTCGGCGGTCGAGATCGACTCGCATGACATGCAGCGCACGATCACCGAGTTCGAGCGGTCGGGCGGGGCGTACGTGATCTACGCGGCGGTGCGGGCCCGGAGCATTCTGCGGCGGGTCAGCGACCGGGGCCTGGCCGTTCCCGCCGTGGACGCTGGGGGCTCGGGCTACGAGCTGGATGACCAGGAGGCGCTGCTGGCGCTGCGGCTGCTCACGCTGCCGGACGAGATCGTGGCCGCGGCCGAGCAGTCCAACCCCTCGGTGCTGGTCCGGCACATGCTGGACATCTCCAACATCTACAACTCCTACTACAGCCGGGCCCACGTCATCTCGGACGAGGTCGTCGACCCGGTCCGGCACCAGCTGACCAAGGCCACGGCCAACGCGCTGACCAGCGCGCTGGAGATCTGCCACATCGAGGTCCCGGCCGCGATCTGAGCTGAGCCCGGCTGGAGCACGGCGCGCCAGCGCGCCAGTAGCGGTCCGGCGGCGTTACTCGCGGCTGCGCGGTTTGTCGCGTTAGAGAACCGCAAGATTTGATTGACCGGTTCCCGCAGCGGACGACCGCGTATGTACTGCTTAATTTGATTATGGTGGCGCTCCTGGTCGTTGCAGTCGCGCTCGGGCTGAACAACTTCGGAGCGGCGATCGCCATCGGGGTCAGCGGCGTGGACCGGCGTACCGAGATCAAGGTGGCCACGGTCTTCGGCTTGTGCGACGTCGTGATGCCAGCCGCAGGCATGCTCATCGGCACCAGTCTGGCCGGGCCGCTCGGGTCCGCCGCCCGCTGGGCCGGCGCCGGAGTACTGTTCGTGACCGCGGTCTGGGGACTCATCGAGGCACTGCGCGGAGGCGAAGACGCCCCGAAGGTCTGGCACGGGTGGCGGCTGCTGGTCAGCGGCGCCGCGCTGAGCCTGGACGACCTCGCGGTGGGACTCGCACTGGGAACGGTGCGCTACCCGATCATCTTGGCGGTGGCCCTGTTCGGGCTCATGAGCTTCGTCATGTCGATTATCGGGCTGAGACTGGGCGCGAGGCTAGGCAAGGCGGCCGGCGAGCACGGCGAGGTCGTGGGCGCGATGATGCTGATCGGCATCTCCGGCGTGATGGCGATGGGCTGGCTGTGACCCGGGACACTGAGGTCACGCCGGAAACCGTCACCGATCCGCAGCACGCCGGCGATATCACCGGGGCCCTCGGCACCCTCAAGCGCGGCGCGGCCAACTCGCGGTCCTGGCGCCGGAAGCTCAGGTTCCTGCTGGTCATCATGGGCCCGGGACTGATCGTCATGGGCGGCGGGAACGACGCCGGCGGGGTCCAGGTCTACGCCCAGATGGGCCAGGACTACGGCATGCGCCTGCTCTGGACGCTGATCCTGCTCTTCCCGATCCTTTTCTTCTGCCAGGAAATGGTGGTGCGGCTCGGCGCGGTCACCGGAGTCGGGCACGGCCGGCTGATATTCGCCAGGTTCGGGAAGTTCTGGGGAACCTTCTCGGTGGCCGACCTGTTCGTCATCAACGCGGTCACGGTGGTCGCGGAATTCATCGGCGTCGAGCAGGCCCTGTCCTTCTTCGGCCTGCCGGCCACGGCCGCGGTGGCGGCGTCCGCGGTGCTGCTGTTCGCCGTGATGGCGGGCGGGACCTACCGGTACTGGGAGCGGTTCCTGGTCGTGCTCGTGATCGCGAACTTCGCGACGTTCCCGATGGTCTACTTCGCGCACGCCAGCGTCGCGCCGGTAGCGTCCGGTGCGGTACCCAGCCTGCCGGGCGGCCTGAACGCCCCGATCCTGCTGCTCGTGGTGGCCGTGGTCGGGACCACGGTCGAGCCCTGGCAACTGTTCTTCCAGCAGTCCAACGTGGTCGACAAGCGCATCACGCCGCGCTGGATGAACTACGAGCGCCTCGACACCGGCGTGGGCGTGCTGATCGAGGTGATCGGCGCGCTCGTGATCATGGCCGCGTGCGCGTTCGGGCTGGCGCACACGAGCGCGTTCGGGAACTTCAGCGACATCAGCAGTACAGCGGCTGAACTGCAGCGCCACGTCGGGCACGGCACCGGCTACCTGATCGCGCTGGCCACGCTCGACGGCTCCCTCATCGGCGCCAACCTGACCGCGCTGGCCACCACCTACACCCTCGGGGACGTGTACCCGAGGATGCGGCACTCCCTGCACTGGAAGCCCCGTCAGGCACCGTGGTTCTACGGCCTGTACGCGGTCCTGGTGGGGGTGTCCGCCGTCGTCACCGTCGCCTGGGGGAATGACCTCGGCGTGGTCATCGACGGCGTCGAGGCACTCAACGGCATCCTGCTTCCCTCCGCGCTGATATTCCTGATCCTGCTGGCCAACGACAAGCCTGTCCTCGGGCCGTGGGCCAACAGCACCGCCCAGAACTGGGTGGCTGGCGTCATCGCGTGGGCCGTGCTCACCTTCTCGCTGGCCCCGCTGGTCACGACCTTCTTCCCGAACGTGACGCTCGTGCAGTGCGAGTACGCCTTTGCCGTCGCCGCGGCCCTGGGGCTGGCGGCCGCGGCCCTGCTGCTTCGAGTGCGGCGGCGGGCCCGAGCCGAAGCCCGCGAGGAGGCCAGCCAGGCGGCGGACAGCGTCCAGCGACCGTCCGGGATGAGCCGCGGCGAGTGGCGCACACTACTTCGCGAACGGCGAGTGTCCTGGCGCACGCCGCCACTCGACACGCTGGAACGACCCGTGCTCAGTACCGCCCGCCGGATCGGGCTGCTGACACTGCGGGGTTACATCCTGTTCGCGATCGTCATTGTGGCCCTCAAGCTCGTCCAGGTGACGACCGGCCACTAGGCCGGCGTGAGCCGGGGCCTGGCTGCGGGTCTGCCGGTAGGGGTATGGGGCCCGGGCGAACGCCGTGCAGAGCGTCCTAGCTGATAACCATCGTTTACATACATAGCCACAGCGCTTCCGCCATCCTGCCCAGAGGGAGCAGCAGGCGGAGCAGCATCTGGATCCCTTGAAAACGATCGTTCACAGGCGTAGGTTGCGGGCAGGAGCTTCGGCCCGTGAACGCACCCGGCCAGCGAAGGGCGGCATCTGTGATGGATCAGTTCACCGACGTGACCTACGAAGTCGACAACGGCCTGGCCTGGATCACGATCAACCGGCCGGACCGGTACAACGCCTTCCGGGCCCGCACCGTCGACGAACTGGTGAAGTCGTTCAAGCGCGCGTGGGCCAGCGACGAGGTCGGGGTGATCTGCCTGACCGGCGCGGGCGAAAAGGCCTTCTGCACCGGCGGTGACCAGAAGCAGCGGATGGAGACCGGCGACTACGGCCCTTCCGACAGCGGCCTGTTCGAGATCGACGCCCTGCACCACGTGATCAGGGACGTGCCGAAGCCGGTGATCGCCGCGGTCAACGGCTTCGCCATCGGGGGCGGTCACGTGCTGCACGTGCTGTGCGACCTGACCATCGCGGCCGACACCGCCCGGTTCGGCCAGAACGGTCCCCGGGTCGGCTCCTACGACGCCGGGTTCGGCACCGGGTACCTGGCCCGGGCGGTCGGCGAGAAGCGCGCCCGCGAGATCTGGTTTCTGTGCCGCCAGTACAGTGCCGAGCAGGCTGAAGCGTGGGGGCTTGTCAACAAGGTCGTCCCGGCTGATCAGCTCTTGGCGGAGGTCCGGTCCTGGGCGGACGAGATCCTGCGCCTGTCCCCCACCGCACTGAGGGTACTGAAGCAGTCGATGAACACCGACACTGAGCATTTCGCGGGCATCGGGCAGATGGCCTACTCCAGCCTCAAGCTGTTCGGCGACTCCGCCGAGGCCAAGGAAGGGATCACGGCTTTCAACGAGAAGCGCGCTCCGGACTTCTCCGCCTACCGGGGCAACTGAGGGCCAGGATGAGGTGTTCCTCGCTACTCGGCAACGTGCTGCTCCTTCACGGCGGCCTGGGACAGGGCGTCCCGCATCTCGGCGATGATCGTGCGCGTGGCCTGTTCGATCTGATCGGGGGTCAGGCCCCAGGTCGGGACGACGAGGTTGAGGTGGTGGTAGCGGCGGGCATGCCCGGCGACCCGTTCCGCGAGAACGCCCGGGCGGCACGCGACCCCGATCGCGTCGACCGCTGCGTCCGGCACCGCGGCGATCATGGCCTCGGTGGCGCGCCGACGGGCGGCATCACGGATCAGCTGCTGCTCCTTCGACCATCCGTGCAGCGCGAACAGCCGGTCGTAGACCCGGGATGCGGCGTACTGGGCGATGGCGTAGGCCAGCTGGCGCCGGGCCGCGTCTTCGTCGTCGCCCACCGAGCACATCAAGATGCCGGTCAGGGCCACGTCGTCGCGGGCGCGTCCGGCCCGCGCGGTCGCGGCGTCTAGTTCGGGGCGGACCACCTCGGCCACGTACTCGGCGGTGAACATCGGGTGCCCGACCAGGCCGTCAGCGACCCGGGCGGCCGCCCGGATCATGGCCGGATTGACCCCGGCGGTCCAGATCGGCAGGTGCGGACGCAACGGAGGCGTGACGTCATCGGTGGGCACGACGTGCACCCGGTAGAACCGGCCGTCGTGGTGGACCGGCCCCTGGTCCAAGCGCCAGAGCTGACGGAACAGGGGCACCAGTTCTTCGAGCCGGGCGGCCGGGGCCTGGCCGCTGACCCCGTGCCAGTTCTCCATCATCGCGGCGGTACCGTTGCCGAGCCCGAGGATGATCCGGCCACCGGACAGGTCATCGAGGTCACGGGCCTCGGCGGCCCAGATGAGCGGGCTGCGCCCGACTCCGTAGGCGATGCACGAGCCGATCTGAGTCCGCTCGGTGGCCGCGGCCAGCGCGGCCATCGGGATCGTGGCCGAGCGGCTGTACAGCTCGCCGGTCCAGATCGCGGTGAACCCCGCCGCCTCCGCCTCGGCCGCAAGGCCGGCCGCCCGGCGGAACCGCTCGGGTCCGCGGCCCGTGGCGGCGAAGACGGTCAGTCCGTACACTAACGTTCCTCCTTTGGGGCGTCTGAGCCGGTCAGCTGAAATTCGGCGGTCGTTTTTCCAGGAACGCGGTAATGCCTTCCTTGGCCTCTTCGGTGCCGAACAGTGCCTGCACCTGCTCAGCCTCGTAGGCCAGACCGTCCGGCAGGGCAGTCCCATACGAGGCGTCCACGGTGCGGATAACGGCCTGCTGGGCGGCTCCGGAGGCCCGCCCCAGCTCCGCGGCCAGGCGCAGCGCCTCCTGCTCGGCCTGCCCGGACGCCATCAGCCGGCTGATCAGCCCCATGCGATAGGCCTCGTCGGCACCGACTTGGCGGCCGGTGAGCATGATGTCCAGCGCCTGGCCCCGGCCGACCAGCCGCGGCAGCCGCTGGGTCCCGCCCGCGCCGGGGATGAGCCCCAGTTTGACCTCGGGCAGCCCGAAGCGGGCGCCGTCCCCGGCCACCCGGAGCGTGCAGGCCAGGGCAAGTTCGAGACCGCCGCCCAGGGCGAGTCCCTCCACGGCGGCGATGCTCAGCCAGCGCGGGGCCGCGAGCCGGTCGAGGACGGCGCGGAGAGAGTCGCCGTAGGCGGCGAAGGCGTCGGCGTCGGCCCCGGCCATGTGCTTGATGTCGGCGCCCGCGGCGAAGAACCCCGGGACTTCGGAGACCACAATGATGGTCCGCACCGCGGGTGCGCCGGACGCCTCATCGAGAGCCTGATTGAGACCGTCGATGAGCGGGACGCCGAGGGCATTGGCGGGCGGGCGCCGCAAGGCGACCCGGAGGACCGCGTCACCGGTCCGTGCCCAGGTCACCACGGGATCAGAGGCGGTCATCAGGCCATCGTCAGGCCGCCGCTGACGGACAGCGTCTGGCCGGTTATGTAGCCGGTTTCGTCGGACGCGAAGAAGGCCACCGCGGCGGCGACGTCCGCCGGGGCGGCGAGCCTGCGCATCGGCACAGCCCGGGTCATGCTCCCGATGACCTTCTCCGAGTCCTGGCCCGAGTTGCTGGCGAACTTGCGCAGGGCCGGGGTGTCGGTCGGTCCGGGGCAGACTGTGTTGACGGTCACTCCCTTGGTCGCGACCTCGCGAGCCAGGGTCTTGGTGAACGCGATGATGCCGCCCTTGGCCCCTGAGTAGACCGCTTCCAGGGACGACCCGACCCGGCCGGCGTCGGAGCCGATGTTGACGACCCGGCCCCAGCCGCGTTCGGCCATACCCGGCACCACCGCCTGGGCCACCCGCAGGGCGCCCTTGAAGTTCACATCGAGGATGCGATTCCAGAAGTCCTCGGTGGTGTCCAGGAAAGGCATGAATTCGTCGAAGCCCGCGTTGTTCACGGCCACCTCGACCGGGCCCAGCTCGTCGGTCACCGTTTTGACCGCGGCCTGGACCGATGTGGTGTCGCTGACGTCAACGGTGACCGCGATCGCCGTGCCGCCGGACTCGGTGATGGACCAGGCGGTGGCCTGAGCGGTCTCGGGGTTCAGGTCGGCGACAGCGACGCGGAAACCGCGGCTGCCGAGCACTTCGGAGATGCCTTGCCCAATGCCCTGGCCGCCGCCGGTGACAAGGGCGACTCGGTTACTCATGCGTTCTCCCGATTGGTGAGATGAGAAGGTCAGCCGGCCAGTCGCTGGATGATGGTCGCGGTGCCCAGGCCGCCGCCGCAGCACATGGTGACCAGCCCTAGTTCGGCGTCGCGCCGCTCCAGTTCGGCCAGCAGAGTGGCGAACAGGCGGGAGCCGCTGGCCCCGACCGGGTGGCCGAGGGCGATGGCGCCGCCGTTGACGTTGACCCGGTCCATATCCGGCTTGAGCTCGCGTTCCCAGGCCAGGACCACCGACGAGAAGGCTTCGTTGACCTCAATGAGGTCGAAGTCGTTGATGCCGAGGCCGGTACGGTCGAGCAGCTTGCGGGTGGCCGGGATGGGCCCGGTCAGCATGATGATCGGATCCACTCCGACCGTGGTCTGGTCCACGATCCGGGCCCTGGCTCGCAGGCCATGCCGCTCTACGGCGTCCCGGGATGCCAGCAGGACGCCAGCCGCACCGTCGCTGAGTGGTGAGGAACTGCCCGCAGTTATGCGGCCGCCTTCGCGACGGAAGGCGGGCTTCAGCCGGGCCAGCTTCTCGCGATCGGTGTCCGGCCGGATGCCCTGGTCGCCCTGGCGGACCTGGCCGTCCAGCTCCATCGGGATCATCTCGGCGGCGAACCGCCCGTCTTCCAGGGCCGCGGCTGCAAGCTGGTGGGACCGCACCGCAAACTCGTCCATTTCGTCCCGGCTGATTGACCAGCGGTCGGCGATCAGCTCGGCGCTTTCGCCCTGCCCGACGAACGAGTACTGGTCGCGGAGCTCGCTGGGCCAGGGGTCTCCGTAGAGCTCCATCAGCTTCATGGGCGAGTCGATGGGCACGTGCCCCATGTGCTCGACGCCGCCGGCGATGATCACGTCGTGGGTGCCGGAGGCGATGAGCCCGGCCGCGACCTCGACGGCGGTCTGGGCCGAGCCGCAGCGGCGGTCAAGGGTTACCGCAGGCACCTCGGGCGGGTACCCGGCCTGCAGCCAGGCGTTGCGGCCGATGTTGCGGGACTGCTCACCGAACGGCGCCGTGCACCCGATCACCAGGTCCTCGATGTCGCTGGGGACCAGGCCGCTGCGGGCCAGTAGGTCGGTGTAGCAGGCGGCGAGCATGGTGTTCGGGTGGGTGTCGCGGAACCAGCCGCGTTCCGGGTGCGCCCGGCCCATGGGGGTGCGGGCCGCCTCGGCGATCAGGACCTCACGGCCGGCGCGGGTGAATGGGCTGTTAACAGTGGTCATCAGTAGCTCCGGGGCAGGCCGAGCACGTGTGAGCCCAAGTAGTTGAGCACCATCTCCTGGCTGATCGGCGCGATGCGCAGCAGCCGGGCCTCGCGGAAGTAGCGCGCGACGTGGTATTCCTCGGCGTACCCCATGCCCCCATGGGTCTGCAGGGCCCGGTCGGCGGCGTCGAACCCGGCCTCGGCGCACAGATACTTGGCCGTGTTCGCTTCCCGGGCGCTGGGCTGGCCCCGGTCGTAGAGCCAGGTCGCCTTGCGCAGGGCCAGCTCGGCCGCGTCCAGCCGGGCCAGCGAGTCGGCCAGCGGGAACTGCAGGCCCTGGTTCATGCCGATCGGCCGGCCGAACACCTCGCGCTCGTTGGCGTACCTGACCGCCCGGCGCAGGGCGGCCCGGCCCAGGCCGAGGGCCTCCGCGGCGACGAGCATCCGTTCCGGGTTCAGGCCGTCCAGGATGTAGCGGAAGCCCTGGCCCTCCTCCCCGACGCGGTCGGCCACGGGTATCCGGAGGTCGTCGATGAACAGCTCGTTGGAGCTGACCGCGTTCCGGCCCATCTTCTGAATGGGGCGAATATCCACGTGGTCGCGGTCCAGGTCGGTGAAGAACAGGGTCATCCCGTCGGTCTTCTTCGCGACCTCGTCGAACCGGGTGGTCCGGGTCAGCAGGAGGATCTTCTCCGACTCCTGTGCCTTGGAAATCCATACTTTGCGCCCATTGACCACGTAGTGGTCTCCGTCCCGCCGGGCGAACGTCGTGATCTTGGTGGTGTCCAGGCCGGCTTCCGGCTCGGTGACCCCGAAGCAGGCGTGCAGGTCCCCGGTGACGATCCGGGGCAGGTTGCGGCGCTTGAGATCGTCCGACCCGTGCACGATCACGGGGTGCAGCCCGAAGATGGACAGGTGCACCGCGCTGGCGGCGTTCATCCCGCCGCCTGAGGCGGCGATCTCCTCAATGAGGATCGAGGCTTCGGTGATGCCGAAGCCGTGACCGCCGTACTCCTCCGGCGTGGTGATCCCGAGCCAGCCCGCATCGGCGAATGCCTGGTAGAACTCGGCCGGGAATTCGTGGGCGGTGTCTTTTTCCAGCCAGTACTGGTCGTCGAAGCGGGCCGCCAGCTCGGCCACCGCCTTGCGGATGATCGCCTGGTCCTCGGTCGGCTCAAAGTCCACTGCGCATCTCCCCGCCGGGCTGACGAAGGCAACTTTGATCTGATCGTATCAAAGGACAGACCAAAATGAGAGGAGCCGATGGGTGCTCACGAGGGGGTGGATCGGTAGGCATCAGTGGCTTCTGACCAGAGGCAGCCCCGCTGCCAGCCGCTCGTTCCACTCCCGCGGCGTGCCGAACAGGTAGGTGTTGAGTTTGGCTCGCTTGTAGAACAGCTGCAGGTCGTGTTCCCAGCTGTAGCCGATCGCGCCGTGCAGGGTCAGGGCCGAGTCCGCGGCTTGCTCGGCCGTCGCCGTGACCTGGGCCTTGGCCACGGCAGCGGGCAACGCCGAGTCAGGGCCGCCCTGGTCGACCGAGGCGGCGGCGAAGTAGGCGACCGACCGGGATGACTCGACCCCGACCAGCATCGTGGCGGCGGCGTGCTTGACGGCCTGGAAGGAGCCGATCGGCGACCCGAACTGGGTCCGCTGCCGGCTGTAGTCCACGGCCAGCCGCAGCATCCGGTCCGCGGCCCCCAGGCTGTCCGCGGCCACCAGCACCGCGGCCCGAAGCGCCGCGTCGGCCAGGACGGCGGGCCCGTCGGTGTCAAGCGGCTCAGCCGGTGTTCCGGTGAACGTGATGTCGGCGGCGGCCCGGGTCCGGTCGAGCAGTTTACGGGCCGCCCGGGAAATGGCCGGGTGCTCGGCCCGGGCCAGGAAGAGGGTGCACCCGCCGCCGGCCCACACGGGCACGATGAGATGGCGGGCGCTCCCGGCGCCGAGCACGCAGCGCACGGTGCCGTGCAGGCCGCCGTCCTTGACGATCACAGCGCCCGGCTCGTCGGGTGGCTGGCCGGCCGTGACGGCCAGCGCGGCGGACTCGCCCTGCTCTAGAACCGCGGCCAGAACGTCCGGGTGGGAGGCCAGCGCGGGACCGGCCAGCACCGTGGCCAGCCAGGTCGCGCCGGGCGCCGCCGCGTAGCCCAGCTGCTCGGCGGCCAGGGCCAGCTCGAGCAGGCCACCTCCCTGGCCACCCGCGTCTTCGCTGAACCCGACGCCGAGCCACCCGTCGGCGGTCATCCGCTGCTCAAACGACGTGACGTCTCCGCTGTCCAGCCATCTTCGGACGGTTTCGGTGCTGGCCCGGCCGGCCAGCCACTCCGCGAACGAGTCACGGAAAAGTTCCTGCTCCGGCGTCAGATCCCATCGCATGACGTCAGCTCCTTGGCATCTTGAGGATGCGCTCGGCGACGATGTTGCGCTGGATGAAGGTGGAGCCCCCGGCGATGGCCGTGCCGCGGGCCTGGTACGCCAGCCGCAGCCAGCGCGCGGCATCCCCGTCCTCGCCCGCTCCGTCCTCGTCGGCGGGATCGAACTGGCCGCCGAGCGGGTCGAGCGACAGCCCGAAGTCGGCCAGGTCCTCCACCAGCGGGCAGAAGTAGAGCTTGCCGATGGACGTCACCGGGCCGGGCGGCCCGCCGTCGGCGGCCAGCGTGGTGACCCGCTGGCCGATCAGGTAGTGGATCAAGGTCCGGCCGTACAGGTCGGCCACCTTCTGCCGGATCACCGGGTCCTCGCCCAGTGGGCTGCCGTCCTCGCCGGTCCGCGTGGCCACCGCGGTGATGATGTCGTCCATGGCCCGTCTGGTGTTGACCCGGCCGGGGGCGGGCGGG
>DATDIH010000231.1:0-4756 GCA_036521155.1 Streptosporangiaceae bacterium
ATGCGGCGGCATGACCGGCTGGTGGCCCATGGAGTCTTGCTGTTGCACTTCACGCCGCGGCAGATCAGGACCGCGCCCGATGAGGTGGTCGCGCAGATTCGCGCCGCCTTGGCCAGCGGGCAGCAGCGACCACGGATAGGCCTCTCGGTCAGCCGAGGGCGACGGTGATGGGGCAGAACAGGCGGTCGCGCGGGCCGGGCGGGGGCCAGGGGGTGCCGTGGACCATGAGGGCGGTTTCGTTGATGATGGCCAGGCCGTGGGATCGGGCCCAGGCGGTCAGGGCCGAGCGCGCGGGGTCGAAGTCCAGGCGCACCGGGTCGCTGGCCCGCTGGGCGACGCTGGTGATCAGCGTCTGGGCGGCCTCGGTGTCGGCGGCGACCAGCGGGCCGATCACGTCGGTGCCGTCGTTCGGCCAGGTGCCGGCGTAGCCGACCGGCTGGCCGTCGCGTTCCAGGATGCGGAACTGGTCGGTGAAGGTGAACAGCCGGCGCAGCAGGTACTCGCGGTCAGCGCCGAAGGCGGGCCGGTCGATCCGGACCAGGGCGGGCAGGTCATCCTCGCCGGCGGGACGGGTCGGATCAGAGTCGGCCGACCAGTTGTCATCGGGCCGGAAGCGCCCGAGGAACGTGGCGCTGCGGCCGGTGACGCGGAAGCCGAGCTTGGCGTACAGCGGCCGGCCGGTCCGGGTCGCGGTCAGGAACACGGTGGCGTCACCGGCCTGGTCGAGGAGGTGGATCATCAGGCGGCGGCCGAGTCCCTGGCGGCCGTACTTCTCGGCGACCAGCATCATGCCGACCGAAGCCAGGGCCGGGCCGTAACGGGCCAGCACCACCGCCCCGGCCAGCGAGCCATCGGGGGCGTCGATGCCGTACGGCTCGGCCGCTTCGAGCAGAAGGGACCACTTGCGCCGCTCGGGCCCCCAGTCGCGGCTGGCGGCCAGGGCGGCGCAGGCGTCCAGATCAGCCGGGCCGAGCCGGCGGATGGGGACATCAGGGGCCAGATCCATGGCGACCAGGCTACGGGCGGGCGGCCCGGCCGGGCACTCCCCCGGCCGGGCCGCCAAGCACCGCGCTACGCGGCTCGGGCCGGGGTCTTGACCGCTGGCGCTGGAGGCGTCGGGGCCTGCCGGACGTGATGGGCCAGCAGGCGGCGTTCGAGCAGCGTCCAGGTTGTCGTGGTGAGCAGGTACAGGCCACCCGCCAGCGGCAGGAACGCGGCGAAGACCACGGTCACCAGCGGCAGCGCGTTGGTGAGCCACGAGGGCATAGCGATTGATGTGGCCGGTGCGTTCGAAGAGGTTTTTGGGGTGCTGGTGCCCGTCGGGGTGCTGGTCCCCGTCGGGGTGCTGGTGCCCGTCGGGGTATTGAGGCTCCCCGGGCTACTGGTGCTCTTGGGGGTGTTGAGGCTCCTCGGGGCGCTGGCGCGTTTTGAGGGTGCGGGACGCGTTGAGGCTGTGGGGCGCTTAACCGCTACGGGGCGCTTGGTGCTGGTAGGCCCGGTGGAATTGGTGCTTGGGGTGGGACGGGGGAAGAGGCGGCGGTTGAGGCGGGCGCTCAGGTAGCCGGCCAAGGCCAACAGGACGAACACCGCCGCGAACACGGCACCCTGGAGGCTCAAAGGACCGGGACCGCTCAGCCAGTGGGCATTCAGGAGCGCGCCGAAGAGGTGGTGGCGCAGCAGGCTGTTGGGAGCACCGTTGATCGTGGCCGACCGGAACAGCAGGTACATGACGGTGAGGAACGGCCACTGCAGCAGCAGAGGCAGGTAGCCCGCGAACATGCTGGTGCCGTTGGCCCGGTACAAGGCTCTGACCTCTTGGTTCAGCCGCTCGGGGTTGCGGCGGTGCTGCTGGCGCAGAGCCTGGATCTGAGGGGCCAGACGGGCCTGGGCCAGCTGGCCACGCAGGGAGCAGTAGCTGAACGGGAGCAGGACCAGCCGGACGGCGATGGTGAACAGGACGATGGCCAGGGCCACGGACAAAGCGCCGGTCAGCGGGGTGAGCGCTCCGGCCAGGGAAGTGACGACGTAGTAAGCAGCGTCCAGAGGAACGCCGAGAATTTTCGACATGTGAAGAACCCCTCCAGCGGGTCAACTCGATTGGTTGCAGGCTGGAGACGGCCGTGATCACGGAAGACACGCCGCAGCGTGACGCTGGCTTCTTGCTGTTATCAGCCAGGCCGGTCGGGATGAGACTGCAATCGCCCATGGAGGTGCGAAAGGCCAGGCCGGCCTGGCATCAGCCAAGACCGAAGCCTCCGGAAGTTCGGGCTGCGGGTGATCAGGCCGCCGGGGCGGCCGATGGGGCTCTGGGCCGGGGACGACCGGCCGCGTCGGGGTCACGTTGCCGGAGGAACGCCGCCGACCAGGACTTTTCCTGCAAAACGGCGGCGCGGCGGCGCAGTGGGGCGGCGGTGACCGTCCGGGCAATCCGGGCGCTGCCCGCGACCGCAGCGACCACCAGGCCGGTGAGCACGGCGGCCAGCACGGCCGCGCTGAGGATGGTCAGGCCGCTTGAGCCGGTAAGAAGGATGGCGGCGACGTGAGCGACGAACGCGATCAGCGCCAGTGCGCCACCCCGTATCGCCGGCATGCCCGCCTCCCTCGTCAGGCTCAGACTACGCCGCCAGATCGGCCACGGCAGCCAGCAACCGGTCGACGTCGGACCGGTCGTTGTAGTGGACCAGGCCGGCCCGGATGGCGCCGCCGGAATCGCGCAGGCCCAGGGCGCCGGTCAGCTCCCAGGCGTAGTTATGTCCGTTCCACACGTTGATGTGGCGTTCGGCCAGGTAGGAGGCGACTTCGGCGGGCGATCGCCCGGCCACGTTGAAGTAGGCGGTCGCAGTCCGGCTGGGCGCCTGGCCGTAGGTGGTGACTTTGCTCAGGCCGTTGAGCCCGCCGAGCAGGACCCCGAACAGGTCCTGCTCGTATTCATGCACCGCGGTCATAGCGGCCACGAGGCGCTCGCGCCGGGTGCCGAAGCGCTCACTGGCCAGGCTGGCCAGGTGGTCGACGGCAGCGGTGACCCCGGCGAAGTCGGCGTAGGCGGGGGTGCCGTACTCGAAGCGCTCCGGGATCGTGTCCGGCGACGAAGCCAGCTTGTCCGGGTGCAGGGTGTCCAGCAGCGCGGGGTCGGCGATGACCGCGCCGACGTGCGGCCCAGACCACTTGTAGGCGCTGGTGGCGTAGAAGTCGGCCCCTAGGGCGTGCACATCCACGGGGACGTGCGGCGTGGCGTGCACGCCGTCCACGTACGTCAGCGCGCCGGCCTCGTGCGCGATCGTGGTGATCGCGGGCACGTCGGGGCGGGTGCCGAGGATATTGCTGGCCGCCGTGACCGCAACCAGCCGGGTCCGCTCGCTGACCAGGGCGCGGTACTGCTCCGTGGGCAGCTCGCCCGTGGATATGTCGACTTCGGCCCAGCGGATGGTGGCGCCAGCCCGGTTCGCGGCCTGGACCCAGGGCCGGACGTTGGCGTCGTGGTCCAGCCGGGACACCACTACCTCATCCCCTGATGACCAGGTTGCGGCCAGCGTCCCGGCGATCCGGTAGGTGAGGGTGGTCATGTTCGGGCCGAGGATGACGCCGGCTGGCGCGCTGCCCACCAGGTCGGCGACGGCCTCCCGGCACCCGTTGACGATCGCGGTGGCGCGGTGGCTGGCCGGGAAGGCGCCGCCCGCGTTGCCGATCCCGGCCCTGGCCGCCGCGGCCACCGTGTCAATGACCACCTGGGGGACCTGCGTACCTGCGGCCCCGTCCAGGTAGGCGTATCCGTCGCTCAGGGCCGGGTAGGCGGCGCGCACCGATTCCACGTCAAAGGTCACGTTCACCATGCTTCCCACCTGTGGGACAAAACATGGCGGCTGCGGCAACTGATTTCAGTAGGGCCAGATTGGGCTGCGGGACCAGCCGGGGTCGCGGCCGAAGACGTTAAGCAGGGTCTCCCAGACGTCCCCTACCTCCACCGGCGCGGCGACCAGTAGACCCGCGGTCTCCGGCGGCCGCAACTGCGGCGATCCGGCCCACCAGCCGTCGAACACCAGATCCGGGTCGGCGGGCCGGTAGTCCATGCCCAGGGACCGGGCCAGATCCCAGGCGTGCACGTGCCATTCGCCGCAGGCCACCCCGGCCATCTCGCCCACCGTGACCACGGCGTCGCGGTAGTAGTGGTGCGGCTGGTCCCACAGCGGCGCGACCCGCGTTGCGTAGGAGCGGGCCGACGCGGCGAACGCGGCGATGTGCTCGGGAGCGGGCTCGTCGGGCAGGATCGCGAGCTCGGCCGCGTTTTGCCGGGCTTGCTTGCGGGCCAGGGTGGCCGCCGGGAACCCCGTGCCCATCAGCCGGGCCAGCCGGCTGTGCGGCGCATCGTCCAGGTACTCGTGCAGATCATCAGCCATGCAGCGGAGGTGCCCGGCCACGTCGGCGGCGCGCCAGTCGCCGCAGGGGGTCGGGGCCGCCCACTGTGCGTCGTTGAACCGGGCCGCCAGTTCACAGATGACCGTGACGCCGTCACGGTAAGCAGCCAGACCCGGATCCAGAGACCAGTCGGTCATCGATGTCCAGCGACGTACGCGTGCTTCACGGTTCCTCCCTGGCCGGTAACCGGCAGCCGGTACGCGAAGCTTCCGGGTGAGTCAGCGTGCCAGAGTTACCGAGCCCAGACAAGCCAGGCATCGTAACGATCGGCACGCACATCCACAGTGTCGTCCCAGTTGAGCACGCTGGGCCAGATACCGGGAGTAATGAGGTTACCGATGGT
>DATDIH010000232.1:0-2163 GCA_036521155.1 Streptosporangiaceae bacterium
CGAATACCGCCCCGACTATGGGCGACTATTTCCGGGCCGGCGGGTATGAGACCTACTACAAAGGCAAGTGGCACGTTTCCGAAGCCGACCTGATGATTCCGGGCACCCATACCTCGCTGCTGAGCTTCGACAGCAAGGGCCTCCCGGATCCGCAGGTGGAGGCCGAGTACCTCGCCGCCGACCGGCTCGGTGAGTTCGGGTTCAGCGGCTGGATCGGCCCGGAGCCGCACGGCAGCAACCCGCTCAACTCGGGATCCTCGGCGGCCGGCGCCATCGGGCGGGACGAGAAATTCGCCACCCAGGCCGTGGACCTCCTGGACGAGCTGGCCGGCCGCAGCCGCCAGGCCCGCCCGTGGCTGATGGTCAACTCCTACGTCAACCCGCACGACATTTGCGTGTGGGGGACGAGCACCCTGCAGTCCGCGAACTGGAACCTGCGCGGTCAGCTGGACGGCAGCCACGTACCGCAGCGGGTGTTCGATACGGCGGCCTACGCGGCCACCGCGAACGAGCACCTCGCCGGAAAGCCGGTCTGCCAGTCCAACTACGTCCGGCAATACCCGCAAGTGTTCCAGACGGTGCACAACACGCCGGAGTATCACCGGTTCTACTACCAGCTCCAGCAGAACGTGAACGGCCAGATCCAGCGGGTCCTCGACGCGCTCAGCGCCCACCCGGAGATGGCGGCCAACACCATCGTGATCTTCACGTCGGACCACGGCGACCTGCTCGGCGCGCACGGCGGGATGTTCCAGAAGTGGCACCAGGCGTACGAGGAGTCCACGCACGTGCCGTTCATCATGCACAACCCGCTGCTGTTCAGCGGCCGGCAGACCCTGGACGGGCTGACCAGCCACGCCGACCTGCTGCCGACCCTGCTCGGCCTGGCCGGGCTCAACCCGGCCCGGCTGCAGCAGGAACTGACGGTGACCCACACCGAGGTGCATCCGCTGGTCGGCCGGGACCTGTCCGGGGTCATCCTGGGCGAGACCGACCCGGCCGAGGTCACCGAGCCGGTGTACTTCATGACCGACGACGAGCCCAGCCGGGGATCCAATCAGACCACGGCCACCGGCGTCATGTACCGGTCGGTGATCCAGCCCAACCACGTCGAGACCGTGGTCGCGCACCTGCCCACCGGCCGCCGCGGGGCGCTGGAGAAGTGGAAGTACTCGCGGTACTCCGACAACCCGCAGTTCTGGAGCGATCCCGAGGACTTCGGCTTCACCGACTCCCATCTCCCGCCGACCAGCGTGGACCTGGGCACGCAGCGGGACGTGGTGACCATGGTGGACGGCAACGTGAACCGGCAGGGGCCCAAGCGGGCTTTCACCACGGTGAAGACCCAGCCGGTCCCGGACCAGGCCGAGGCCTACAACCTGACCCGCGACCCGCTCGAGCTGCACAACCTGACCCACAGCCGCGATCACGCGGTCCGGGCCCGGATCCGCGAGCTGAACGTGCTGCTGCACCAGCAGTGCATGGCCAAGCGGCTCAAGCCGAGCAGCGGGACGGTGCCCTCCCAGCCCGACTGCTGAACGGGCACGGGTGAGAGCCGCCCGCCTGGCCGGTCAGCCGCCCGGGGTGATCAGGCCGGATTCGTAGGCCAGCACGACGGCCTGGACCCGGTCGCGGAGGCCGAGCTTGGCCAGGATCCGCCCGACGTGGATCTTGACGGTTCCCTCGGACAGGTGCAGGGCCGAGGCGATCTCGCGGTTGGACCGGCCGGCGGCGAGCTGGGTGAAGACGTCCCGTTCCCGGTCGGTGAGCTGGCTGAGCAGGGCGTCCTGGTCCCGCTGCCGGCCCGGATCGGGCAGCAGGGGCGCGAACTGGTCGATCAGCCGCCGGGTTGCGGAGGGAGCCAGGACCGCGTCGCCCGCGGCGACCGTGCGGACGGCGGAGAGCAGCTCGGCGGGCGGCGCGTCCTTGAGCAGGAACCCGCTGGCCCCGGCTTTGAGCCCGGCGAAGACGTACTGGTCCAGGTCGAAGGTGGTCAGGATCAGGACCCGGCTGGCCGGCCCCGCGGCGGTGATCGCCGCGGTCGCCGCGATCCCGTCCATACCGGGCATGCGGACGTCCATCAGCACCACGTCGGGCTGCAGGGCGGCCGCCATGCTGACCCCGGTCGCGCCGTCCGCGGCCTCGCCGGCCACCTCGATGTCG
>DATDIH010000233.1:0-7198 GCA_036521155.1 Streptosporangiaceae bacterium
GTCCACTCGGCCACTGCGCCGGGAGTCCCGGAGGGCCGAAGACCGGCCGTGCGGGCGTCATCCACCGCCGCACGGCTCGCGGCGCGGCGCCGCGCCATCGTCATGACCCATTCGAGCCCGCTGCCGTCGGCCGGGCTGAACCGCGACGCGGACCGCCACACCTCCAGCAGCACTTCCGCGGCCACCTGCTCCGCCCGGGACGGATCCCCGACGACCCGGCGAGCCACGCCGTACACCGCACCGGCGACCTGATCACAGACAGCCGCGAACGCCTCGCTGTCACCGCGCGCGACCCGCGGCAGCAGGCCGTCCAGGGCCGCCGCACCCGGCTGCCCGTCCGCACCGCGTGGCGCCGGCGGCTCCGTACCCGCCGTTCGTGAATCACGCTTCTGGCCAACCGCCATGGCTGCCTCACCTCACACACCAGTGAATGACCACAGGGCTGCCAGGGTCCGGGACAGCACCGCTACCTAACGTCGTGTACTTACTCCGCGTGAACCCTACCCAGCCACGGCCGGATATTCACGATCACCGCGCCGGGCCAACCGGTCCGCCGCGACCGTGGCCGCCTCGGCCGCCGCCCCCGCCTGGCGGCAGGATCAGCTGGAGCGGGAATGGCGAATGGCTTCCCAGCCGGTCACATCCTCCGAACCGTCCGCCACCGCGCCCGCCAGCGCGGCCAGCCGCCGGTTCTGCTGCCGGGCCTGGCCACGTAGCAGCTCGAACGCCTGCCCCATGTTTACGCCGAGCCGCTCGGCCAGGAGCCCCTTGGCCTGCTCGATCATGACCCGCGAGTTCAGCGCGCCCTGCAACTGCTCGGCCAGCACCTCCTGGTGCCGGAGATTGCGTTCCTGCAGCAAGCCGATCGTGGCCACGTCGGCCAGGGCCTGCCCGACCCGCAGCTCGGTTTCGGTGAGCCGGCCCGGCCTGTGCATGAACAAGTTCATCGCCCCGACCACCTCATTACGCAGACGCATCGGCAGCGCCTGCACCGCCGCGAACCCGCTCCCGACCGCGGCCGGTGCGAACGATGGCCACCGGTCCTTCGCCGCCGCCAGATCCGGCTCCGACACCGGCTGCCCGATGCGGTAACACTCCAGGCACGGCCCTTCCTCGTGCTGCAGCTGGAACAGCTCGACCAGGCGCGCCTGCTCGCTCGACGACGCGACCACCCGCAGCGACCCCCGTTGGTCGGCCAGCATCAGCCCGGCCGCGTCCACCTCCAGCAGCCGCACGCAGCGGTCGGCCAGCCCGTGCAGGAACTCCACCACATCAAAGTCAGCGACCAGCGTGTCGGCCAGCTCGACGAACGTTTCCGCCAGCAGTTGCTCGCGATCTTGGCCCATGCTCATGGCGCCCACTTCCGCATCGGTTCTGCATCAACCATAGGACCCCACCACATCGTCACCGCGCGCCAGCCGCTCTCGACAGGCTGGCTCGCGGGGTTCACGGGAATCCGGCTCCATCGGAATCCAGCCGCAGCCGCCGGGCCACCACCGCCGACGCCACCTCATCCAGCGTCAGGTCGTGTGAGAACGCGTACGCCCGCAGCAGGGCCAGGGCCGCCTCCAGGCCCACGCCGCGCTGCGCGGACAGCATTCCCGTCGCCTGGTACACCCGGGCATGGTCATCGGACCAGCCGTCCCCGGCAAACCCGTCTCCGCCGCCGTCCAGCCCGGCCCGGGAGTTCAGCAACAGCAGCAACGCCACGTCCGCGCACACCAGTACGTCGGACAGGGCGCCAGGGCTCAGCGAACCAGGCGTTGCCCGGTACAGCCCCAGCACCCCGACCCGGATCGCCCCCTGAACCAGCGGGAACGCGAACAGCGCCGCTGCCCCCGCCGCCACGCCCGCTTGTGTGAACCCGGGCCACCACTCCCGCCAGCTGCGCGCGGCCAGATCGGCGACCAGGACCGGGCTCCCCGACCGGAACGCGTCCGTGCAGGGCCCCTCGCCCAGCGTGAACTGCAGTTCCTCCAGCTCGGCCGCTCGCTGGCCGGTGGCGTGGATCAGCACCCGCCGCGCCGGGTCACTCATCATCGACAGCCAGCCGCCATCCACCCCGGCCACCGCGGCCGCGGCCTCACAAGCATGCCCGGCCGACACCGTGACACCTTGTATCCCCGCCCGCTCGGCGACCAGACTCCACAGCCGGGCTCGCCGCGGATCAGCCACGTCCGGCCACCGGTCCGGGCAGTATCCGTCCCCCGGTCCATCCCGCCAATTCGGGCATTACCCCTGCCTCCACTCGGCCGGCCTTTTACGACCGCGACCGAGCCGGGGGGATGCAGCCGGCGGGGACCCGGCTAACCACACCCAGACAACAAGGCCACGCAGCCCATTCCTGTGCCCCAACCATAGCCGTACCTGGCCGGCCGACGCTTGTTAGTCCCGCCGGGCTGGAGATCGGGCATTCGTCCCCGGCGGTCTGCTGGTAGGAAGGAGCGTGACTCGTTTCGAGGGCAAGGTGTGCGTGGTCAACGGGGCGGCGAGCCCGATCGGGCAGGCGGTCGCGAGCCGGTTCGCGCGTGAGGGCGGCACGGTGGTGGGGGTCGACCAGGCCGGGCACGGCGTGGGCGACCTGGCCCTGCGGGCCGACCTGACCGACGAGGCCCTGGTCGACGCGATGTACACCCGGGTCGTCGAGACCTACGGACGGCTGGACGTGATCTACAACAACATGGGCCTGATGGACCGGGCCGACCACTCCGCGCTGGACCTCGACCTGGACACCTGGCGCCGTGTCCAGGATGCCAACCTGACCAGCATCTTCCTGTCCTGCAAGCACGGGGTCCGGCGGCTGCTGGACACCGAGCCCGCCGGGGGCGCGGTGGTCAACGCGGCCTCGTTCCTGGCCGACATCGGCGCGGCCACCGCGCAGATGGGCTACGCCGCGGCCAAGGCCGGGGTGGTCCAGCTGACCCGGGACCTGGGCGTGCACCTGGCCCGCAGCGGCGTGCGGGTGAACGCGGTGCTGTTCGGGCCGATCGAGACCCCGGCCCAGCGAGCGGTGTTCGAACGCAACCCGGGCGCGCTGGAGAAGCGGCTGGTGCACTGGCCGATGGGCCGGTTCGGCACCCTGGACGAGGCGGCCGGGACGATCGCCTTCCTGGCCAGCGCGGACGCCGGGTTCATCACCGCGGCCGCGCTGCCGCTGGACGGCGGCATCACCCAGGCCTTTACGGTCCCGGAGTAACCCGGCGGGGACCCGGGCCCAGGGCTGGCGGGCGGCTCAGAAGTTCGGCTCGTCCAGGTGGCGGCGGATGTCGCTGGTGAAGCGGCCGATCAGGCGGGCGAACTCGTCCCGGTCGGACTCGGGCCAGTCGGACAGCATGGCGGTGAGCCAGCGGTGCCGGGCGACCAGGAACCGCTTCAGCACCCGGCGGCCCTCCGGGCTGAGCAGCAGCCGGGACGCCCGCGCGTCGTCGGCGTCCGCGGTCCGGCCGACCAGCTGCAGCCGCTCCAGCTGCTGGGCCTTGCGGGTCACGGCCGGGGCGTCGATGCCGAGCCGGGCCGCCACCTCGGTGACGCGCAGGCCGGCCTTCTCCCCGTGCAGCGCGTAGAGGACGGCCAGCCCGGCCTGGTCGATGTCGACTCCGGCCACGCGGGTGAGGTGGTCGTGCAGCCGGGCCTGCTTCAGGCGGCGGCCGAGGGCGTGCAGGGCCGTCTCGATGCTGGCGATGCACCGGTCGTCGGACTCGGCGGACATAGTGGCCAAGGTAACACGATATTTGCGTGCGGCAAGTAAAGAAGGACCGTAGAGTTGATGTTGATTGATTGCTTGCGGCAAGCAATTTAAACGCCGCTGGCCAGAACGTTTGCCTGCCGAGGGGCACGGAGGGGCGTGATGTGATGGCTGAGGACCGAAGCAGCGCCATGGCGACCGCGGGGACCGCGCAGGCGGGGATTGCGCAGGCAGGGACCGCGCATCCGGAACGGGCCCCGGCCGGGCGGCGATGGCGGCGGGTGGCCCGGGAACTCGGGCTGCTGGCCCTGGTGGCCATCGTCTACGAGGAGATCGCGGCCCATCTGGTCCAGGCGGGCGGCGCGGCCGCCAGCCACGCGCTGATGATCGTGGGCGCCGAGCGGGCCCTCGGCCTGTTCGACGAGCGGGCCGTGCAGGCGGCGTTCCTGCACAACGACACCCTCACCGACGCCTTCAACGCCTACTACGGCGGCACGCACTTCCTGGTGCCCGCGTTCGTGCTGGGCTGGCTGCTGTGGCGCCATCCCGGCCAGTACGGGCGGGCCCGGACCGCGCTGGTGGTGACCTCGGCGGTGGCGTTCGTGGTCTTCTGGCTGTTCCCGGTGGCGCCGCCGCGGCTGCTCCCGGCCCACTTCGGCATCGTGGACATGCTGCGGGCCCCGGACGGGTCCGGGCACTTTGAGAGCACCCTGATCACCACGGCCGGGGACCGGTACGCGTCCATGCCCAGCGTGCACGTGGCCTGGGCCGTCTGGTGCGCGCTGGCCGTGTGGCCGGTGGTCCGGCCCCGGATCCTGCGCACCCTGGTCGTGGCCTACCCGCTGACGACGATCCTGGTCGTCGTGGTCACCGGCAACCACTACTTCCTCGACACCATCGCGGGCACGGTGCTGCCGGTGGGCACCTGGATCGCGGTGACCCGGATCGGTGCCTGGCTGTCGGTACGGCGGGCCTTCCGCCGCGGGACGGTGCCCCGCGAACACCGCCCGTGCCGGGTCAGAGCGGCCGCAGGCGCAGGGTCGCCGGGCAGCCATCACCTGAACGGGTGAGAGACGGGGCGGGTGGGCGCTGCCACGGTGGTACGGACACCGATCGATGAGGAGCAGCCATCATGCCCGGTTCCCGGCCCACCATCGTGCTGGTCCACGGCGCGTTCGCGGACGCGTCCGGCTTCGCCGGCATCTCCAAGGAGCTCACCGCTTCCGGTTACGACGTGGTGGTCCCGCCCAACCCGCTGCGCAGCCTGGCCTCTGACGCGGCCGCGATCAGCGCGGTCGTCCAGGCCATCGACGGCCCCGTCCTGCTGGCCGGCCACTCCTACGGCGGGGCGGTCATCACCCAGGCCTCGGCCGGGCTCAGCAACCTGACCGGGCTGGTGTACCTGGCCGCGTTCGGCCTGGACGAGGGCGAGAGCGCGGCCAGCGTCCAGGAGCCGTTCCCGCCGTCGCTGCTGGCGGTCAACAACTACGCGACCTCCTACGACGCCCCCGGCGCCCCGCAAGGCCCGGAGCTGTACATCAAGCGGGACAAGTTCCGCGAGACGTTCTGCGCCGACCTGCCGGTGGACGTGGCCGAGTTCATGGCGGCCAGCCAGCGCCCGCTGTCGCTGGCCGCGTTCACCGAGAAGGCCACGGCCGCGGGCTGGCGTCAGCACCCGTCCTGGTTCCTGGTCTCCGAGCACGACAACTCGATCCCGCCCAAGGCCGAGCAGTTCATGGCCGAACGGATGAAGGCCACCACCGACTCGATCAACGGGTCGCACTGCGCGTTCGTCGCCCAGCCGGTGGCGGTGACCAACTTCATCAGGAAGGCCCTGGACGCCTGAGGCCGGGACGCGGAACGGGCGGCCAGCCAGATTCAGACCTTCGATAAAAAAGGGGGCGAGGGCTGACCGGCGGCGCGGGGGACGGCCAGCCGCCGACTCGGGAACACTTTCTTTCACATGCCGCAGAAAAGTGTTCCCGGCGCCGGAGTTCGCGCCCGGGGCGGCGGATGCCCTCAGCGCTTGAGCTGCTCGATCTTGTCCTTGAACAGGGTGGTGGCGATGGCGACCTTGTGGGGCTGGCCCTTGAGGAAGGCCTGGGTGAACTTCTTGGCCTGGTCGTAGGCGACCTTGCCGGGCAGCGGGGGCTCGTTCGGGTCGACGTCGATGTCGACGATGGCCGGGCCATCGAAGGCCAGCGCGTCCTTGATGGCCGACTCGACCTTCTTGGGGTCGCTGATCTTGGTCCCGTAGCCGCCGCAGGCGGTGGCCCAGGCGGCGAAGTCCGCGACCGGCTGCGGGAACCGAACCCCGAATTCGGGGTAGCCGAGCACCATCTGCTCCCACAGGATCTGGCCCAGGGAGCCGTTGTTGTTGATGATCACCTTGATCGGCAGGCCGGCCCGGGCCGCGGTCAGGAACTCGGCCATCAGCATGGCAAAGCCGCCGTCGCCGACGTAGGCGATGACCTGGCGGCCCGGGAACGCGTGCTGGACGCCCAGGGCGTACGGGAGACCGGGGGCCATGGTGGCCAGGTTGCCGGACAGGTAGAACTGGCGGTCGCCGCGGATCGTCCAGTGCCGGGCGGCCCAGGTCGCGATCGTGCCGCTGTCGCAGGTCAAGATGGCGTCGTCGGCGGCCAGGTCGTCGATGACCCCCATCGGGTACTGGGGGGCGATCGGGCTGCGCTTGGGGTTCTCCAGGTCCGCCATCTCCGAGCGCCACTTGGCCATGTCCTTCTGGTACTTCTCCAGATGGCCGCGGTCGGACTTGCGGGTCAGCAGCGGGATCAGCGCCTGCAGGCTCTCCTGGGCGTCACCGATCACCGGCACCTCGGTGGGCATCCGGAGCCCGGCCCGGGTCGGGTCGGCCTCGATCTGGACCACCTTGACCTTGCCGGGCTGCGGCAGGTGCTGGGTATAGGGGAAGTTGGTGCCGACCATGAACAAGGTGTCGCAGTCCTCGACCAGGTTCTCGCCGGGCCGGGTGCCGAGCAGGCCGATGCCGCCGACCGCGAACTCCGAATCGTCCGGGATCACCGCCTTGCCGGGCAGGGTCTTGATGACCGGGGCGCCGAGCCGGTCGGCGGCGGCGAGGATCTCCGCGCGGGCGTGCAGGGCACCCGCACCGGCCAGGATGGCCACCTTCTCCCCCGCGTTGAGGACGGCGGCGGCCGCCTCCAGGTCCGCGGTCCGGGCCCGGCCGGGCGGGGGCAGGTAGATCGGGGCGGTCTTGGGCGGGCGCGCGGGGGCCACGTGCTGGTACGGGTCCTCGTCGGCGGCGGCGACCTGGACGTCGTTGGGGAAGCTCAGGTGGGCGACGCCGCGCCGGGCCAGGGCGGTGCGGATGGCGATGTCGACCACGCCCGGCAATTGGGCCGGGTTGTCGACGACCAGGTTGTACTCGGCCACGTCCATGAACAGCTTGTCGGTGTGGACCTCCTGCTGGTAGCCGGTGCCCAGCACCGAGGTCTCCTGCATGCCGGTGATGGCCAGCACCGGCATGTGGTC
>DATDIH010000234.1:0-2143 GCA_036521155.1 Streptosporangiaceae bacterium
CATCCCGTTGGCGCACAGCCGGGTGCCGTCGATCGGGTCGACGGCGACGTCGCAGGCCGGGCCGGTGCCGTCGCCGACCTCCTCGCCGTTGAACAGCATCGGCGCGTTGTCCTTCTCGCCTTCGCCGATGACCACCACGCCACGCATCGATACCGAGTTGACCAGCATCCGCATCGCGTTAACGGCGGCCCCGTCAGCCCCGTTCTTGTCACCCCGGCCCACCCACCGGGCGGCGGCCATCGCCGCGGCCTCGGTCACCCGGGTCAGCTCGAGAGCCAGGTTGCGGTCGGGGGCATGGGTGGCTGGCGCGTGGGCTTGCTGCTCCGCGGTCATGGGTGATGTCCTTCCAATGGCCTGTTGTGATCCTATGCAGCTACCCCCGAGCCCTCTTTGTCCACCCCGGAGACCGGGCTAACCTGAGCTGTGCTGAACCGGGTGCCGTGTTGAACAAGGTCTTGGGCGGAGGCCTCTCCGCGCTGGGCTGCCTGCTGGCGGCCGCGGTCGTCGTGGTGGCGATCCCGGCGCCGCACGCCGCCGAACCCGTCACCGTCAGCTATCGCGCCGACCTGGCCAGGCTGACCCGGCTGGCACCGTACCCGGCGGTGGCCCCGCGGGGGCTGCCCGCATCCTGGCAGCCGGTCGGCTCCGGCCTGACCGTGGGCGGCGCCAACGGCGCGGGCACCGTCACCTGGCATCTCGACTACGCGACCCCGGACGGCCTGCTGGCCTCGCTCGAGGAGACCAACGCGGGCGCCGCCGCGTTCGTCGGGCGGATGACCAACAACGGGACCGCGCTGGCCCCATCCTCGGTAAACGGGCGGACGTGGAATCTCAGCGCCACCCCCGCCCGGGGGCAGCGGTCGATGTACCTCGCCAGCCCGGCCGGGTTCACCCTCGTGGTCACCGGCAACGCCGGCTGGGCCGAGCTGCGTCAGCTCGCCGCCTCACTGCGCCCGGTCGGCGCTTGAGCTCGGGCTATCCGCTTCGCGGCGCTGCTCGGGGACTTCGGCGTCCGCGGGCGGAGCGACCTCATCGGGCGTCTCCGGGGCTCGGGCCGGTGCCTCGGCACTGGGCTCGCGGTCGTTGAAGGTCACCTCGACGTGCTGTTCGGGCCGCCGCTGGTTCTGCAGCGCCTGCAGGGCCATGCTGGCCCGGTCGGCCTCAGTGAGCGGCGGCTGGACGATCGAGCGCGGCCACAGCCGCCGGGCCAGCACCACGTTGATCTCGGCCGAGTACACGGTGACCTCCACCGCGAGGTAAATCCACGCCAGCAGGCCGAGCACGGTGCCGAAGATGCCGTAGAGAGAGTCGCTGTGCAGGAAGTGGTGCACGAGATAAGTGCCCAGGACCTGCAGCACCGTCCACAGGATGCCGCCGGTGATCGCGCCCGGTATCAGCTTGCGGGTCGGTACCCCCTTCGGGGTGAGCACACGGAAAGCGCCGATATACATCCCCACGTTGAAGGCCGCGGCCAGCATCTCGGCCAGGATCACCCACCAGAAGCCCTTGAGAAAGTAGGTGTTCAGGCTGGCCAGGCCCGTCGTGACGATCACGCCGGCGCCGAGCAGCCCGATGAAGAGCCCCGCGCGTCCCAGCCGCTGCACGTAACCGGGCCGGGCGGGCCCCGGCAGGTTCCACACCTGCTCCATGGTGAACAGGCCGGACTGAGCCAGGCCGGTC
This sequence comes from Streptosporangiaceae bacterium, assembly GCA_036521155.1. Lineage (GTDB taxonomy): Bacteria > Actinomycetota > Actinomycetes > Streptosporangiales > Streptosporangiaceae > Bog-532. Next base: position 1,681 of record DATDIH010000234.1, read on the forward strand.
GCGCCCCAGAGCAGGCCGATCACGCCCACGATCAGCCCGATGACACTGGAGCGCTTGAGCTCGTGCACGTTTCCGGTCAGCGTCTTGCCGATCAGCGGGACCTGGTTGGACACCGCGTTCAGCACGTCGGTCCGGACAGTCGGGTTAACCGCCGCGACCAGGCCGAGAATCGTCGTCAGGATGAGCAGCAGCGGGAATACCGAGACGAAAGCGGAGTAGGCCAGGTTGGAGACGAGGGCGCCGCCGTTGTCGTCCCCGTACTTCTTCACTACCCCGAAGACGAAGCCCGTGGGCGTGTACCGCTGCTGCGTAGCGTCGATCCCCCGGATCGCGCGCTCCACTGGATTCATCGCGCCCACCTCGCTGTTGCCTGCTGGTTGGCTGCCCCGCAGGAAGGTGAGCAAACTCACGGGCCGTCCGGTCAGAACGGACCAGCCTCAGAACGGCCCAGCCTCAGAAGGGC
>DATDIH010000235.1:0-12409 GCA_036521155.1 Streptosporangiaceae bacterium
ACCCGTGTCGAGCAGCGGACCGACTTCGACCGGCTGATCCTCGACGTGGAGACCAAGTCCTCCATCCCCGGTGCGGCCGTGACCAGCATCAGGATCGAGGGCGTCCTGCACGAGTTCTCCACCGTCCCGGGCGTGAAGGAAGATGTCACCGACATCATCCTGAACCTGAAGGAACTGGTGGTGTCCTCTGAGCACGACGAGCCCGTCGTGATGTACCTGCGCAAGCAGGGCCCAGGCGCGGTCACCGCGGCGGACATCACGCCGCCGGCGGGCGTGGAGGTCTACAACCCGGACCTGCACATCGCCACGCTGAACGGCAAGGGCAAGCTGGAGATGGAGCTGACCGTGGAGCGCGGCCGCGGCTACGGGTCCGCCGCCCAGAACAAGCAGCCGGGCCAGGAGATCGGCCGGATCCCGATCGACTCGATCTACTCGCCGGTTACCCGGGTGAGCTACAAGGTCGAGGCGACCCGGGTCGAGCAGCGGACCGACTTCGACCGGCTGATCCTCGACGTGGAGACCAAGGCCTCCATGCGGCCGCGGGACGCGGTGGCGAGCGCCGGTAAGACCCTCGTCGAGCTGTTCGGGCTGGCCCGTGAGCTCAACGTGGACGCCGAGGGCATCGACGTCGGCCCGTCGCCTACGGACGCGGCGCTGGCAGCCGACCTGGCCCTGCCGATCGAGGACCTGAACCTCACGGTTCGCTCCTACAACTGCCTCAAGCGTGAGGGCATCCACACGGTCGGCGAGCTCGTCTCCCGCAGCGAGCAGGACCTTCTCGATATAAGGACCTTCGGCGCGAAGTCCATCGAGGAAGTCAAGCAGAAGCTGATCGACATGGGGCTGTCCCTCAAGGACTCCCCGCCCGGGTTCGACCCGAGCGCGGCGGTGGACAACTACGGCGCCGACGAGGACGACAGCTACGTCGAGACCGAGCAGTACTGACGCTGCCCGGCATCTCATAACTGACCGAGAAAGAGGAAACCAATGCCCACGCCCACGAAAGGGCCGCGGCTGGGCGGCAGTTCGGCCCACCAGCGGCACATCCTGTCGAACCTGGCTACTGCCCTGTTCGAGCATGGGCGGATCACCACCACCGAGGCCAAGGCGCGTCGGCTGCGCCCGGTGGCCGAGCGGCTGATCACCTTCGCCAAGCGGGGTGACCTGCACGCCCGGCGCCAGGTGCTCACGGTCGTCAGCGACAAGGGGATCGTGCACTCGCTGTTCACCGAGATCGGGCCCGGCTTCGCCGAGCGCCACGGTGGCTACACCCGGATCACCAAGATCGGGCCGCGCAAGGGCGACAACGCCCCCATGGCCGTGATCGAGCTGGTCCGGGAAGAGGTCAGCTCCCGGCCGCGGCGGCGCGTCCGCCGACCGCGCCAGGAGACCCCGGCGGCCGAGGCCCCGGCCACGGAGACCCCGGCCACGGAGGCCACCGAGGACACGGCGCCAGCCGAGGCCGTGACCGAGGACACGGCCTCGGACGAGGCGCCGGAGGCCACGGAGGACAGCTCAGAGGACAGCCCAGCGGACAACGCTGAGCAGTCCGCCTGAGGCCTCAGGTAATCAGCACCGCAGCGGGCTGTACCCGGTATAACGGGGACAGCCCGCTGTTCTTTATCTTGGGGACCCATGGACACCGACGTCCTCCGGCTGCGGCTGGACCTGGCCTACGACGGCACGGACTTCTCCGGCTGGGCCACCCAGCCTGGCCGCCGCACGGTCCAGGGCGTGCTGGAGGAGGCCCTGGGCCGGGTCCTCCGGCTGCCTGATCCGCTCCACCTGACCGTGGCCGGCCGCACCGACGCGGGCGTGCACGCCGAGGGTCAGGCCGCCCACCTCGACGTGCCCCGGGAGGCGTGGGCCGATGCCACCCCGGATCGCGTCCTCTGGTCGCTGGCCGGGGTCCTGCCGCCGGACGTGCGCGTCCGCGCCCTGACCGAGGCGCCCCCCGGGTTCGACGCCCGCTTTTCCGCGCTCTGGCGCCGGTACCGCTACCGCGTGTGTGACACACCCGCGGCCGCCGACCCGCTGCGCCGCCGTGACACCCTCTGGCATCCGCGCCCGCTGCGGCTGGAACGGATGAACGCCGCGGCCGGCCCGCTGCTGGGCGAGCACGATTTTGCCGCCTTCTGCCGCCGCCGCGAGGGCGCCACCACGGTTCGCCGGCTGCTCCGGCTGGACTGGTCCCGCGACGCCAGCGGGGTCCTGGTGGCCACCGTGGTGGCCGACGCCTTCTGCCACAACATGGTCCGGGCCCTGGTGGGAGCGCTGATCGCCGTGGGCGAGGAGCGCCGTGACCCGGGCTGGCCCCGCCAGCTGCTGTCGGCCGTGGTCCGCGACGGCGCCGTGCACGTGGCTCCGGCCCACGGACTGTGCCTGGCCGAAGTGCGGTATCCGCCGCCCGCGCAGCTGGCGGCCCGGGCCGCCGCGACCCGCCGGGTCCGGTCCGCGCCGCCGGTGAGCTAGCTCTTCGAGGCCGAGGCTGACGCCGAGCCCTGCGGGTGGCCGTTGACCATCCGGTTGCTCAGCGCGATGTTGGCGCTGCCGGAGATGAGGTTGGCCGAGAACTGCTCCAGCTTGTTCCGCTGGCTGTCGCTGGTGGGCGCCTTCAGGTTGGTGAACTCGGCCCAGATCAGGATCAGGTAGTGGCCCTTGAACTCGGCCTGCACCACCCCGGTGCCCTGGCTCAGGTTCTTGGTCGGGCCGGTCTTGCCGTTCAGCGGGGTCACGAAGTCGGTGGACCCGGAGGCGTTGCCGGCCTTGGCCGCGTCGTTGGAGTCGGTCAGGTTGACCACGCCGATCGTGCCCATCATCGTCTGGTCGCTGGACACGTAGCTGGCCCGGACCACCTGGTTGCAGCCGTAGGCCTTGGCCGCCTTCTGCAGCTGGGTGCCGAACAGCGCCGAGTTGCAGTTGGTGTCGGCCCGGTCGGTGGTCCGCTGGAACGAGCTGTTGTTGATCTCGAACTGGGCCGGGTACAGCTCGGTCGCGGTGAGCGGCGTGCCGTCGGTGGCCCGGCTGGTGATGAAGCCCCACTTGCCGTACTTGGACCCGGGCGCGGTGGCCGAGGCCGTGGGCGCGGGCAGCTTGGGCGCGGTCACGCCCGCCCCCGAGGTGCTGGGGCTGCCCGACTTCCCGGTCAGGAAGGTGTACGCGGTGGCGCCGAGCGCGGCCACCACGACCGCCCCGGCCCCGGTCAGCAGGATCACCTTCATCTTGGAGCCGCGCCCGCGGGTGCCGCCGCCGCCGCGGCCGCGCCGCCGCCGCGACGGGTCACTGCCGTCGCCGATCTCGTCCCGGCCGAAGTCCCGGGGGTCCAGGTCCTGGCTGGCGTAGCGCCGGTCATCGTAGCCGGGGTAGTCAGAGTTCTCCCAGCTCGCCGCGGGCTGGGGGCCACGGGCCCTGGACTGGGGGCCACCGGCCGCGGACTGGGGCCCGGTTCGGCGGCCCTGGTGGAAGTGCCCCTGCTCGTCCCACTGGCCGTAGGGTGCGTCCCACTGCCCGTTGCCCTCGCCCCAGGGCTGGGGCTCGGCGTCGGCCTGGGCCCACTCACCGGTCTGGCTGGGCGCCCACTCGCCGGTACGACCCGGCTCGCCCCAGTCGCCGCCCGCCTGGTCCTGCCAGTGGTCGCCGCCCGGGGCGTCGTTCCACGAGTCGAAGTCGCCTTGCGGATACACCGGGTTCGGCTGGTCCGGCGCGGGCGGATAGCCGCGCGCGGGCCCGCCCTGCGGCTGCGGCCCGGTCTGGTGGCTGGCGTAGGTGGTGTCCCCATAGCCGGCCTCTTCGTCCCACGGTGCCGCGGCGAACTGCTGGCCCGGCCAGTCTTCCGGCGCGCGGGAGCCTTCGGTGCCCCGGTGTCCCATAAAAATGAGGTTATCGTCCCTCTGGGACTCAGCAAGGTGGTCGCGATATTTTTCCGTTACATTTAGCAACTGGGCGCTCTCGTACCGTTTGAAGCCCCAGCTTTCCCATCGCTTTGCCAACCACCCTGGACTCCGAGTATTCTTGGCATTCGCGTCCATGTGTTGTGAGCATGCACGTGACGTCCGGTCAGGCGTTTGCGCCCCGGGCGTGGCCAGTGCGGCGATCCGGTTCTCCTCTTAAGAGTTCTGGTGACTGCCGCGCGGGTTCCTGACCAAAGTCCCACATGCGAAAGGCACGACTGTGCGTACGTACAGCCCGAAGGGCAGTGACATCACGCGGCAGTGGCACGTCATTGACGCGTCCGATGTCGTACTCGGCCGGCTGGCCAGCCAGGTGGCCGTGCTGCTGCGTGGCAAGCACAAGCCGATCTTCGCCCCGCACGTGGACACCGGTGACTTCGTGATCGTCATCAACGCGGACAAGGTCGCCCTCAGCGGTAACAAGCTGGAGCAGAAGCGGGCGTACCGGCACTCCGGGTACCCGGGTGGCCTCCGTTCGATGAGCTACGGCGAACTTATGGAGAAGCGCCCCGAGCGGATCGTCGAGAAGGCGGTCCGGGGCATGCTGCCGAAGAACTCGCTCGGCCGGAAGACGCTTCGCAAGCTCAAGGTGTACGCGGGGCCCGATCACCCGCACTCGGCCCAGCAGCCGGTGCCGTTCGAGATCACCCAGGTCTCGCAGTAACTAGAGGAAGCACGAGGAAGTTACCGTGGCTGAGCCCACAGGTGTGGAAGCGCCCGTCGACGAGGCAGGCGCCGAGAACGCGGAACTCGAGGGTGAGAATGCTCCCTCTGAGTACACCAGCGAGACGCCCGCTGAGGCGGGCGAGGCCGTCCGCCGTCCCGTCACCACCGGCCAGGCGGCCGGCACCGGGCGGCGCAAGGAGGCCATCGCCCGGGTCCGGCTGGTGCCCGGTACTGGCCAGTGGACGATCAACGGCCGGACGCTGGAGGGGTACTTCCCCAACAAGGTCCACCAGCAGATCGTCAGCGAGCCCCTGGTCACCCTGGGCGCCGAGGGCCAGTTCGACGTGATCGCCCTGATCACCGGCGGCGGGGTCACCGGCCAGGCGGGCGCGCTGCGCCTCGGCGTGGCCCGGGCGCTCATCCTGATCGACGAGGAGAACCGCCCGGCGCTGAAGAAGGTCGGCTTCCTGACCCGGGACGCCCGGGTCAAGGAGCGCAAGAAGTACGGCCTCAAGAAGGCCCGTAAGGCGCCTCAGTACTCCAAGCGGTAGTCCGCCGGCGCGGCCACGCTGGCAGTCCGCCAGCGTGGTTCGCGCTGTTGTCGCGACTTCGCGCACTCGTACTCTCGGTGTCGCCGTCGCGCGTCCTCCTTATGGCAGAACTCGCAGACGGGGAGCGGTGGTTGTAGTGGGCCGACTGTTCGGCACAGACGGTGTTCGTGGAGTTGCGGGCAGTGAACTATCCGCCGCGCTTGCGCTCGACCTCGCGACCGCGGCCGCCCAGGTCCTCGCGCCAGCGGGTGACCGGCGGCCGGTCGCGGTCGTCGGCCGTGATCCCCGTACGTCCGGCGAGTTCCTCGAGGCGGCGGTGGTGGCCGGGCTGGCCAGTTCCGGCGTGGACGTGCTCCGCCTCGGGGTGCTGCCCACGCCCGGCGTGGCCTATCTGACCAAGGCCCTGGACGCCGACTTCGGCGTGGTCCTGTCGGCCAGCCACAATCCGGCCCGGGACAACGGGATCAAGTTCTTCGCCCGTGGCGGCCGCAAACTGCCCGACCAGGTCGAGGACCAGATCGAAGCGCGGCTGGGCCAGCCCGGTCCGGTGCCGCCGCACGGGTTCGGCCGGGCCATCGACGCCCAGGCCGAGCAGGAGAAGTACCTCGACTACCTGGTGGCCTCGCTGGGCTCCGGACCGATCCCGGCCCAGCCGCCCCTGGAGGGCCTGCGGGTGGTGGTCGACTGCGCGCACGGTGCCGCCTACGCCATCGCGCCCGAGGCGCTGCGCCGGGCCGGGGCCGAGGTCATCGCCATCGGGGTCGAGCCCGACGGGGACAACATCAACTCGGGCTGCGGCTCCACCCACCTGGACACGGTGGCGTCGGTGGTGCGGTCCCAGGCGGCCGACGTCGGTATCGCCCACGACGGCGATGCCGACCGCTGCCTGGCCGTGGACGCCGACGGCCAGGTGATCGACGGCGACCAGATCCTGGCCGTGCTGGCCACCGAGCTCAAGCAGGAAGGCCGCCTGGCCGGGGACACCGTCGTGGTCACGGTCATGTCCAATCTCGGCTTCCGGCTGGCCATGGACGACGCGGGCATCTCGGTGGTGGAGACCCCGGTCGGCGACCGGTACGTGCTGGAGGCCATGCTGGCCGGGCAGCACAGCCTGGGCGGCGAGCAGTCCGGGCACATCATCCTGGCCGACTACGCCACCACCGGCGACGGCGTGCTCACCGCCCTGCACCTGCTGGCCGTGCTGGCCCGCCGGGGCGTCAGCCTGGCCGAGGCGGCCAAGGTGATGACCCGCTACCCGCAGGTCCTCATCAACGTCCCGGGGGACAAGGAGCGGGCCGCGACCTCACCGGAACTGGCCGCGGCCGTGCAGGAAGCCGAGCGCGCTCTGGGCGGCTCCGGCCGCATCCTGGTCCGGCCCAGCGGCACCGAGCCCATCATCCGGGTCATGGTCGAGGCCGTGGACACCGCCGAAGCCGACCGCATCGCCCACCAGGTCGCCGACACCATCCGCCGCGCCCTAGCCTGAGTTCCATGCGCGATGCTCGTGAGGTGGCCAAGGTCAGGGCCGCCGAAGCCGAACTGATGGCCGCCCTGCCCGACGGGACGCTGATGCAGCGGGCCGCGGCCGGCCTGGCCGCGATCTGTGCCCAGTTGCTGGACGGTGTCTACGGGGCCAGGGTCCTGGTGCTGGCCGGCAGCGGCGACAACGGCGGCGACGCCCTCTACGCCGCCGCCCGCCTGGCCCGCCGCGGTGCCGCCGTCGTCGCGGTGGCGGCCGGATCAAGGATTCACGGCGGCGGCGCCGCCGACCTGCGCGCCGCCGGCGGCCGCATCGTCAGCCCCGACGACCCGTCGGTGACTCCGGCCATCGACGCCGCCGACCTGATCCTGGACGGCATGCTCGGCATCGGCGGTAAGGGCGGCCTGCGCGAGCCCTACGCCACGCTGGCCGCCCGCGCCGGCCAGTCGATCGGCACCGTGGTCGCGGTCGACCTGCCCAGCGGGGTGGATGCCGACACCGGCGCGGTGGAAGGGGCCGCCGTCCGCGCCGACGTGACCGTCACCTTCGGCACCTGGAAGCCGGGCCTGCTCATCGACCCCGGAGCCGGCTACGCCGGCGTGACCGAACTGGTCGACATCGGCCTCGACCCGGGGCCGGCCGACGTGGTGGCGGCCCAGTCCGCCGACATCGCCGCCCTGCTGCCGTCCCCCACCGCCGACTCCGACAAGTACCGGCGCGGCGTGCTCGGCCTCATCTCCGGCAGCGAGCGCTACACCGGCGCCGCCGTGCTGTCGGCCGGCGGGGCCATCCATGGCGGGGCCGGGATGATCCGGTTCGTCTCGGCCCAGCCCGCGGTGGACGTGGTCCGCCAGTGGTGGCCGGAGACCGTGATCACCCCGCTCCCGCCCGAGCCGGCCGAAGGCGTGAACCGCTGGCAGCACACCACTGCGCGGGACTTCCTGGCCTCGGTCGGCCGGGTCCAGGCCTGGGCGGCCGGGCCCGGCATGGGCACCGGCGACGACTCCGCCGAACTGCTGGCCGCGGTCCTGGCCACCGACCTGCCGGTGCTGGTCGACGCCGACGGTCTCACCATCCTGGCCGAGCACCGCGACCTGCTGCGCCGGACCGCGCCCACGCTGATCACCCCGCACGCCGGGGAACTGTCCCGGCTGACCGGCGCCGACCGGGCCGACATCGAGGCCCAGCGGCTCACCCACACCCGCGCGGCCGCCCGCTCGCTCGGCGTCACCGTGCTGCTCAAGGGCTCCACCACGGTCATCTGCTCGTCGCCGGACAGCCCCTGGGCCCACCCGGACCGGGTCAACTCCACCGGCACCCCGTGGCTGGCCACGGCCGGGTCCGGCGACGTGCTGTCCGGCCTGGCCGGCGCGCTGCTGGCCCAGGGCCTGAACCCGCCCGACGCCGCGGCCGCCGCCGCCTTCCTGCACGGGGTGGCCGCCCGCCAGGCCGCCGACGGAGCGCCGATCGGCGCCTCGGACCTGGTCCGCGCCCTCCCCGCCGCGATCCGCGCGGTCCAGTCCTCATGAACCACCCCTTGCACCACGCCGAAGCCGCCGTCGACCTGGCCACGATCACCGGCAACCTGGAAGTCCTCCGCCAGCGGGTCCCCGGCCCGCAGCTGATGGCGGTGGTCAAGGCCGACGGTTACGGCCACGGCAGCACCCAGGCCGCCCGGGCCGCGGTGACCGGCGGCGCGGACTGGCTCGGCACGGTGCACGTGGCCGAGGCCCTGAAGCTGCGCCGGGCCGGGCTGACCGTGCCGGTGCTGGTCCTGATGGCCCTGGCCGAGAACGCCCAGGAGGACGCGATCCGGGCCGGGATCGACCTGACGGCCGGCTCGGTGCCACTGGTCCAGCAGATCGCGGCCGCGGCCGCCCGGGCCGGCCGCCCGGCCCGGCTGCACCTGAAGGCCGACACCGGCCTGAGCCGCGGCGGCGCCACCCCGGCCGACTGGCCCGCGGTGGTCGACGCCGCGCTGACCGCCCAGGCCGACGGCCTGGCCAAGGTCACCGGCCTGTGGTCCCACTTCGCCTGCGCCGACGAGCCCGGCCACCCGTCGATCCAGGCCCAGCTGACCCGCTTCGCCGACGCCACCGCCCAGGCCGAGAAGGCCGGGGTCACCCCGGAGGTGCGGCATATCGCCAACACCGCCGGCGCCATCACGGTGCCCGAGTCCCGCCTGGACCTGGTCCGGCTGGGCGGCGCCATCTACGGCCTGTCCACGCTGCCCGGTGGCGCCCCCGGCTGGCTGCGCCCGGCCATGACCCTGCGAGCCCGGCTGGCCCAGGTCAAACGGGTTCCACCCGGCACCGGGGTCTCCTACGGTCACCGCTACGTCACCACCGCGGCCACCACCCTCGGCCTGGTCCCGCTGGGCTACGCCGACGGCGTGCCGCGCGGGGCCATCGGCCAGCCGCTGGTGCAGGCCCGCGGCCAGCGCTGGCGGATCGCCGGCACCGTGTGCATGGACCAGTTCGTGGTCGACTTCGGCGACGAGCCGGTCGCGCCCGGCGACGAGGTGGTGCTGTTCGGGCCGGGCGACGACGGCGAGCCCACCGCGCAGGAGTGGGGCGAGCGGCTGGGCACCATCTCCTACGAGATCGCCACCGGAATCGGCGGCCGGGTGCCGCGGACCTACCACGATGGACACACCGATGCCTGAAAACACCATCGAGACCATTGAAGTCCCGACGGCCGACGCCATGCGGGATCTGGGCCGCCGTCTCGCGGCCGGGCTGCGCGCCGGTGACCTGCTGGTGCTGAGCGGGCCGCTCGGGGCGGGCAAGACCACCTTGGTCCAGGGCATCGGTGACGGCCTCGGCGTCCGCGGCCCGATCACCTCGCCGACGTTCGTGATCGCCCGGGTCCATCCGTCGCTGGGCGGCGGCCCGGCGCTGGTGCACGCGGACGCATACCGGCTGGGCGGGGTGGCGGAAATCGACGACCTGGACCTCGACGCCAGCACGGACAGCTCGGTGACGGTGGTCGAATGGGGCGAAGGCCTGGCCGAGGGCCTGTCCGAGGACCGGCTGGAGGTTGCCATCGAGTTGCGGGGCGACGGGCGAATCGTGCGGCTCACCGGGATCGGCTCACGCTGGGCCGCCGATCACCATAGGATCGTCCGGGTCTGACACCTCTCCCGGAGGCGCGCCGTGACAGAGCAGGGGTCACTCCCGCCACGTCCACCCGCTGACTGGTCCGCTGACGACCAGCCGTTCAGCGAGGACCAGCGCTACGACCAGCCCTATGACCAGCCGGGCCCGGACGCGCCCGAATCGCCACGGCGCAGCGCCCGGATCCGGCGCCGGGGGGCCCAGCGGCGCCGGTGGCTGTTCTGGGGCATCCCGGCCGCCGTGGTCGTCGTGGTGGCCGTGATCGTGGTGGTGCTGGTGGTGCCGGGCTCGAATCCGGCCTCGGTCACCCCGGGCTCGCTGATCACCACGTTCCTGCCGGGAGAGATCCAGAAGGTGCCGTCGGCCTGCCCCGCGGTGCCGGCCAGCACGCTGTCCAGCTACCTGCCGGGCAAGACCAAGCAGGCCGCGCCGCCGGCCCTGTACGGCGTCCTGGACAGCCAGTGCAACTGGACGCTGGACCAGCGCCCCACCTACCGGCTGCTCCAGCTGGACATCCGGGCCGAAACGCCCAGCGGGCTGGCCAGCGGGACCGGCAGCGCCACGTTCGCGGCCATCGATGCCTACGCCGTGGCCATGCAGCAGAAGCAGGACCCCGCCCCCAACACCGGCGCCCCCAAGGGGCAGGTCACGGTGATCAAGGGGCTGGGCATGGCCGCGTTCACCGCGACCCAGGTCTACAACATCGAAGGCGCCGTCACCGACGTGGCCACCACCGTCATCCGCTACCACAACGTGCTGATCACCGTGGTCCTGAACGGCCTGGACAAGTCCAACAACGGCCACTACGGCCCGGTGTCGATGAACCAGCTGTCGGCGGGCTCGCTGGCCGTGGCCCGCGCCGCCTACGCCAAGCTGACCAGCTGACGGCTCAGCCGCGTCACCCCAGCCGCCGTCACCCCAGCCGCGACCGGCCTAGTAGCCGCGCCGGATCATGATCGCCCAGCCGCGCTCGAGCGGCTGGGTGAGCACGTGGTCATGGGACTTCATCAGGCACCAGGCGGGCACGTCGGTCTCGGCGGCCGGGTCGTCGGCCAGCACCGCGATGATCGAGCCGATGGGGACCTCGTTGATCCGCTGGGCCAGCATGATGATGGGGATCGGGCACTTACGCCCGAGCGCGTCGATGGTGACCAGCGGGCCCTCGCCCGCCGGGCCCAGGCCCGGCGCCGGGGACGGCGTGGGTGCCACCGCAGGCGCCGGCGAACTCGTGTCACCGCGCCCGAACCACCGATTGCTCATGACGTCTCGCTCACGACCACGCTCCCAATAATGCCCTGACACCAGTGTCCTACGCTCAAGAATACTTTTTGAAGTCATTCGGATTCAATGCGTCATGTTTTGCCGTTACGTCCGCCCAGGTACCGGACCGGCGTCAGGGGCGGCCCGAAAAACGCCGGGGGTCCCCGACGGAAGGCAGCCCAAGCGCGATACTGTTTCCACGACACGCTGTAGAAGTACCGTGAGCACCGGCTCGCTGAGCCGCAGACACCCGCCTGGAAGGCACATTCCGTTGACTCCCAACCGCCCCGCTCCGCGCAGCGGACGCGCAGGCCAGCCGCGCCGCTGGGTGCCGCGCGCGGCCGGAATCGCGGTGCTGCTGGTCGCGCTGACCGGCTGCACGAACGACACGTTTACGCGTATCGGCTTCCCGGAACCCATCACCAAGCAGGGGCTGGTCACGCTCCACCTCTGGCAGGGTTCGTGGATCGCCGGCATGGCGGTGGCCGTGGTGGTCTGGGCCCTGATCTTGTGGGCGGTGCTCTTCCACCGCAGGCGGCGGGGGGATGACCACCTGCCCCCGCAGGTCCGGTACAACCTGCCCATCGAGATCCTGTACACGGCCCTGCCGTTCGTGCTGATCGCGGTGCTCTTCTACTACACCGCCCGCGACGAGGACTACATCGACACGCTGACCTCCTCCTCGGACGTGACCGTGAACGTGGTCGGTTACCAGTGGAGCTGGCAGTTCAACTACCCGCAGTACAAGGTGACCGAGAACGGCGTCATGTACCCGGGCCCGCTGCCCGTGCTGGAGCTGCCGACGGGCGAGACCGTCCGGTTCAACCTGACCTCACCGGACGTGATCCACTCGTTCTGGGTGCCGGAGTTCCTGTTCAAGCGGGACGTCATCCCCGGTCACCCCAACCACTTCCAGGTCACACTGACCAAGACCGGAACGTTCACCGGCCACTGCAGCGAGCTGTGCGGCCTGTACCACAGCCGCATGCTGTTCACGCTGAAGGTCGTGACCCCGCAGCAGTTCCAGGAGTGGATCGCCGCCCAGAAGAAGAGCTCGCCGTCCAATGGTCAGCCGGCCCCGGAGCCCCGCAGCACCGGCGGCACGGGCAACAACGGCCTCGGCGGCAGCGGTGGCGGCCAGGACGCGAAGACGGCAATCAGGAGTGGTGCCAAGTGAGCACGATCGAACAGCAGCCGCCGGCTGCCGGCTCCCCGATCATCCCGCGGCAACGGACAGACACCAAGGGCGGCGTGCTGTCCGGCTGGCTTTCGTCCACCGACCACAAGGTCATCGGGTACATGTACCTGATCACCTCGTTCGGCTTCTTCATCATCGCCGGGATCATGGCGATCATCATCCGGCTGCAGCTGTTCGAGCCGAACAAC
>DATDIH010000236.1:0-2525 GCA_036521155.1 Streptosporangiaceae bacterium
GCGCAATGCTGCAGCTCGTACCGGGCCAGCGCGGCCATGGCCTCGTTGCGCTGCATCGCGTGCTCGGTCATCAGGATCTCGCCGGGACGCCGGCCGGCCAGGTCGGGACGGGCGTGGGTCTGCGCGAACAGCCCCGGGACAACCCGGGCCCCGAGCCGCGCCACTCCCTCGTGCGGGAGGTCAGCCCCGCCGAGCAGCCGCAGGAAACTCGACTTGCCCGATCCGTTGGAACCGAGCACGGCTACCCGGTCGCCGTACCAGACCTCACAATCAAAGGCGTGCATGAGCCCGGTCAGCTCCAGGTCCTCGCAGATCACCGCCCGCTTGCCGGTGCGGCCGCCGCGCAGCCGCATCCGCACGTTCTGTTCCCGGGGCGCGAGTTCCGGCGGCCCCGCGTCCTCGAACCGGCGCAGCCGGGTGACCGCCGCCTGGTACCGGGAGGCCATGGCGTCGTTGTAGGAGGCCTTCTGGCGGAGGGTGCGGACCAGTTGCCTGAGCTTCTCGTGCTCCTCGTCCCACCGCCGCCGCAACTCGTCGAGCCGCTCATTGCGGTCCCGCCGGGCCTGCGGGTAGCTGGCGAACCCGCCACCGTGCACCCAGACGTTGCCGTGCTCCACGGTGATGATCCGCCGCGCGGTGTTGGCCAGCAGCTCGCGGTCGTGGCTGACCAGCAGGACGGTCTTGCGCGTCTGGGCCAGCTGCGCCTCGAGCCAGAGCTTGCCCGGCACGTCCAGGTAGTTGTCCGGCTCGTCCAGCAGCAGGACCTCGGCCGCGCCGCGCAGCAGCGCCTCGAGCACGAGCCGCTTCTGCTCGCCGCCGGACAGCGTGCCCACCGGCCGGTCGCGGCACTGCTCGTAGCCGAGGCCGAGCGCCGCGACCGTGCACGCGTCCCACAGCACCTCGGCCTCGTAGCCGCCGGCGTCACCCCAGTCGGCCAGGGCCGCCGCGTACCGCAGCTGGGCCACCTCGTCGCCGCGCGCCCGCATCGCGTCTTCCGCCGCGTCCAGCCGCGCTGCGGCCTCGCGCACCCTATTCTCCGCAACGAAGACCAGCAGGTCGCGGACCACTAGCTCCGCGCCGGGCCGTCCGAGGGCGCGCTCGATCTGGGCATCGTCCCCGCGGATCCCGCCGGTACTGTGCTCGCCCGGGGGGACGGCCCGGCCGATCCCGCCGATGCTGTGCTCACCCGGGGGGACACTCTGCTGGCCCCGGTTGGCCCGGATCCCCCCGATGCTGTGCTCACCCGGGGGGACGACCCCCCGGATCCCCCCGATGAATTGCCGCATCACCCCCAGCCCGCCGCTGGCCGTGACGGTGCCGGACTGTGGGGTGACATCTCCGGCGATGAGCCGGATCAGCGTGGTTTTCCCGGAGCCATTCGGCCCGACCAGCGCGGCGACCGTGCCCTCGCCGACGCGGAACGAGGCGTCGTCGAGCAGCACCCGCCCGTCCGGCAGCGCGTGATGCACGTGCGCCACCTCGACGTGTCCCACCGTGGTCCCCTTCCGGCTGCTGGCTCCCTGCCCTCAGCCGAGGTAACCAGGCCGGCGTCCCGGCCGCAACGGATATACCGGCCACCCGGCTCGGGGTCCCGGTCTTACGGATTCCTTACCGGCCAATAAAGAAAGTCCTGGAACAGTTAATAACTCGTATGTTCGGCCTATCCCTTTCGCGACGGCGGCCATACTAAACGGCGTGAATGCCCGTGATTCCGCTCCCGGCCAGGGTGCGCCCCCCGCCGCTGTGACATGTAGTACCGGAGTAGCGATGGTCCTGGCTTGACCGCCGTGCTTGCCGGCCGCGGCCCCTCGGGCGGCGGCGGGCCGGTGACTGCACGGCCTCTGGCCGGCGCTGGGGACGCCCCGGAGGCATGGCTGCCGCCGGACTGGTTCAGGAAGCCGGACCGCGACTCGGCTGTCCAAGGGTGGATGGCCCTTTCCCGGGCGGACCAGGCCGTCCGGGACAGCGCCGCCGGTGCCGTGGGTCCGCGGGCCAGGGTGTCCCGGTGGGTCCGGGCGACGTGGCCGTGGTGGGTGCTGTGGCCGTGGGCGCTGGCCTGGGTGGCGTTCCAGGCGGGCATGGCCGGCCAATCGTGGCACTTCTTCGCCCAGGGCGGCCGGCTCCTGTTCGCCAACGCCCCCGGCGCCGGCCTGCAGTTGTACGCGGCTCACCCCGACCTGCAGATCGGCCCGCTGGCCCTGGCTCTGTCCAGCGTGCTGAGGGCGGTGGGGCCAGGCAACGGTGAGGCCACCGCGATCGCTGCCATGTCGCTGACGGGCCCGCTGATGCTGGCCGCGGTGTGGCGGCTGCTGCCCGCTGGTGAACGGCGGAGCCGCTCCCGGCTGCTGTTCGCGGGCCTGCTGTTCCTGCCGGTGTGGACCGAGCTGACCACGCACTTCGCGCACCTCGACGACCTGCTCGCGCTCGGCTTCTCAGTGGCGGCGCTGCACGCGGTGGCCCGTCATCACCCGGTCTGGGCGGGCCTGGCCCTGGCGGCCGCGGTTGACTCCAAGCCGTGGGCCGCC
>DATDIH010000237.1:0-14974 GCA_036521155.1 Streptosporangiaceae bacterium
CCGCCAGCCTCTAGCCCACCGGCAGGGCGTCGGTCAGCTTCTTGCCCGCCTTGGCCGTGGCCCGGGTCACCGCGCTGGCCTTGCCGGCCTTGACGCCGCCCTTGGCCGACAGCCTGGCCGTGCGGGCCGCGGTCTTCGCCGCCGCCTTGGCCGCCTTGGCTTCGGCCCGGGCCGTGACCGTCTGCGCCTCGGCCGCGGCGCTCTTGGCCGCCAGCGCCGCCTCCCGCTTGGCCAGTTCGGCCGCGTGCCGGCCGCGCCAGGCCAGGGACGGGTTCCCGGCCGTGTCCCCGGCCGCGATGAGCAGGCCGCCCAGCATGCTCAGGTTCTTGAGGAAGTGGATCTTCTGCTGGGCCCGTTCCTGCTTGTCGTCGCTCTCCCAGAACCGGTGCCCGGCCGCGGTGGTCGGCACCAGGCTGGCCGCCAGCGCCGCCGCCGACAGCCGCGGGAACTTGCCGATGGCCAGCAGCGAGCCGGCCAGCACCTGCACCGCGCCGTTGAGCCGCACGGCCTGCTCCACCTGGTCCGGTACCGCGGGCACCCGCTCGGCCAGGGGCCGCACCACCTTCTCCGCGGCCGGAGCCTTGGTGTCCGGATGCAGCAGGGAGTCGATGCCCTGCACGATGAAGATCGCGGCGATCATGGGCCGGGCCACAGGTCGAAGTACAGACATGCCCGGTCGGATGCCCCGTCGGGCCGGTTTCTAACCCTCCTCGCGGTCTCCTGTCCCGCTGCGTTACTTCTCATAGCCCGCCGTCGCACCGCTGGCCGCTGGTGTCACGCCAATTCGAAGACCGTGCCCGCGGTGAAAAGCCCCATCCGTCACACTGGCCCCTCCCATCACAAGATCCATTCTGCGGGAGCAAAACCAGCCGTATTCGCTGAAACTGCTCCCCGGTAGTGGATCACCCCACCAGGCCCCGGGTCCCGCCATCCGGGCTCCGCCGCCACCCACCACCGGCCACACCAAGATCAACTTAAGCTGAACGGCATTGTCTCCGAGCATCAGATATCACGGCGTAAACGAGGATCTTCCGGGCATCCGGCCGGCTCTCAGGATGGACAGACCATTCTCATTAGGAGCCGGGAGGTGTCATGGCGCCGGATTCCGGACAGACTAGAGCGATGAACATCGAGGTGACGCGCATCCTCGGCGACGGAAGTATCCGCCGCGCGAGCGTCCAGCCCGAGGAACGCGCGGATGCCGACCGCTGGCGCCAGCTGCTCGACCGGGCCAACCTGGAGCTGCCACCGCCCTACAACCCGGACCCCGGCCGGCCGGTGTACCAGGTCAGCGACGGCCAGCACTCGATCCAGGTCGCCGAGCGTGGCCTGGTCGGGCCGCTGCGCGACCTCGTCGCCGCGGTGCTGGCCGAGGGCAGCGACCTCGACTAGGCCGAGCTGGCGGCGCCTGCTTGGCGCCCGGAGCCCGCGTGGGGGCCCATTGGGCTACGCGGGCGCAGCTCGCGTAGGGGGTCTGGGGGGCTACGCCCCTTAGGGCAACACCTGCGTCTTGAGCCCGGCGCCAGAACTGAACCGTTCGATGGCGGCCGCGTAGTCCTGCAGCGGCAGCCGATCGGTGATGAACGTCCGCGGGTCCAGCACTCCGGCCGCGAACAGCTCGGCGGCCCGCTCGTAGCTGTGCAGCACGGCCATGGACCCGGTGATGGTGATTTCCTTGTTGTAGATGCGGTACGGGTCGATCGTGACCCGGGTCGCGTAGTCGGCCACCCCGAACTGCAGGTACGTCCCGGCCGGGCCGACCCGCTCCAGGCCGTCCTGAATGGCCCGCGCGTTCCCGGTGGCGTCGACCACCACTTCCCAGCCGTAAGGCCGCGCGATCTCGTCCGCTGACGCCGCCACCCGGCTGGCCCCCAAACTCGCGGCCAGCTCCCGGCGGTCCGCGTTCAGTTCCACCACGTCCACGCCGGCCGCGCCGGTGCGCTGGGCCAGCGACAGCATCATCAGGCCCATGGTGCCCGCGCCGTAGATCAGAACGTGCGCCCCGAGCTGGCTCTTGAGCACGTCGTAGCCGCGCACGGCACAGGACAACGGCTCGATCAGGGTGGCGTCCTCGGTGGCGATGTGGTCGGGCAGCCGGACGCAGTTGGCCGCGGGCACCGCCACGTACTCGGCCGCCCCGCCCGCCACGGTGACCCCGATGCCGCCCCACTGCTCGCACAGATTGTCGTGCCCGAGCCGGCAGTAGTGGCACTCGTGGCAGTACAGCGACGGGTCCACCGCAACCCGGTCACCCTCGCGCAGCGGCGGTGCGCTGCCGATCCCGGTGACCCCGGCCCCGACCGCGCTGACCACCCCGGCGAATTCGTGCCCGGGAATGATCGGCAGCTTGGGGGCGAACTCGCCCTGCATGATGTGCAGGTCGGTGCCGCACAGCCCGCAGGCCGCGACCTTGACCACCACCTGGCCGGGACCGGGAGCGGGATCGTCCACGGTCGCGATCTCCACTATGCCGATGTCGGCGATGACTGCGGCTTTCATATGGCGGCTCCGAGGGACAGGCCCGGGACCGGCGTGTCCTGGGCGGCGAGCCCGGCGACCAGCACCGGCAGCGACATGATGGTAAGCGCGAACCGTGGTTCGTTCCAGCGGGCATGAATCAGACTGAGACCTGGACGCTCAAATGAGCGCTGGTTACGATGCAAAAATGGGGCGGAACGTGCCTGGACTGTCTGTCGACCGGCCGTCAGAGGTGGTGCTGGCGGCCCGGGCCGCGCGCCAGTACTACCTGGAGGGGCTGTCCAAGGTCGACATCGCCGACCGGCTGGGCATCAGCCGGTTCCGGGTCGCGCGGCTGCTGGACGCGGCCCGCGAGAGCGGCATGGTCCGGATCGAGATCGGGCTGCCCGGAGGCAACCTGGACGCCGGGCTGTCGGCCGAGCTGTGCTCGGTGTTCGGGTTGCGGCAGGCGTTCGTGTTCGACTTCCCGGACGACGACATACCCGCGCTGCGCCAGCGGCTGGGGGAGGCGGCCGGCCAGGCGCTGACGGACATCATCACCCCGGACGACGTGCTCGGCATGGCCTGGGCCCGGTCGCTGAGCGGGCTCACCGCCGCCCTGACCCGGTTCCCGCCCTGCCCGATCGTCCAGCTCACCGGGGCCGTGCCCTCACCGGACGGTAGTGACCTGCTCGACCTGGTGCGCGGCGTGGCCCGGGTCGGCGGCGGCCGGGCGCACGTGTTCTACGCGCCGATGATCGTGGCCGATCCGGAGACCGCGGCCGCGATCCGGCGCCAGCCCGACGTGGCCGACGCCTTCGCCCTGGTCCCCTCGGTGACGATCGCGATGCTGAGCATCGGCGCCTGGAAACCAGGGCTGTCCACCATCTACGACGCGCTGACCCCGGCCGAACGCGAGGCCATGGCCGAGATCGGTGTACACACCGACATCGGCGGGGCGTTCTTCGACGCGAACGGCGCGCCGCTGGCCACCCCACTCGACAGCAGGATGATCATCACGCCAGGGCCGGTGCTGGCCTCGATCCCGAGCGTGCTCGCCGTGGCCTACGGGTCCGGGAAGACCTCGTCGGTTCTGGCCGTTTTGCGAGGGAAGGTCGTCAATGGTCTGGTCACGCACACCAGTCTCGCCCGTGATCTCCTCGACAGCGCCGGCCCGCCCGATCGTGCGGCCGCGCAAACCAGCGGATGACCTCGGCGGAAGGGCCGGGGCCATGACCGGCGGGCAGGCCACCGAGGGGGCTCTCACCCCGCTGCCCGGCGGCCAGGGCACCGAGGGGGCCCTCACCCCGCTGACCGGCGGGACCGCCAACCGGGGCCTGGTCTTCCGGGTGGGCCAGACCGTCCGGCGTCCGGCCACGCCCTACCGCGCCGCCACCCACGCCCTGCTCGCGCACCTGGCCGCGGTGGGCTTCGACGGCGCACCCCGGCTGCTCGGGGCGGACGCCGCCACCGACACCCTGTCCTACATCGAAGGCCAGGCCGCCACCGCGCCGCTGGCCGGCGAGACGCTCACCGACACCGCCCTGGTCAGCATCGCCGGGCTGCTGCGCCGCTACCACGAGGCCGCGGCCTCGTTCAGCCCGGCCGGCTACCGCTGGCCCCGGGCCATCCCGGCCCGGTTCACCTCCGGCCTGGTCAGCCACAACGACATCTACCCGGCCAACTTCATCTTCCGCGCTGGCCGCGCGGTGGCCCTGATCGACTTCGACCTGGCCGGCCCGGGCGGGATCAGCTGGGACCTGGCCGCCGCGGCCCGGTACTGGTGCCCGCTCCGGGACGAGCAGGACGTCACCGACGCCAGGCAGGGCCGGGCGCTGTCCCGGTTCCGGCTGCTGCTGGACGCCTACGGGCTGACCTCGGCCGAGCGGGCCGAGGTGGCCGAGGCCGTGGTGCCCAACCACGACTGGGACTGCGCGATCATCGCCGAGGGCGTGCGGGCCGGTCACGCGGGCTTCATCGACTCCTGGAACGAGAACGGCGAAACCATGGTCCGGGCCCGCCGCTGGTGCCAGGCCCATGACCGGGCCCTGCGGGCGGCCGCGGCCTAGTCGAATGGCCCGGCCGAAGCGGCCGGGCTGGCCTTACCGGCTCAGACGGGAGCCGCGGCGCTTGCCGAGGCGGATGCCGCCGAACACCAGGTTGGCCAGGAAGATCACGATGCCGATGATCAGCAGCCAGAACAGGCCCTTGAGCACGACGCCCAGGATGCCCAGGGCGATCGCGATGATGATGATGAACAGGAACAGCGCCATACGTGGTGTCCTTCCCCGCTGAGCCGCTGGTTACCGCCGGGCCAGCAGGCGCTCGGTCTCGCCCGCATCATATGGCAGCTCATAGTGCCTGAACACCGCCGGCTCGTCCTGGGCCAGCAGCTCACCGTCGGTGTCGATGGACGGCGCGTCGCGGGCCAGCTTCTTGGCGAACGCCACCTTCAGGTAGTTCGGGCCCACGGTGGCCCCGGCCGTCGGCACGAACACCAAACGCTGCCGGGACAGCAGGCCGATCTTCACGGTGGCGAAGACATACTCGTCGGTGCGGGTGTCGACGTACAGCGCCTCCAGCTCACCGATCTTGTTGCCAGAATCGTCGACCACATTGTGACCGCGCCACTCGCGGATGTCATCGGCCTCGAACACCACTGGTTCTCCGTCCCGGTCCTTCGTCCGTTGCGGGGCTAGCCGGGGGAGACTAGCTCAGCAGACATTATGCTCGCCCGACGTCCGGTTACGCGTGACCGGCACGGCGGGCCGGCCCGGAGGTGATCGCGCAGTGTGCCGATTGTTCGGCTTGCACGCGGGCGGCGTGGCCGACGCGGAGTTCTGGCTGCTGGACGCGCCGGACAGCCTCGACGCCCAGAGCCACCGCAATCCGGACGGCGCCGGGATCGGGTGCTTCGGCCCCGACGGCCGCCCGCGGGTCGACAAGCAGCCCATCGCCGCCTGGCAGGACACCGAGTTCGCCCGGGCCGCCCGGCACCTGCGGGGCAGCACGTTCGTGGCCCACGTCCGGTACGCCAGCACCGGCGCCCACACCCTGGCCAACACCCACCCGTTCCTGCAGGACGGCCGGTTGTTCGCCCACAACGGCGTGGTGCAGGGCCTGGACCGGCTGGACCAGCGCCTGGCCGAGCTGGGCACCGCGGACCTGGTGGCCGGCCAGACCGACAGCGAGCGGGTGTTCGCCCTGATCACCGCGGAGACCCGGCGCCAGGGCGGGGACGTGGGCGCGGGCCTGGTCAGTGCCATCGGCTGGATCGCCGGCCAGCTGCCGGTCTACGCGGTCAACCTGGTGCTGGCCACCGCCACCGGCCTGTGGGCGCTGCGCTACCCGGCCACCCACGAGCTCTACGTGCTGGACCGCCCCGCCGGCGGTGGCGCGGGCGGCCCCGGCCCGGGCGGGGCGCCGCTGGCGGCCCGCAGCGGCCGGATCAACGCCCGCTCGGATCAGCTGGCCGCCCAGCCCTCGGTGATCATCGCCACCGAGCGGATGGACGACGACCCGGGCTGGCGGCTGCTCGGCCCGGGTGAGCTGCTGCACATCGGCCCGGACCTGGTCATCGAGCGCAGCGTGCCGTTCCCGGCCCCGCCCCGCCAGTTGCTGCGCCTGGCCGACCTGGATCCCGCCGCCGCGGCGTCCCAGCACGATCAGCCCGGTAGGAGGTGAGCCGGTGTGGCCGGTTACATGCTGAGGCCGTTCCAGGGAGCGGCCTACGACTTTCACGGCGCCGAGGTGGTCATCAAGGCCTCGGGCCAGGACACCCAGGGTCAGCTGGCCGTGATGGAGGCCGTCTACCCGCCCGGTCTGGTCGTGCCCTCCCACACCCACGCCGGCGAGGACGAGATGTTCCTGCTGCTGGCCGGGGAACTGGCCGCGTTCTGCGGGCATGAGCGGTGGACCGTGATCCCGGGCTGTTTCGTGTTCGTGCCCCGGGACGTGCCGCACGGGTTCACGGTGACCAGCGCCACCGAGGCCCGGGCCCTTGTCGTCACCGGGCCGCCGCGGCTGGACCAGCAGGTGACCACCTACCCGCAGCTCCGGCCGCAGTAGCCGCGGCCTGGCCGGCCCGCCCGGCCCACCCCGCCGGGGGCGGCTGGGGCAGCAGTTCCAGCTCGCCCGAGCTGATCCGCACACTGACCTGGTGCGGTGAGCTGGCCGCCTGCGGCACCCCGACGTGCACGTACCCCGAGGCCACCTGCTGGCTGAGCTGGTATCCGGGCGTGACGGCGGGCAGGTGCAGGGTGGCCTGGGCCGACGTCAGCGCCAGGCTGACCCGGCGCGGCGCCACGGCGAACGCCGCGGCCAGATGACCGGAGGTGATGGTCGCGGTGAGGGACGGGGACCGCAGGCCGGTGGCACTGACGTCGACGCTGCCCGCGGTGATCCGCAGCGGGGAGCTCAGCCCGCTGATGAGCACGTGCCCGGACGGCTGGCTGAGCACCACCGCGGTGCGAGCGGGCACGCTGAGCTGGTAGGCCTCCGTGCAGGGGCTGCTGTCGGCGCACACGTAGTCCAGGTGCAGCGACCGCGCCGCGGTGTCGGTGCGGACCGAGGCGGCCGGGGCGTGCCCGCTCCAGTGCAGCTGACCGGTCAGCCGCACCTGGTCCGTGTCCGAGCCGGTGATGGTGAGCTGGCCGGGAACGCCCTCCAGGTCGACCGTGCCGACCCGGGCGGCCGTGACCGATACCGAGCGAGTGCCCGCGGGCGGCCCGGAGCCGGTCCCGCCCGAGCTCTGGGTGGCCACCACCACGATCAGCGCGACCACCACCAGCGCCGCGGCCACCAGGACCGCGGTCGTCCGGCGCGGTGCGCGCAGGCCCCGCCCGGGCCGGGGCCAGGTATTCGACGTCACCACCGTTAAGTGCCCGGCCGGCGCCATTCAATGCGTTACGAAACCGCGAATGCCTGGCCTGCGGTATTTACGCAGGTCAGGATCTTTTTGAAGGTCTGAATCTGGCTCTTGGTAACAGATCAGCAGCCATTACCTGACGTGGCTGATTAGTGACCTGACTGGCGGGTAAAACCCGGCCGCCTGATCGGGGTGACTCACCCCGTTTTCCCCTCAACTGGACAGGTGGCGGTCGCCCGGGCAGCCGGTGACCTCGCGTTTCACCGCCCGTGCGGCCCGGCCACCTGCTAATTGGAAGGACCTGCCATGCTCGCCATTATCGCGGCCATTCTTTTTGCGATCGCTTTCATTATCAACGCCACCGGCACGGCGGTCAGTGCCATTTTCGACCCCACCAGCCTGCTGCTCGTCGGCTTGGCCCTGCTGGCTCTGCACCTGGCTGGGGTCGGCAGTGGGTGGAACTGGCGCCGCTGATTCACGCCGACGGTAATTGATGCTGCCCGGGGCTGGCCTTTCGGGGCGGCCCCGGGCATCGCCGCAGGTCAATGCCGTGGTTGCCACCTCCGCGGTGATGATCTCCGCATCGTGGGGCAAACTCCTCCAACCCACCTTAAATATATTAATCACAAGAATTGGTGAAAATACGCTCACCCGCTGAAACCGACCTAGTAAGAAAAGGCATGAGAGTGCCAGAGAAGCCCCTTATAAACGCACCAGGCGTGCTATACAACTGAGGGACCAATACTTACTGGTTGGTGCGGGAGGGTGGTGCCCGTCATGTCCGGGAAAATAATTCGGCTGCGTCCGGGCAACTCGGAATTAACTGGCGAATCGCCCACGACGGGCGATGGGCCGCCGGCCCCGGACGCGCCCGATGCCGAGGTGGTCCGGCTGCCCGGCGCCGGACGGCACGCCAAGGCGTCCGAAGCCGGCCCACCACCGGTGCCCGCGCTCCCGATCCGGTCGGCCGAACGCCGCCGCTGGTCAGCCGAACTGACCGGGCCCACCCTGACCGGACTGGTCGTGCACGGCGTCGGCGGCATCGGCAAGTCGGTCCTGGCCGCGCAGATCGCGGCGCGCGTCCCCCACCACGACCCGGATTGTGCCGCCGCCACCCTGACCGGCGAGGTCACCCCGGACATGTTCCTGGCCGCGGTGGCCACGGCGGTGCGCCGTCACCCACTGGCCACGGACCCGGGCGGCACCGCCGCCGAGGCGATCGCGGCCGCGGACCGGCCCGACCTGCCCTGGACCCGGCGGATGAGCCTGCTCCGCCAGCACGTGCTGGGCCGGGTGCCGGTACTGCTGGTCCTGGACAACTTCGACGACAACCTCACCCTGGAGGCCGGCACCTGCACGATCCGGGACCCCGAGCTGGTCGAGCTGCTGACGTCCTGGGCGTCCCGGCCGCACCGCGGCCGCCTGCTGATCACCTGCCGCCATCAATTCGCGGTGCCGGACGTGGCCAGCCCGCGGATCGCCTTCCGGCACCTCGGCCCGCTGTCCCGGGCCGGCGCGATCGAGCTGGCCACCTCACTGCCCGCACTGAACCTGCTCGGCGAGCACGACCTGGACCTGGTCTGGCGGCTGCTCGGCGGGCACCCGCGGGCCATGGAGTACCTGGACCGCCTGCTGGCCTGCGGCGACCGGACCTTCGCGGGCCTGGCCGATCGCCTGACCGGGCCGGTACTGGCCGCGGCTGGCCCCCCGGCGCCCCGCCCGGGCACCCAGGTCCCGGTGCCCACCGAGCTGACCGCGCCCGTGGCCGAGACGGCCGCCCTGGCCGCGTCCGGGGTCCTGCTGGCTGAGCTGTTCGGCCGGCTCAGCCCGGCCGCGCAGGGACTGCTGGTCCGGGCCTCGGCCTACCGCGCGCCGATCGGCCGGGACGTACTGCTGCTGCCGGTCGGCCAGTACAGCCCGGCCGAGCTGACCAGCCTGCTGGACGAAGTCCGGGCGTCCGGCCTGCTCGAGGCCGACCCGTGGACCGACGACGGCGCGGACCCGCTGGTGGTGTCGGTGCACCCGGCCACCGCCACCGGCGTGCACGAGCTGCTCGCGACCCGGGGCCGCGACGCGGATCTGGCCGACGCGCATCACCGCGCGGCCGAGTACTGGCGCTGGCGGCTCACCTCCTGGCCGCAGGACCGGCACGCCCAGCGCGAGGCCCGCTTCCACCTCCTCCGGGTCAGCGAACTGGAA
Organism: Streptosporangiaceae bacterium; assembly: GCA_036521155.1. Lineage (GTDB taxonomy): Bacteria > Actinomycetota > Actinomycetes > Streptosporangiales > Streptosporangiaceae > Bog-532. Next base: position 9,524 of record DATDIH010000237.1, read on the forward strand.
CAGCAGGCGCAGGCCGAGGGCCGGCACCGCGCGCCGCGTCCCTCCGCCGGCCGGCGGCTGCGGCGGCGGCTCACTCCCTACGCGGTAGCCACCGTGGCGGTGGCCGTGACCGCGTTCCTGACCGCCGCGGCCAGCGGCGCGCTGAACACCGACCGGCTTTCGTCCTCGGTCAGCACCGCGGGGCCGCCCAGCCCGGCCGTGGTCGCCCGGGATCAGGCCGCCACCTGGGTGGCCGGGCAGGTCAGCCGGGCCGCCATCGTGTCCTGTGACCCGGCCATGTGCACGGCCCTGCAGACCCACGGCGTGCCCGCCGGGGACCTGCTGGTGCTGCGGTCCGCGGCGTCCGATCCGCTCGGCTCCGATGTGGTGCTGGCTACGCCGGCCATCCGGGCCCAGTTCGGCGCCCGGCTCGCCAGCGTGTACGCGCCCCAGGTCATCGCCAGCTTCGGCACGGGCGCGCAGCAGATCGAGGTGCGCTCGGTCGCCCCCGACGGGGCCCGGGCCTTCACCGCCGCGCTGGCCGCCGACCAGGCCGCCCGCCAGACGGCCGGCCGCCAGCTGCTGCGCAACTCCCGCCTCACCATCGCCGGCCCGGCCCGGACCGCGCTGCGGGCGGGTCAGGTGGACGACCGGCTGCTGGTCACGCTGGCCGCCCTGGCCGCCGGCCAGTCCCTGCACATCGTGTCGTTCGGCGGAAACGGCCCCGGCGCCGGGGCCGGCACACCACTGCGTACGGTCCAGCTGACCGCGGCGCCAGCCGCCCTGGGCCCGATGCTCACCTTCGTGCGAGCCCAGCGCTCGCCGTATCTGGCCGCGCACGCGGCCATCATCCGGCCGGCTGGCGGGCCCGTGCTGACCATCGAGTTCGCCGCCCCCAGCCCGGCCGGCCTGCTCAACGCCCAGGCCGCTCCCTGACCGGCCGTACCGAGGGGGATCCATGAACGCACCGCCCACCACGGCCCGGCGGGCCGCGGCCCTGCTGGCGCCGCTGCTCGCCGCGCTGCTGCTGATCTCCGGCCTGCTGGCCGCCGCACCGGCCGGCGCGGCCGCGGCCACCGGCTGGATCCGGCTGGCTCACCTGTCGCCGAACGCGCCCGCGGTCGACGTGTACCTTTACAACTTCGGCAACCCGGACGCCCGGGTGGTCCTGCGCCACGTCAGCTACGGCACGGTCTCGCCCTACGAGCAGGTGCCGGCCGGGGAGTACACGGTGTCGATGCGCGCGGCCGGCGCTCGCGGCTCGGCCAAGCCCATCTTGTCCACCGGGTTCGAGGTGCACGGTGGCCAGGCCTACACCGTGGCCGGTATGGGGCCCGCGGCCGGGCTCCGGCTCCAGGTCATCGACGACACCATCACCGCCCCGGCCGGGCACGCCCTGGTCCGGGTGATCCAGGCCTCGCTGAGCCAGCACGTGGTCACGCTGTCGCTCGGCCACCTGACCCTGCACCAGCTGGACTTCGCCAGCGTCACCACCTACCGCACGGTGGCCCCCGGGCACGACCGGGCCGAGGTCACCGGCAAAAACGAGCGGGCGTCGATGAACGTGCCGCTGCCGGCCGACTCGATCCACACCCTGGTCGTCCTGGACGGGTCCAAGGGCCTGCGCCTGACCGACCTGGAGGACGCGGCGGGCAGCCAGGTGGCCCCGGCCGGCGGCGCCGCCACCGGGCTGGGCGGCACCGCGCCCCGGCCCGGGCCCGCGCCCTGGCCGTGGCTGGCCGTGATCGTGGCCGGCACCCTGCTCAGCCTGGCCGGAGCCCGCCGCTTCCGCACGGCCCGGGCCCGCACCGCGCGGACCTGATGCGCGTCAGCCGTCAGGCGGTCACGGCCCTGGTCACGCTGGTGGCCGGCCTGGCCGTGATCGCCTGCGGCTCGGTGGCCCTGGCCGTGGCTCGCCACAAAACAGGAGTCACAGCGGCCCGGGCGGCCTCGCCAGTCACGACAACTCGGGTCCGGGCCACCCCGGCCACCCCGGCCACCCCAAAAGCCACATCAATCCCAGCAGCCACATCAGCCACGGTGGCCACATCGGCCCCGGTGGCCGCGCCGGTGGCGCTGACCATTCCGGCCATCGCGGTGAGCACCCCGCTCATCCGGCTCGGCCTCACGCCGTCGGGGACCCTCCAGGTGCCGGACCGGTTCGACGTGGCGGGCTGGTACGACCGCAGCCCGCCGCCGGGCGCCACCGGCCCGGCCGTCATCGCCGGGCACATCGACAGCGTGCGCGGCCCGGCCGTGTTCTACCGGCTGAGCCTGCTGCGGCCCGGCGACCGGGTCTACGTCCGCCGCGCCGACGGCAGCGTGGCCGTCTTCGGTGTCACCGGGGTCGGCCTCTATCCCAAGGACCACTTCCCGACCGCCGAGGTCTACGGCTCCGTCCCCGGGCCCGAGCTACGGCTGATCACCTGCGGCGGCACGTTCGACTGGGCCCGGCACTCCTACCTGAGCAACGTCGTCGTCTACGCCACCGAGCTCAGCTGACTCCCGCGGCCGCAGCCGCCACCGAAGTCACCTGACCGGCTCGTCCTGCTCGGCCAGGAACGCGCGCCCCCGGCCGATGCGGCTGTCCAGGTCGGCCAGGAACCCATCCAGTGCGGTCCGCTTGGCTTCGACGGTGGCCCGCAGGCCCTCCTGCAGGACCACGCACTCCCGGGTCAGCTGGCGCCGTTCCTCGGCGCTGGTCCGCTCGTCGTGCCAGCTGAGCCGGATCTCCGCCATCCGGTCCTCGTTGCGCAGCACGACCGCGATCTCGTCCAGGTTGAGACCGAGCAGGGTCTGCAGTTCCCGGATCCGCTCCACCCGGGCCAGGTCGGCCGGGGAGAACCGGCGCTGCCCGCCCGGGGTGGTCGAGGCCGGCACGAGCAGGCCCAGCTGCTGGTAGTAGCGCAGGGCCCGCTCGGACACGCCGAGCCGCTGGGCCGCCGCCCCGATACCGAGCAGCGGCCCGTCGTCCGGCGCGCGCTCCGCGTCGGCCGCGGTCACGGGGTCACCCATCGGCCGCCGGTGTCCCAGCACTAGGAGCAGCAGTCCCTCCGGCACCGTTGGCTCCGTTGGCCCCACGGCTCCCGTTCGACCCGTTGGCCGCGGCCGGGTCCTGGCCGATGGTGGCGGGCGCCTCCTGGCCGTCGGTGGCCAGCGGCTCCAGGCCCAGCAGGCCGCCGGACTCGGCCGCGCCCTCGGCCAGCTCCTCCACCAGCGGCTCGCTGATGTGCAGGTAGCGCTTGCCCCGGACCGCGGAGGCGATGATCGCGACCACGGTAGCGATGGCGGCGAACGTGAACGCCAGGTGCAGTCCGTCCGCGAACGGCTGCTCGATCAGCTTGGGGAAGAACGACCGGCCGGTGATGTACGAGACCTGCGCGGGCGACAGCTTCTGCAGGGCGCCGGTCGGGGCCAGCAGCTGCTGCACCGGGTTGTAGCCCAGGAACGCCGAGAACAGGCTGCCGATCGGCGGCTCGTTGGCCACCGCGTGCGCCGCGGTGGGGTCGACCCCCGCCGCCACCAGCCCGCTGTACAGGTGCTTGGGCAGGTGATTGGCGAGACCCAGGGTCACGATGGTGAAGAACAGGCCCATCGACAGCACCGTGGCCGAGTTCTGGAACGTGTTCAGCATGCCCGCGCCCGCACCGCGCTGGTCCGGCGGCAGGCTGTTCATGACCGAGGCCTGGTTCGGAGAGAAGAACAGCCCCATGCCCACCGAGAACAGCAGGATGAGCAAGGCGAACCAGATGTAGCTGAAGTTGATCGGCAGCAGTTCCAGTAGCAGGAAGGCCGCGCCGGACACCGTCAGGCCCAAGGTGGCGAACAGCCGCGCCCCGTACCGGTCGGACAGCCACCCGGCCAGCGGGCCGGTGATGAGGAAGCCGATGGTGAGCGGAACCATGGCGATGCCGGCCCACAGCGGGGTCTGGCTGAAGCTGTAACCGTGCTGTGGCAGCCAGATGCCCTGCAGCCAGATGATCAGCATGAACTGGATGCCACCCCGGCCCAGGGCACCGAGCAGGCCGGCGATGTTGCCCGCGGTGAAGGCCCGGATCCTGAACAAGCCGAGCCGGAACATCGGCTCGGGCACCTTGGTCTCGACCCAGGCGAACAGGACGAGCACGGCGATGCCGCCGAAGATCATGCTCAGCACGAACGGACTGGTCCATCCGGTGGGGTGGCCGCCGTAGGGGAGCAGCGAGTACACGATCCCGACCAGCACCGCGACCAGGCCGACGGCGAACAGTGCGTTGCCCAGCCAGTCGATCTTCGCTTGCCGGCGCACCCCGTTGTCCACCAGCTTGAGGTAGGCCCAGATGGTGCCGAACACCCCGAACGGCACCGACACCAGGAACACCAGCCGCCACTCGATGGGGGCGAGCACGCCGCCCAGCAGCAGGCCCAGGAACGAGCCGGACACGGCGGCGATGCCGTTGATGCCCATGGCCTTGCCCCGCTCGTCCTCGGGGAAGGCGTCGGTCAAGATCGCGGTGGAGTTGGCGAACAGGAACGCGCCGCCGACGCCCTGGAAGACCCGCATGATGATGATCCACAACGCCCCGGCCGAGCCGGTGAAGAACGTTGCCGACAGCGCGATCGAGAAGATCGTGAAGATGGCGAAGCCGAGGTTGTACATCTTGACCCGGCCGTAGATGTCGCCGACCCGCCCCAGGCTCACCACCAGCACGGCGGTGACCAGCAGGAAGCCCATGAACACCCACAGGAAGTACGAGGTGTTGCCGGGCACCAGCGGGTTGAGCTTGATCCCCCGGAACAGGTCCGGCAGCGAGATCAGCAGGATCGACTGGTTGATCGTCACCATCAGGATGCCGAGCGTGGTGTTCGACAGCGCGATCCACTTGTAGTTGACCCCCCGCCGGTCGGGCGCGGCACTGCCCGCCGCAGCCGGATCAGCCGACGGTTTTCCCGCCACAGACATGCATCTCCCCAGATTCACCGATAAGCGACCGTTCGCAGGTGAATCGTAACGGATGTTGACGTCAACGTCAGGTCTCGTATCGCGTCAGCGCGAAACCGCCCCCCGGCGTCAGGTCTCCGAGCCGTCGGCGACCGCCACCGCCTCTTCCTCCAGCTCGTCGGGCGTCCCGTGGGCCTGCCCGGCCTGCACACGCTCGGCCTCCCCGAGCATCGAGTGGGCGGTGGCGAGCACCCCGATGCCGACGATCAGCGCGCCCGCCGCGATGAAGAACGGCACGTGGATGTTGAGCGCCACCACCAGCCGCCCGGCCGCGTACGGGGCCAGCCCGCCGCCGATGAACCGGACGAAGCTGTAGGCGGCCGAGGCCACCGGGCGCTCGACCGGGGCGACCGTCATCACCGCCTGGGTGGTGACGGTGTTGTTGACCCCGATGAAGATGCCGGACACGATGACCGCCGGGATCAGCACCGCGCGGTCGGTCGTCCAGATCGCGATGGCCAGGACGATCAGCGCGAACAGGAACAGGTTGA
>DATDIH010000238.1:0-18586 GCA_036521155.1 Streptosporangiaceae bacterium
CGGCTGGTTCGCCTCGTCGCTGGGCTGGGACCGGCACTACGCGGCCACCCAGGGCGTGCGCACGCCGGTGCTGTCCGCGCTGTACTCGCTGTACGAGTACCACATCCAGATGCTCCAGTTCGGCGTGGGCCTGAAGACCCATCACCCGTACGAGTCGCAGCCGTGGGACTGGCTGGTCATGTCCCGGCCGGTGGCCTACTACTACAACTGCTACACGACAACGGTGGGCGGTCACACCCACCTCTGCCCGCCCACCTACCAGGGCTCGCGCTGGTCGCAGGAGGTGCTGGCCATCGGCACCCCGGCCATCTGGTGGGCGGCCATCGGGGCGCTGATCTTCTGCGCGTTCTGGTGGCTGCTGCACCGGGACTGGCGGGCCGGCGCGGTGGTCCTGGCCATGCTCACCGGCTGGCTGACCTGGTTCCCGTTCGTGTCCCGGACCAAGTTCTTCTACTATGCGCTCGAGTTCGAGCCGTTTATGATCCTGGCCATCGTGCTGTGTCTCGGGCTGATCATCGGGGCCACCCGCGGCAGCGTGGCCCGCCGGTCCATCGGCGCCGCGATCACGGGCGCCTACCTGCTGGTCGTGCTGCTGAACTTCGTGTACCTGTACCCGATCCTGGCTGGGAAGGTCATTCCCTACGCGTCCTGGCTGTCCCGCATGTGGTACCACGGCTGGATCTGACGCCTTGCGCAGGTGAGGTGTGCCCTTTTTGTTGGCAATTTTTGTTCTGAATCCTCGCGGGTGACCCGAAACACGGTTCCGTGCTCTTGGCATGAACGAAAACTAGTTGGACAGTAGGGCCCAAGCGGGGGTACTCAGATGTAACGCGCCCGCAAGATCGTAGACGTTTGTGATTTCCGTTACATTGGCGAGCCATCCGGCCTTCTCAAACGTCTACTAGTTGGTAGCAACGACAAGCCCGGAGAACACCATGAGCGCAAGTGACGAGGCCGAAGAGAGCCGCGCCCGGTTCGAGCGTGATGTCGTGCCTCAGCTTGGGCAGCTCTATCCGGCGGCCCTGCGCATGACCCGTAACCCGACCGACGCCGAAGATCTCGTCCAGGAGACCTCGGTCAAGGCCTATGCCGCCTTCCACCAGTTCCAGACCGGCACCAACCTCCGGGCCTGGCTCAACCGCATCCTGACCACGACGTTCATCAACGTCTACCGGAAGCGGAAGCGCGAACCGCAGCAGGCCCTGGGCGGCGACCTGCAGGACTGGCAGATGTCCGCCGACCGGCTGGCCCCGCCGTCCCCGTCCGCCGAGGCCGAGGCGCTGGAGCGGATCACCGACTCGGACCTGCTCCGTGCCCTGCGCGACCTGCCCAACGAGTTCCGCACCGCGGTCTACCTGGCCGACATCGAGGGCTACCCCTACCGCGAGATCGCCGAGATGATGGGCACCCCCATCGGCACCGTCATGTCCCGCCTGCACCGGGGTCGGCGCCGCATCAGGGAACAGCTGAGCTGAATTAGCCCGGGGGGACCCCCCGCGGGGTCGCCCCGGGCTAGCACAGCTATTTCGGCTGGAAGCGGATGCCACCGTCGAAGCGGATCACTTCGGCGTTCATGTAGTCGTTCTCGATCAGTGAGCGGACCAGGTGGCCGAACTCGGCGGGCTGCCCCATCCGCTTGGGGAAGACCACCGGGGCGGCCAGCTTGGCCTTGAACGCCTCGGCCTCCGCCGGGTCCGCGGAGATCGAGCCGTAGATCGGGGTGTCGATGATGCCCGGGCAGATCGTGTTGACCCGGACCCCGATGACGCTCAGGTCCCGGGCGGCCGGCAGGGTCATGCCGATGATGCCGCCCTTGGAGGCCGAGTACGCGATCTGGCCGGTCTGGCCCTCCAGGCCGGCCACCGAGGACGTGTTGACGATCACGCCGCGCTGGCCGTCGGCGTCGGCCGGGTCGGTGCGGGCCATCGCCGCCGCGGCCAGACGCATCAGATTGAACGTTCCAACCAGGTTGACCGCGATGACCTTCTGGTAGGAGCCCAGGTCGTGCGGGCTGCCGTCGCGGCCGACGGTGCGCTGCGCGAAGCCAATGCCCGCGCAGCTCACCGCCACCCGCAGCGGGTGGCCGCTGGCCTCGGCCGCGTCCACCGCCGCCCGGACCGAGGCCTCGTCGGACACGTCCGTCCGGGCGAACTGGCCGCCGATCTCCTCGGCGATGGCCTTACCGCGGTCTTCGTTCAGGTCGGCCACCACCACGTGGGCGCCGGCCGCGGCCAGGTCGCGGGCGGTGGCCTCACCGAGGCCGCTCGCACCGCCGGACACGATTGCCGTGACTGCGTTCAGTTCCATGGAACGGAGGATATTGGAGTCCACGGGAACTGCTCGGCGAAGGCCGGCCGCAGATCCGACAGCCACTTGGCCGACGGGTCATAGTGCGCGAAGAACGGCCGCCCGACCAGCTCTGGCTGCCGGGCCTGGATCAGGTGCAGTACGAACACCTGCTGCCCGCCCACCTCGGCCACGCCGTCCACGCAGACCTTGCCGGGGGTGGCCGACATGGACGGCCCCCGGACGGTCCGGCACAGGCCGGACACCTGCGCGTAGGCGTCGCGGAAGATCTCGTGTCCGCGGGCCAGCGGCACCGCGAAGTAGTCCTGCGGGCCGGTGTCCCGTTCGACGAACATGTAGTACGGGATCATGCCCATCCGGGCCTGAGACCGCCACATACACGACCAGATGGCCGGGTCGTCGTTGATGGTGCGGATCAGCGGCGCCTGGGTACGGATGACCGCCCCAGCGTCCCGGATCCGCCGTACCGCCTCGGCCACGACCGGCGGCTCGAGCTCACGCGGGTGGGAGAAGTGGGCCATGAAGGCGAGGTTGCGGCCGGCCGCGCGAACCTCCTCGAACAGCCGGAGGGTGCCGTCCGCGTCGGGGTCGGTGACGAACCGCTGGGGCCAGTAAGCCAGCGACTTGGTGCCGATCCGGATCGACTCCAGCTGATCCAGGGCCGGGTCCAGCAGCGGTTCCAGGTAGCGCCGCAGCACGGTCTCACCCATGATCATTGGGTCGCCGCCGGTGATCAGGACGCTGGTCACCTCGGGGTGCGCCTTCAAGTAGCTGACCAGCGCGGGAATGTCGTCCGAGGCCATCTTGAGGTCCGGTTCGTCCACGAACTGGGCCCACCGGAAGCAGTAGGTGCAGTAGGCGTGGCAGGTCTGGCCCTGCCGCGGGAAGAACAGCACCGTCTCCGGGTACTTGTGCTGCAGGCCCGGCAGTGGCTCGTCGTCCAGGGCCGCCGTGTTGAGCACCAGCTGGCCGGCCGGATGCGGGTTGAGCCGCATCCGCACCTCATGAGCCAGGCGGCGCACCTCGCCCGGGCCGCCCGAGACGAGCGCGGCCGACAGCCGGGCCACGTCCTCGGCGGGCAGCATGTCGGGCTGCGGGAACACGAGCCGGTAGATCGGATCATCCGGGGCGCTGGCCCAGTCGATCAGCTGCTCGGTCACATAGGTGTTGGTCCGGAACGGCAGGACCGTGGCGACAGCGCGCACGGCCAGCCGTGTTTCGGCGGGCAGGCCGGCCCGCTCGGTGAGCGTGTCCAGGTGCTTGGCGGTGTAGGCGCGGAACCGGCGGCCCTCGGCCGGCGGTCCCGGCTGGACCGGGATGATCTGCTGGACTGAAGTCATACAGCTCCTTTACTGATGATCAGTCGACGGCACCCTTTCTGACGTACATGAACGCCAGAAGGTTGCCGTGAAACGCCCCGTACCGGCCTGAGCCGGTCCTCCCCGTGGTCTGGACCTCATACCGTCAGTCGTTGGCGGGAAGACAGCCGGTAGGGTCAGATGCCGCAGAGAATGATACGGCTGGGCCGCCTCGCTGCGGCTGTAACACGCGCGAAATGAGAGGTGCCGTGGCCGAGCTGTCTCCGGCGGGCCCCTCGCCAGCGGGTCCCGGTCTCACCGTGGCGGTCGACGCCATGGGCGGCGACCACGCCCCGGCCCAGATCGTGGCGGGTGCGGTCGCGGCCCACCGGGATCTCGGTATCCAGATCATCCTGGCTGGCCAGCCGGGTCCGCTGCTGGCCGAACTGGCCTCGCACGGCGTCTCGCCCGACGAGATCCCCATCGCCCCGGCCGATGACGTGCTGGGCATGGACGAGGGCGCGCTGGCCATCCGGCGCCGGCCCCGGTCCAGCATCGCCGTGGCCTGCCAGCTGGTCCGGCGGGGGCAGGCCGAGGCGGTGGTGTCGGCGGGCTCGACCGGCGGGATCGTCACCACCGCCCGGCTCCGGTTGCGGCCGCTGGCGGGCGGGGTGCGGCCGGCCCTGGCCGCGGTGCTGCCCACCCTCCCCCGCCCCACCGTGATCATCGACGTCGGCGCCACCGCCGATCCCAAGCCGGAGATGCTGGTCCAGTTCGCCCAGCTGGGTGTGGCCTACGCCCAGGTCACGCTGGGCATCCAGGCACCCCGGGTGGGCCTGCTCACGATCGGGGCCGAGCCAGGCAAGGGCAACAAGCTGACCCGGGACGCGCACCAGCTGCTGGCCGGGGAGCCGGCCCACGGGGCGTCGCCGCTGAGCTTCGTGGGCAACATCGAAGGCGGCGACCTGATGGCGGGCAAGGTGGACGTGATCGTCACCGACGGGTTCACCGGAAACGTGGCCCTGAAGACGCTGGAGGGCTCGGTTCGCTTCGCCGCCGCGCAGTTGCGGGACACGGTGACCGCGAACCGCGCGGCCCGGGTCGGGGCCGTGCTGCAGCGCCGGGCCTTCCGGGAGCTGGCTGAGCGGCTGGACGCGGAGACCTACGGCGGGGCCGCCCTGCTCGGACTGGGCGGAACGGTGGTCATCGCGCACGGGGCCAGCACCGCTCGTGGCGTGAAGTCGGCCTGCGTCCTGGCCCGGGACCTGGCCCGCGGCCAGATCGTGGACAAGATCAGAGAGCGGCTGGGCCCGGGGCGGCCCGGGCACTTCCGCCGTCGCCGCGACCCGGCCCCCGGCCAGTAACTCAGGGAATGCCCCGCGCGTTCCCAGGCTGTTCCCAGGAAGTGCCGACGGCTGTCCCAGCCTGACCGCCGACACTCACCGGTATGAACGCACTGACTCAGTTCTTCACCCGCCGCCGCAAGTCCATGTACGTGGCGGTGGGTCTGGTCATGGCCGTGCTGATCGGCGTGGGCGGGGCACTGGCGGGGGCGGCCCTGTCCAGCGCTTCGTCCGGCTCGTCGGCCACCGCGGCCACCCTCAACGCGGCCATGAGCAGCACGGCCGGCCCGGCGGCGACCACCCCGGCGGCCAAGGCCCACCGGGCCGCCGCCCTGGCCCGGCTCCGGCGGCTGGGCGGCCTGTACGGCCAGGCCTCCTTCCGCGGAAAGGACGGCAGCACCCGGACGCTGGCGTTCGAGCGCGGCACCGTGACTTCGGCCGGCGGCGACCTGGTGGTCAAGGCGGCCAACGGCACCACCTTCACCTGGAATTACGTGTCGGACACGACCGTGCGCCAGGCGGGGCAGAAGGTCAGTCGATCGGACCTGGCCACCGGTGAGCACGTCCTGGTGGCGGGGCCGGTCAGCTCCGGCAGCCGCGACGCCCGGGTGATCATCGTGGCCAAGCCGAAGGCCTCGGGGTCCGGCCGCACGCCGTCGGCGGCCCCGTCCTCATCAGCGGGCACCAGTTCCAGCTGATCCGGCCGGAGCGAGGCGTTCCCGGCGGCGGAAAAGGCCGCCGGAACGCCTACCTTTAAAAATGTGAATTTCGGAACGGATTTCTTACGAAAGACATTCTTAAGCATTTAGCCGATCGCCCTGCACAGCTTCCGCTAAACCACGTAAGCGAATTGTGAACTCTCGAACAGACCGCTTACAGGGGCCCTGAAAATACGTCGGTGCCCGCGATTCCGGTGCACGCTGACTGCCATGAACAAGGACGAGCCGTTCCTCGGCCGCCCGGCAAGTCACCGGAAAGCGAAGTCGACGGGCCAGCGTGGCGGACGCGGGTCCCAGGCAAGGAGGCAGGGATGATGGGCCGCAATCAGCGCCGCCCGGCTGGCCGCCGGGGCAGCAAGCTCAAGGCGCGTCTCGGCATCGCGACCGCGGTCGTGGTCGGCGGAGGCGCGATCGGCGCGGTGGCGATGGCCACCACGAGCCACCCCAGCGCAACCAAGGTCCAATCGGCCAGCTACAACAGCGGTTATTCGAACTGGTCCAACCAGGGAAATGTGCTCAATGCGGGACTCAGCGATTTCTCGTGGTCGCACAGTCGCGCGATGACGATGTTCTCGCACCTGACGAACAGTAATCACCTGATGCAGATGTGGCACAGCCACAGCATGCTGGCCTTCGAGCGTGGCCGCGTGGTCCTGGCCACCAAGAATTTCGTGGTGGTCCGTTCGGCCAGCGGGAAGCTCAACGTGTGGTGGCTGTCGCACGGCACCAAGGTGACCAACGTGGCCTCGAGCATGACCGGCACCACCGCGATGACCGGCAGCAGGGCGGCCGCCACGGCCGCCATGGCCGGCCAGATGGCTCCGGCCACCAACATGCTGACGGGCAACATGATGACCCCGAGCACGACCGGCACCATGTTGACCGCGCAGCAGATGCTGGCGCCGACCACGCAGACGGTCTCGGTGAACATCGCCGGCACCGGCATCACGATCTCGGTCACCGTCACCAACAACATGGCCATGGTGTGGCAGAACGGGCAGACCAGCGGAATGTGGTGGAAGCAGCCCGCCACCATGATGGCGGCCGGCCTGCAGCGCGGCGACCTGGTCTTCATCGCGGGCACCCGGTCCGACTGGACCCTGCACGCCAAGGTCATCCTGGTCGAGAAGGCTGCGACCACCACGACCACTCCCACGGTCGCCCCGAGCATGACCATGACCCCGACCGCCACGCCGAGCATGACCGTGGCCCCGACCGCCCCGGCGATGGGAGCCACCCCGACACCGTCCATGACTAGCAGCGTCGCCCCGGGCTCGGGAGGTACGCACTCCTGATCTCCGATAACGCCGGGCCGCCCGTCTCCCACGGGTGGCCCGGCGTAGCCCGTGGTCAGGCCACGGGCTGAATGAGTAAAAATAGAGCGGGACGCCATGGCAGAGAGCAAGCACATTCCGACCGTGCTCGTCGTCGACGACGAGCCGAACATCCGTGAGCTGGTTCAGGTTGCCCTGAACTTCCACGGCTGCACCGTGCTGACCGCCGCGACCGGCAAAGAGGCACTGCGTTGCGCCGAAGGGAACGAGCCCGACCTGATCGTGCTGGACGTGGTCCTGCCCGACCTGGACGGATTCGAGGTCTGCCGCCGGCTGCGGGCCCGCGGCGACGACGTGCCGATCATCTTCCTCACCGCCCGCGACACCTCGTCCGACACCGTTCAGGGCCTGGCCCTGGGCGGTGACGACTACGTGACCAAGCCGTTCTCGGTCGAGGCCCTGGTGGCCCGGATCCGGGCCGTGCTCCGGCGGGCGGCCCGGGCCGAGGACAGCGAGCCGGACGAGACCGCCACCTTGCGGGCCGGGGACCTGGAGCTGGACGAGGCCCGCTGGATGGTCCAGCGGGCCGGTACCCCGGTCGAGCTGTCCCCGACCGAGTTCCGGCTGCTGGCGTTCCTGATGCGGCACCAGGGCCGGGTGCTGACCCGGGCCCAGCTGCTGGAGAACGTGTGGGGCTGGGACTACGCGGGCCAGTCCCAGATCGTGGAAACCTACGTCAGCTACCTGCGGCGCAAGCTCGATCCGCTCGGCCCGCCGCTGATCCACACCCAGCGGGGGGTCGGTTACACGTTGCGGCCGCCGCAGCCCGTCCCGGACCACGCCACCTCCATGAGATGACCGCGCTGTCCCGGTTGTCGCTGCGCGCCCGGCTGCTGGCCGGCCTGATCGCGGTGACGGCCGTGTTCCTGATCATCATGGGCACGGTCAGTGCCTTCGTGGTCAGCGGCCACCTGGAGGCGCAGTTCGACGACAGCCTGCTGGCCCACCTGGGTGAGACACCGGCTCAGCTGGAGGCCAGCCCGGCCGACGCGCTGGCCTTCGTGGGCCTGCGGGGCCGGGTCGTGCCCTACGACAATGGCTCCCCGAACAGCAGCGCCCTCGCGGCCGGGCTGAACGCCATGAGCGTGCTGCAGATCCGGCAGCACGTCCGGGCCCACACCGTGTTCAAGCTGCCCGGGGGCAGCGGCCTGGCCGCGGCCGGCCGGCGGATCTCGGCGGCCGGCCTGACCGGCTACATGGTCATCGGCGAGCCGTATGGCCGGGTCGCCGACGGCGTGCGCAGCCTGATCGTGGCCGAGCTGATCACCGGCTGCGCCCTGCTCGCGCTGCTGGCCGCGGGGGGCCGGTGGCTGATCGGCCGGGGCCTCGCCCCGCTGAATCAGATGTCCACCACGGCGCAGCGCATCACCACCCAGGGCGACCTGACCGCCCGGATGCCCGATCCCGGTGATCACGCCGAGGTGGGCGGGCTGGCCGACGCCATCAACACCATGCTGGACCGGATCCAGCAGGCGTTCAGCGCCCGGCTCCAGTCGGAGCAGAAGGTCCGCCAGTTCGCGGCCGACGCCTCACACGAGCTGCGGACGCCGCTGACCACCATCCGCGGGTACGCCGAGCTGTACGGGCACGGCGCGCTGGGCCCGGATCAGTTGCCCACCGCGATGCGGCGGATCGACCAGGAATCCCAGCGGATGAGCAGGCTGGTGGCCGAGCTGCTGGAGCTGGCCCGGCTGGACCGGAGCTCGTCGCTCACCTTGACCGAGACCGATCTGGCCCTGCTGGTCCGCGACGCCGCCGCCGACGCGGGCGCGGTGGAACCGGACCGGCCGATCTCGGTTCAGGCTCCGGACCGGCTGGTGGTGGTGGCCGACGAGCCGCGGATCCGCCAGGTCCTGGCCAACCTGCTGGCCAACGTGCGCGAGCACACCCCGCCCGAAACCCCGGTCGCGCTGCGGCTCAGCGCCCCGCCGGGCGGCGCCCTGATCGAGGTGGGGGACTCTGGTCCCGGCCTGACCGAGGCCGACGCGGCGCGGGCCTTCGACCGGTTCCACCGGGGGGCCAGGGACGGCCAGAGCAGCGACGGCGGCAGCGGCGGCAGCGGCCTGGGGCTGTCGATCGTTCAGGCCATCGCGGCCGCGCACAACGGTCACGCCGAGCTGACCTCGACGCCAGGGCAGGGCACTCTGGTGCGTATCTGGTTGCCCGCGGGCCGGTGACGTAGTCTGGGTGAAGAGCAATTGCGTCACTGGATTGGCACTAAGGAGGGAATGTGGCCGGGCTCGTCCTGCTGTTCTTCCTGGCCGTTCTCGTCGCCTTTTTCTGGCAGAAGATGCGCAAGCGCGCGGGCCTGGGCGTTTCGTCCAAGACCTGGATGGGTGTGATCTGCGTCTTCGTCCTGGTGGTGGCGCTGCTGTACGCGAACAGCGTCGGCCACTGATCAGGCCGCACTGATCAGGCTGATCGGCCCGGGCCGTCAGGCTTACCGGGCCTGGACGCCGCCGATGGGCACCTCGAACCACACGGCCTTACCGTTGCGGGTCGGTCGCGACCCCCAGCGGGTGGCGAGCTGCTCGACCAGGTAGAGGCCGCGGCCGCCCTCGTCGCTCTCCTCCGCGGTCCGGATCCGCGGCAGCCGCATGTCCGCGTCGAACACCTCCACCCAGACCGCCGATGAGCCGCGGCGCAGCCGCATGGCGAAGTCCTTGGAGGCGCTGAACGGCGGCCGCCCGGGGATCGCGCCCGGAACCGGTAGCTCCCAGGCGCCCGCGGGCGCCGGTCCCGTGGAGCCCCCCACCGCTCCGCCCGCCACCGCTCCGGCCGTGACCGGCGGGACCGGCACGGTCGGGGCCGGGTCCAGGTCGAAGTCTTCCGGGCCCCGGCGTGGGCCGGCCGCGGCCGCGGTGTGCAGCACGGCGTTGGTCACCACCTCGGACACCAGCAGGCAGGCCAGCTCGGCCTGGGCGCTGTCCATGCCCCAGTCCTGGAACGTGTCCAGCGCCATCCGGCGCGCCTCGGACACCATGACCGGTTCGGCCGGGAACACGCGCTCGCGGGCGTCCAGCTCGTCCGGCAGCGACCGGACCACCACGATGGCCATGTCATCGTCGATGTCGCCCGGCACCGATTCTTCGGCGGCGCGGGCGATGCGGTCGGCGCTGCCCCCGGCGGCGGCGCTCACCGCGTCGCACAGCATGGCCAGCGCCTCGTCCTCGGTGTAGTGGCCGGCCCCGTCGGCGCGGGCCCGGCGGTCGGTCAGGCCGTCGGTGTACAGCACCAGCGTGGCCCCCGCGGGCAGGATCAGGCTTTCTTCCTTGTAGGTGGGGAGCCCGCTGATGCCCTGGCCGCGCACGCCGAGCAGCACGCCCTTGTCCCCCACGTCCAGCTGGCTGGTCCGGCCGCCGTCCACCAGCAGCGGCGCGTCGTGGCCGGCGTTGGCGAAGGTCAGCTCGCGGGACCACGGGTCGTACACGAAGTAGGTGCAGCTGCAGGTGGGCGCGCTGGGGGCCCGGGGATCGGCGCCCGCCGGGACCATCATGCGGCACCACTCGTCGAGCTTGCGGAGAATGTCGGCCGGGGCCTTCTCGTCCTGGGCGAAGGCCCGCAGCGCGGAGCGCAGCTGGCCCATCACCGCCGCCGCCCGGGCCCCGCGGCCCTCGACATCACCGATGACGATGCCGACCCGCCCGGCGGCCAGCGGGATCACGTCGTACCAGTCCCCGCCGACCTGGGTCTGAATGCCCTGGCCGTGCGTTTCCAGCGGTTCGGCCGGCACGTAGCGGCAGGCCACCTCCAGGCCGTCCAGCCGGGGCAGCTCCTGGGGCAGCAGGCTCTCCTGGAAGGCCAGCGCGGTCTGCCGCTCGGCCTCGAACAGCATGGCGTTGTCGATCGCGATCGCGATCCGGCTGGCGATGGCCCCGAACAGGTCCCGGTCGTCGGTGCCGTAGCGGCGGCCGTTCCGGTCGGTCAGGCCGGACAGGGCCAGGCTCATCACGCCCAGCAGCTCGCCGCGGGCGTACAGCGGGAGGGCGACCACCGACACCATGGCCACCCCGCGGCTGGCCCGCATGCTGTCGGCCGAGGGCGCCGGATAGTCCTCCTCAGCCAGCTCGGCCACGACCACAATCTCGCCGCGGGCCATCGCCTGCTGACAGAAATGCCCTTCCGGGTAACCGACCGGCTCGCCCACCGGAGTCCAGGCCCCGGGCGGCGGTTCCCAGCCGTGGGCGTTGGTCTGTACCCGGCGGACCAGCTTGTCGCCCTGGAACAGGTCGATGAAGCAGTGGTCGGCGAACTGCGGGACCAGCATCTCGGTGACGTGGCGCAGGGTGGCATCCAGCTCGAGCGAACCGCCCAGCTTCTCGCCGATCCGTTCCAGCAGCCCGATCCGGTTCCGCTCGGCCAGCGTGCCCCGGCCCGCCTTGCGGGCGAAGACGCAGATGCCGTCGACGGCACCGGACGGATGGCGCAGCGGCACCGCGTAGGCCCGGATCAGGTGGCTGGAGCCGTCCCGGCCCGGGCTGACGAACGTCCCCTCCCAGGTCCGGCCGCGCAGCACGCTGCCCGCCAGCTCGGCGACCTTGTCCTGATCCTCCCTGAAGCCGATGCTGAGCACGGACTGGCCGATGAGCGCGGCGGCGTCACCGGGCACGTTCAGCAGGCGCAGGGCGTAGGCGTTGACGTAGAGCAGGTTGGTGCGCCGGTCGGTGACGATGACCGCCATCTCGGCCTGGTCGAGCAGCATCGCCGCGGGCAGGAACGCCTCACCCGCGCCCGGCCAGGGGTTCATACGGCGGCCCGGCGGCCGGCCCGGAGAGCATCACCGGGGCGTAGGCCGATCCGCGCACGGGCGCCGCGGTTACGTCCGGGACACAAACACGTGCGCGGCGATCTCGCGAGGCAGTTCCGCCTCGGTTCCATCAGCGCTGTCGTCACACGTCACTCGCACACCATCGTCGCTTGCCGCGAGCATTACCTCACGTCCGGGTTGTATCCCGGTGCGCTTGAGTTTAAGCATCAGAGCGAGATCGCTTTGGATCTGTTCGCTAATCCGCTCGATCACCACCGGCGCCGGCTCCCGGGACGCGGCATTTGTCATTGCTTCGTCGACCCCGTCGACGGACCCCTCGGCCTTTTCCTTAGCCTCGGGCGGAATACCCAGCTCATCGAGGCCGGGGATGACGTTGCCGTGCGGACAGCGGACCGGATACCCGAGCATTTCGAACAAGCGGCGCTCGACGCTTTCCGAAATCACATGCTCCCAGCGGCAGGCCTCGATGTGGACCTCTTCCCAGGGCAGTTCGATGACGCTGACCAGCAGGCATTCGGCCAGCCGGTGCTTGCGCATGACCCGGGTGGCCAGCGTCCGGCCGTGGTCGCTGAGGGTCAGGTGGCGGTCCCCGGCCACGTGCAGCAGCCCGTCACGTTCCATCCTGGCCACGGTCTGGCTGACGGTCGGCCCGCTCTGGGCGAGCCGCTCGGCAATACGCGCGCGCAGCGGGACGATCCCCTCCTCTTCGAGTTCGAAGACGGTTCGGAGATACATCTCGGTGGTGTCGATAAGCCCCTGGGCGGTCACGTGCTCATTCCTCCTGCTGTGATGCTATGCCGCCTTGGCCCCCCGGTATACCAGGCGCGGCGGCACCCCCCGGCGGCCTCGCCGGGCCATTCAGGGTGAAACCCGTTCAATGACCCACTCACCTGCGGTTCTGCGGTAGCGGAACCGGTCGTGGAGCCGGCTCGCGCGTGACTGCCAGAATTCGATTGTTTGCGGCTCGAGGCGGTACCCGCCCCAGAAATCGGGCATGGGCACCTCGGTACCGTCCGGCCAGCGCCGCTCAAGCTCGGCGACGCGGTCGTCCAGCACCGCCCGCGAAGCGATCACCTGAGACTGCCGGCTGGCCCAGGCCCCGAGCTGGGAACCGCGCCCCCGGGAGTGAAAGTACGGTTCGCTCTGCTCGGTGGACAGGGCCGTGACGGTCCCTTCGATGGTCACCTGACGTCCGAGGCCATACCAGGGAAACAGCACGCAGGCCCATGAATTCCCGGCCAGGTCGGTGCCCTTACGGGAGGTCCGGTTGGTGTAGAACACGAAGCCGTCCGGGCCGTGCGCCTTGAGCAGGACCGTCCGGCACCGGGTGTGCGCCTCGGCCGACGCGGTGGCCAGCACCATGGCGTTCGGTTCGGGCAGCCCGGCGGCCACGGCGTCGTCAAACCAGCGCGAGAACTGCTCGGCCGGGCCGGCCGCCAGCATGTCCTCGGAGAGCGTACGGGTGGTGTCCAACGGTAACGTCACCCCTCGTCAGCGGTAAAAATGAGGATCCGTGCAGCTCCGGCCGCACGTCACCCGCAAAGTATGGAGGTTGTTGACAACTGGTGAAGAAGCGCAGTCGTTTCCATAAGTAACGATCCTCACATCGTTCCCGGGTATCGCAAGGTAGCTGTGGAGATATTGAATAAGAGAACCGAGATATAGCGCGGCTTTAGGCCCGCGCGGTCCTCTCGCGGCCCTCATCGGGGTGCGGGCGCATCCCTGCGGGCCACGACTGGGCCGTACGGCGATCGGCGCCCCGGATGTACCGCCCCGGCGCACGAGCCGGCGCCATCCCGCCATGAAGAGGAGAGACACCGATGTCCGACTTCAAGCCTGGACTCGAAGGCGTGATCGCTTTCGAGTCAGAGATCGCCGAACCTGACAAGGAGGGCGGCTCGCTCCGTTACCGCGGGGTGGATATCGAAGAGCTGGTCGGCCACGTTTCGTTCGGCCACGTGTGGGGCCTGCTGGTGGACAACTCGTTCACCCCCGGCCTGCCCGCCGCCGAGGCGTACAACCTGCCCGTGCACTCCGGCGACGTCCGGGTCGACGTGCAGGCCGCGCTGGCCACCCTGGCCCCGGTCTGGGGCATCAAGCAGCTGCTCGACAGCGACGACCAGGAAACCCGCGACAACCTGGCCCGGATCACGGCCACCGCGCTGTCGTTCGTGGCTCAGTCGGCGCGCGGTCTCGGCCAGCCCGCCGTCCCGCAGAGCCGGGTCGACGAGGGCAAGACGGCCGCCGAGCAGTTCATGATCCGCTGGCGCGGCGACCCCGACCCGCGGCACGTCAAGGCGGTGGACGCCTACTGGACCTCGGCCGCCGAGCACGGCATGAACGCCTCCACGTTCACCAGTCGCGTCATCGCCTCCACCGGGGCCGACGTGGCCGCGGCGATGTCCGGCGCCATCGGCGCGATGTCCGGCCCGCTGCACGGCGGGGCCCCGGCCCGGGTGCTCGGCATGATCTCGGAAGTCGAGCAGTCGGGCGACGCCGAGGCCTGGGTCAAGCAGGCCCTGGACAAGCATGAGCGGCTGATGGGCTTCGGGCACCGGGTGTACCGGGCCGAGGACCCGCGGGCCCGGGTGCTCCGGCGGACCGCCAAGGAGCTCGGCTCGCCCCGCTACGAAGCAGCCCTGGCCCTGGAGAACGCGGCCCTGGCCGAACTGCGGGCCCGCCGCCCCGACCGTGTGCTCGAGACCAACGTGGAGTTCTGGGCCGCGCTGGTGCTCGACTTCGCCGAGATCCCGCCGAACATGTTCACCTCGATGTTCACCTGCGCCCGCACGGCCGGCTGGTCGGCGCACATCCTGGAAGAGAAGCGCACCGGCCGGCTGATCCGGCCGAGTTCGCGTTATGTCGGCCCCTCGGCCCGTCCGGTGCGGGACGTTCAGGGTGCCGACGAGGTGCTCGACAAGGACATCTGAGGCGGCCGCCAGCTCCGTCTGGCGCCAGTGGGCCACGGCCCGAATCCGGGCGTGGGCAGCGCCGTAAACACGTTGCCCACCCCGGATAGGCTGGCCCGGTGACCAGCCTCGTCATCCCTGCGCAGCTCAAGCCCGCCGACGGCCGATTCGGCAGCGGGCCGTCCAAGGTCCGCGCGGAGCAACTCGAGGCCCTCAGCCGCTCCGGCCCCGAATACCTGGGCACGTCGCACCGGCAGGCCCCGGTGCGCTCGCTGGTCGGGCAGATCCGGTCTGGCCTGACCGACCTGTTCCGCCTGCCCGCGGGCTACGCGGTGGTCCTGGGCAACGGCGGCACCAACGCGTTCTGGGACGCCGCGGCCTTCGGCCTGATCCGTCAGCGCTCCCAGCACTTCACGTTCGGCGAGTTCTCGTCCAAGTTCGCCTCGGTGGCCGCCCGCGCCCCCTGGCTGGCCGAGCCGGCCGTGACCCGGGCCGAGCCGGGCGCCCATCCCGAGCTGACCCCAGCCCCGGGCGCCGACGTGTACGCGCTGACCCACAACGAGACCTCGACCGGCGTGGCCATGCCGGTCCGCCGGATACCCGGGGCCGACCCGGGAGCCTTGGTCCTGGTCGACGCGACCAGCGCCGCGGGCGGCCTGGAGGTCGACCCGGCCGAGTTCGACGTGTACTACTTCGCGCCCCAGAAGTGCTTCGCGTCCGACGGCGGCCTGTGGCTGGCCCTGATGTCCCCGGCCGCGCTGGACCGGGTGGCCGGGATCGCGGACAGCGGACGGTACGTCCCGGACTTCCTGTCCCTGCCGCTGGCCGTCGACAACTCGGCCCAGAACCAGACGCTCAACACACCCGCGGTGGCCACCCTGTTCCTGCTGGCCAATCAGCTCGACTGGATGCTGGCCCAGGGGGGACTGGCCTGGGCCGCCGCCCGCAGCGCCGACTCCGCCCGCATCCTCTACACCTGGGCCGAGAAAACCCCCTGGACCACCCCGTTCGTGACCGACCCCGGCCAGCGCTCCCCCGTGGTCGGCACCATCGACCTCGCGGCTGAGGTCGACGCCGCCGCGGTGGCCGCGACCTTGCGCGCCAACGGCATCGTCGACACCGAGCCCTACCGCAAGCTGGGCCGCAACCAGCTCCGCATCGGCATGTACCCGGCGGTCGACCCGGCCGACGTCGAAGCCCTCACCACCTGCATCGACTACGTGGTCGAGCACCTCTAGCCTGGTACGGCTGGACCTACGACGCCTCGGTCGCGTCCGGGAACGAATGGTGCTCATGAGTCACCGTCCAGCGGCCAGCCAGCTTGCGCAGGCCGATGGTCAGCCGTAGCCGCTGCCCGGGATCACGCTCGAACTGCTCCGGGGTGCCGCAGCGTAGCAACGCGAACGCGAACGCGACCTCGGGGCCGGCCGTCACCGTCAGCGATTCGATCTCGAACACCGCACCGGACGCCTGCCACTCGAAGAATCCGGGCCAGGTCTCGCGGTAGGCGTCGATGCCGCGCACGCCTTGCTGGGGCGGCGGGACGTCGAACATGACGATGTCCGGGTCGTGGTCCGCCAGCACGGTGGCCAGGTCGCCCTGGTGCACGGCGGTGGCCCAGCGCTCGATAAGATCGCGGATCTGCTGCTCATCGGTCATGGTCGTTCCCTTCGTGGATGAATTCACAGTGGTGGAACCCGGCCCGGCACCTAAATTCATCGCGTTGTTGCGTTCCCCTGGGCACAATGGGCGGATGACCGCTCCGGCCGCCCTCCTCGCCGCCGCGCGGTCCGGCGACAGCGACGCCTTCGAGCAGCTGGTGGACCCCTACCGCGGCGAGCTGCAGGCCCACTGCTATCGGATGCTCGGCTCGCTGCACGACGCGGAGGATGTGCTGCAGGAGACGCTCGTGCGGGCCTGGCGTAACCTCGGCCGCCTCGACGACCGTGGCTTCATCCGCGCCTGGCTCTACAAGATTGCAACCAACCGGTGCCTCACCGCCCTCGAGCGACGCGGACGGCGCGAACTGCCCGCCGATGTCACCCCCGGGACGCCCGCCGCCGAGATCGTCTGGCTCGAGCCCTACCCCGACAACTCGCCCGAGGCTCAGTACCTGGCCCGGGAGAGCATCGAGCTGGCGTTCGTGGCCGCGCTACAGCACCTGTCCGCGATCCAGCGGGCGGTCCTGATCCTGCGTGAGGTCCTCGGCTTCTCCGCGGCTGAAGTGGCCAGCCAGCTGGACACGTCCCCGGCCTCGGTCAACAGCGCGCTGCAGCGGGCCCGGAAGGCGGTTGGATCGGGGGCGCCCACCCAGCAGTCCGCGCTGCGTGACCTGGGGGACGCGGCCGTCGCGGCTATCGCCGCCCGCTGGGCCGATGCCTGGCAGTCCGGCGACGTCGATGCGATCGTGGCCATGCTGGCCGATGACGCCCGTTACGAAATGCCGCCGCTGCCCGAGTGGTATCGCGGCCGGGAGCAGATCCGCGCCTTCCTGACCGGCGGCCCGATGCGATCGCGGTGGCGGTTCCGGCCCGCCACCGCCAACGGCCAGCTCGCGTTCGGCACCTACCTGTGGGACGACGCGGCCGAGGCCTATGTACCCGGCGGCCTCGACGTCCTCACGCTGCGGGACGGATACGTCGCCGGAGTCACCGCTTTCCTCACCGCCGACCTCACCCGCTTCGGGCTGCCGCCGCGGCTTGGTCCAGGAACGCCGCCAGCTCCGCGTTGAAGCGGGCCGGGGTCTCCAGGTTGGGCAGGTGCCCGACCCCGGGCACAGTGACCCGGTGGGGGCGGCGCAGGTCGCGGGTGAGCCGGTCGGTGATCTCCGCGGTCGAGTAGCCGTCGTGGTCGCCGGTCAGGACCAGGGCCGGGAGGTCCAGCTCGCGCAGGATCGGGCGGTAGTCGGGGCGTTCGGCCCGGCCGCGCAGGGCGGCCGCGGCGCCGTGAGGATCGGTGGCCAGCATCATGGCCATGACCTGACCGGAAATGGCCGGGTCCACGTCGGGGCCGAACAGCCGGGTGGCCATGTCCTGCGCCAGCGGGCCGATGCCCTCACGCTCGGCCTGAGCGGCCCGGGCCAGCCGGTCGGCTCGCTCGGCCTCGGTCACCGGCTCGGCGGTGGTGGCGACCAGGCCCAGCGCCCACCAGCGGGCCGGATCGGCCCCGGCCAGCTCCATCGCGACCAGGCCGCCCATGCTCAGGCCGACCACGGCCGCCCGGGACACATCCCGGCGGTCCAGCAGCCGGGCCACGTCGGCGGCCAGCTGGCTCATGGGGACGGTGCCCGGGGTGACCGGGCTGGTGCCGTAACCACGCAGGTCCGGCGCTATCACGCGGTAGGGGCCGGCCAGCGCGGCCAGCTGGGGCGCCCACATCGACCGGTTGAACGGATGACCGTGGATGAGGACCACCGCTGGCCCGGTACCGGCTTCGTCGTAGGCGAGCTCGACCGCGTCCACGGGCCGATCGTATCCTTCCCGGCCGCCCTCCCCGCGGGGGAGACTCTGGCCGCGACCTCGCCCTTGACCCTCCCGTGCCGGGAGCACTGAGGGTGAAGGTACCGGCGAAACACGCCGGGTTCAGCACCGGGAGGACAAGTCATGAGCACCGAGCTGACTGGAATCGTCGCCGAGCACCTCGCCGCCGTCAACCGGTTCGACATCGACGCCATCGTGGCCACGTTCGCCGAGGACGCCTACGTCAACGACGCCCACCGGGAGATCAACGGCCGCGACGCCATCCGGCGCTGGGTGGCCAAGGAAATGGTGGGCGACAAGGTGACCCTGGACGTGCAGGAGGTCATCGACCACCACGGCGACGTCATCGTCCGGGCCGCCTACGACGGCGAGTACGACAAGACCGGCCTGCCCGACCCGCTGGTCATGTCGAACTACTTCGGCGTGCGG
>DATDIH010000239.1:0-5730 GCA_036521155.1 Streptosporangiaceae bacterium
CGGCACCCGGGCCTGGTCCAGCGCGGCGAGCGGCACCACCCAGGGCGAGATCGTGGTCGCGAAGGACTTGCTCAGGAACGGCCCCAGCGGCCGGGACTCGAACGCCTGGATGTCCCGGGCGCTCCAGTCGATCAGCAGCACCACGCCGAACACGTGCTCGGCGAACGCGGCGGCGGGCACGGGCCGGCCGGGCGCCGATCCCACTCCCACCACGAAGCCGATCTCCGCCTCGAAGTCCAGCCGGCGGGTCGGGGCCAGCTCGGGCCGCGCGTGACCGGGCGCGAGCTGGCCCTGCGGGCGCCGCACCGGCGTGCCGCTGACCACGACCGTGCCGGACCGGCCGTGGTAGCCGACCGGCATCTCCCGCCAGTTCGGGGGCAGCTGCGGATCGCCGGGCCGCAGCACCCGCGCGGCGTTGGTCGCGTGCTCGAGTGAGGAGTAGAAGTCGGCGAAGTCCGCCACCTCGAACGGGAGGTGCAAGGTGGCCTCGGCGATCGGCACGAGCTCGCCGATCTGGCCGCTGCGGGCCGACCCGAGCAGCCGTTCCCGGGTGCGCTGCCAGGCCCGCGGGCCGCGGCTCATGAACGCGTTGAGCGAGGGCCCGGCGAAGATCGGGTCGCCGAACATCCGGTGCAGGTCGACGATGTAGGTGCCCAGGCCGGCTCCGACCCGGGGGCTGTCCGTGCCACGGGAGAACACGCAGTACGGCAGGGCGTGCTCGGTGAAGGTCAGCAAGGTCAAGGAATGTCCAGGGAGATCGCGAATGTGAAGCGGTCGCCACGGTAGTGGATCCGGGCCACGTCCACCGGGGTAGTACCGTCCGCGTAGGTCACGTTTTCGGAAACCAGCACCGGGCTCAGCGCATCGATCCCGAGCAGCCCGGCCACGTCGGCCGGCGCGGTGCGGGCCGACACCTCGTTGTCGATCCTGGTGAGCGGCAGCGACAGCTCGTCGCGGAGGATCCTGGTGACCGGGGCGCGGGCCAGCGCCGCGTCGCTGACCCGGGCCGCGTGCTCGGGGCGCAGGTAGTTCTCGGCGTAGCTGACCGGCACGCCGTCGTCGAGGCGCAGCCGGCGGATGAGCACGGCCTCACCCGCCGGGCCCAGCCGGGCGGGCACCGCACCGCCCCGGACCCGGGTCCGGCCGAGGACCCGGACCTCCTCACTCGACTGCTGGGCCATCACCGCGTCCGCCGAGCCCAGGACGCGCAGCGCCCGGGTACGCAGCGCGTCGGCGTTGACGTAGGTGCCGCGCCGCCGGTGCCTGGTGATCAGGCCCTCGCTGGCCAGGGAACTCAGTGCCTGGCGCACGGTGGTCAGGCTCATCCCGTAGTGCCGCGCGAACTGTACCTCGGTCGGCAGGCGGAGCCCGTCGTCCCGGCCGAGCCCCATGATGGCGGCGCGCAGGCTCTGGGCCAGCTGGTACCACAGCGGCAGCATGCCGGAGAACCGTGGCGGCGGCACTGGCAGCAGCCGGTCCTGCAGCGCCTGGCCGGGCGGGGCGGACGGGGCGGGCCCGGTCACGGGCCGGCGCCCGGCCCCGCGAAGGAGGGGGTCAGGCTGGCCCAGACCGCGTCGTAGTCGGGCTGCCGGTGCGCCGCCTCCATGGCCTGGCGGGTCGGGATGATCATCCAGCGGCTCTCGAACATGAACGCCAGGGTGTCCGCGACCTTCTGCGGGGCCAGGTCCGCGCGGCTGGCCCGGTCGAACGTCTCGGCGTCCGGGCCGTGCGAGGTGAACGTGTTGTGCAGGCTGGCCCCGCCGGGCAGGAACCCCTCGGCCTTCGCGTCATAGGCGCCCCGCACCAGGCCCATGAACTCCGACATCACGTTGCGGTGGAACCAGGGCGGCCGGAAGGTGTCCTCGCCGACCAGCCAGCGCGGCGGGAAGATGACGAAGTCCACGTTGGCCAGGCCCGGCGAGTCGGACGGCGAGGTGAGCACGGTGTAGATGGACGGGTCGGGATGATCGAAGCTGACCGTGCCCAGCACCATGAACCTCGCCGTGTCGTACTTGACCGGCACGTAGCTGCCGTGCCAGGCCACGACGTCCAGCGGCGAGTGGTCATAGCCGGCCGCCCACAGGTTGCCGCCGAACTTCTGCACCACCTCGACGGGACCGCCGCGCTCCTCGAAGGCGGCGGCGGGGGCCAGGAAGTCCCGCTCGTTGGCCAGCCCGTTGGCGCCGATCGGGCCGCGCTCCGGGAGCGTGAACGGGGCGCCGTAGTTCTCGCACAGGTAACCGCGCACCGGGCCGCCGGGCAGGTCGACCCGGAACCGGATGCCCCGGGGCACCACGGCGATCTCGCCCGGGCCCAGCTGCAGCGGGCCCAGCTCGGTGTGCAGCACGAGCGTGCCCTCCTGCGGCACGAACAGCAGCTCCCCGTCGGTGTCCACGAAGTACCGGCCGGTCATCGGCGAGGTGGCGGCGTACAGGTGCACCGCCATCCCGCTGCGGGTCCGCAGGTCCCCGTTGCCGCCCACCGTGTACAGGCCATCGACGAAATCCACCGGGCCGGCGGGCAGCGGCAGCGGGTCCCAGCGCAGCCGGTTGGGATCCGGCTCGATCTCGCTGAACGGGGTGCCGCGCAGCGACCCGTTCCCGATGCGCTCGAACCTCGGGTGCGCGGCCGACGGCATGATCCGGTACACCCAGGTCCGCCGGTTGACCGCCCGGGGCTGGGTGAACGCGGTCCCGCTGAGCTGCTCCGCGTACAGGCCCAGCGGCGCGCGCTGCGGCGAGTTGCGGCCCGCGGGCAGGGCGCCCGGGACCGCTTCGCTGGCGAACTCGTTCCCGAATCCCGGCTGGTAGTGATGGCTGTCTGCGGGTATGCCCGGCACGCCTGCCCCCATATCCTCTGATTCCTCTGCTCAATAAGAGCATTGGCGGGCTGGCCGGGTCAACTCACCGGGACTGGCGGGCGTATTAAGCGGCGGGAGCCGGGCAGCTGGGGTACCAGGCCGTGGCCGACCCGCAGCAGGGCCTGGGCCTCGTCGGCGGGCATGGGGGTGGCCA
This sequence comes from Streptosporangiaceae bacterium, assembly GCA_036521155.1. GTDB lineage: Bacteria > Actinomycetota > Actinomycetes > Streptosporangiales > Streptosporangiaceae > Bog-532. The sequence continues at coordinate 3,015 of DATDIH010000239.1, forward strand.
GCAGGTAACCCTGCCCGTAGCGGCAGCCCATCGAGACCAGCATGTCCCGCTGCATTTCGCTCTCGATGCCCTCGGCGATCACGGTCAGCCCCAGCGTCTTGGCGATCCGGATGATCACTTCGACCAGGGCCAGCCGCTGGGTGGACACGGTGATCCCGTCCACGAACGACTTATCGATCTTGAGCACGTCGATCGGCAGCTCACGCAGGTAGCTGAGGGAGGAGTAACCGGTGCCGAAGTCGTCGATGGCCAGCCGCACCCCCATGCCCTTGAGCTCCTCCAGGTCGGCCCGGAGCCGCTGGTCCGGGCGGAGCAGGCCGCTCTCGGTCAGCTCCAGCACGAGGGACGACGGGGCCAGGCCGGACTCGGTCAGCCGCCGCCGGACCCCCTGGACGAAGCCCGTGTCACGCAGCTGGCGGGCCGACACGTTGACGCTCACGTACGCCGGCGGGTGATCCGGGGCGTGCCGCTGCCAGCGCGCGAGGTCGGTCATGGCCTGCTGGAGGACCCAGGCCCCGAGCGGGACGATGTGGCCGGTCTCCTCGGCCAGGGCGACGAACTGGTCCGGCTGCACCATGCCCCACTCGGCGTGCGGCCAGCGCAGCAGCGCCTCGAAGCCGGCCACCGCACCGGTACTCAGCTCGACGATCGGCTGGTAGACGAGGGTGAAGGCCTTCTCGGTCACCGCGCTGTCCAGGGCCGCCTGCAGATCACGGCGCCGCATCATGCCGGCGCTGAGCACCGGCTGGTAGCGGCGCCACTGCCGCTTGCCCGCCGACTTGGCCGCGTACAGCGCCAGGTCGGCGTGCCGGACCAGGTCGCTGGTGCTGGTGGCGTCCTCGCTGGTGGCCACGCCCACGGTGACGGTGACGATGGCGGAGCCGATGGCCAGCGTGATCGGCTCCTGGAAGGCCAGCACGATGACCTCGGCCAGGTTCTCCACCGCGGCACCGTCCGGCGCGTCCTCGATGAGCAGCCCGAACTCATCCCCGCCCAGCCGGGCGGCGGTGCCGCGGCCGGTGGTGAGCGCGGACAGCCGCATCCCCGCGGCGACCAGCAGCTCATCCCCGACGCCGTGGCCCATGGTGTCGTTGGTCACCTTGAAGTCGTCCAGGTCGATGAAGAGCACGCCGACGGTCCCGTCCGTGCGGCGGGACCGGGCCAGCGCCCGGACCACGCGTTCCTGGAACAGCACCCGGTTGGGCAGCCCGGTGAGTGAGTCGTGGAAGGCCCGGTACTTCAGTTCCCGCTCCAGCTGCCGCTGCTCGGTCACATCCCGCAGGGTGAGCACCAGGCCCCCGACGGTGGGCTCATGCCGCAGGTCGCTGCACCGGACCTCCACCTCGACGTACGAGCCGTCGCGGGCGGTGATCCGCCAGTCCTCGTCGACGTCCCGGCCCTGTCCTCCGTCCCCGGAGCGCATCTCGGCCAGGGCCCGCGCGATCTCCTCCCGCTCGTCGGGCTGGACGAGATCCCACAGGTACTCCCCGTCCACCGGGATGTCGCCGAAGATGCTCCGGGCCGACGGCGTCGCGTACCGGACCCGGCCGTGGTCGTCCACGATCAGGATGACGTCGGACGTGTCATGGACCAGGGTCCGGAAGTACGCCTCGCTGTTGCGCCGGATGACCTCGCGGCTCAGGACCACCCGCTCGACCACCAGGGCCGCCTGCCGGGCCAGCACCTCGAACGTCCCGGCCAGCTCGGCCAGGTCCCGGCTGGCCCCGGTCACGGCGAGCACGCCGATCAGGGGATCACCGGACGGCCGGTCCTGCAGGGACAGCGGGATGAGCAGGACGCTCGGCTGGTCCCCCGCCGGCCCCGCCAGCAGTTTTGGCTCCGGCCCGTTCAGCAGCGCGAGCCAGCTGTCCGCCTGGCCGGCGGGCAGCTCCGTGGGCACGGGCGGCTCGTCGGGCGGGGCGCCCACCAGCCGCAAGGTGCTGCCTTCGCGCACGGCGAGCGCGGCCGTCATGGGCTGCCGGTGCCCAATCAGTGAGACCACTCCGGACCGGACCGCGCCGGCGGCCTGCTCCACCGTGGCCGCGGCCGCCAGGGCCGCCCCGGCCAGCCGCAGGATCTGGGCCCGGGCCAGGGTCCGGCGGAGCGCGGCAGCCACGTCGGCGAGCCGGGACAAGACCAGGATGTACAGGAGCGCCGAGCTGACCGCGATCACCCCGGCGTCATGGACCCGGTGCTGGACGGCCTCGGCCAGCAGTACGGCCGGGGCGATCAGCGAGGCCAGCATGATCAGGGTGAGCCGGACCGCGGAGCTCGGGGCCCGGGGGCGGGTGACGGGCTGGGTGAGCTCGGTCATGGTCGGGTGCAGCGCGGCCGCACCCCAGGCCGCGTAGAACACCGCCCAGCCGAGGTCGGTGAGCGTGCCGACGCGGAACGTGCCGTACAGCTGGATCGCGCCGAAGGCGACGTCGGAGGCGAGCAGGCCGACGCTCCCCAGGGTGAGCAGCTGCAGGGCCCGGGATCGCCAGGCGGCCGGGGCCAGCAGCCGGGCCAGCATGGCCAGCACCAGTACGTCGCCGAGGGGGTAGGCGATCGCGACTGCCTTCTGCAGCCACGTCAGGCTGGCGTTGTTCACGTAGGGCACGATCAGGAACACCCAGGACAGCAGGGCCAGGCCCACGGTCAGGGTCAGCGCGTCGAGCAGGCTGCGCCGGTCATACCCGGCCGAGCGGCGCCGGATGAAGATCAGCAACCCGAC
>DATDIH010000240.1:0-2622 GCA_036521155.1 Streptosporangiaceae bacterium
ATCGAGGAGACCGCCCAGGACATCGCGGCCGGGCACCTGGACCGGCGGGTGCCGGACCGGGACCCGCGCACCGAGGTGGGACGGCTCGGCCACTCGATCAACACCATGCTGACCCAGATCGAGACCGCGTTCCACGCTCAGCAGGAGTCGGAAGAGGCCGCGGTGCAGTCCGAAGAGCGGATGCGCCGGTTCATCGCCGACGCCAGCCACGAACTGCGCACGCCGATCACCGCGATCCGGGGCTTCGCCGAGTACTACCGCCAGCGGGGCGGGGTCATCAGCCCCGACGAGGGCAGCCGGGGCAGCCTGGCCCCCGAGGACCTGGACCGGATCATGCAGCGGGTGGAGGGCGAGGCGGCCCGGATGGGCGTGCTGGTCGAGGACCTGCTGCTGCTGGCCCGGCTGGACCAGCAGCGGCCGATCGAGCACCGCCCGGTCGACCTGCTGGTGCTGGCGGCCGACGCGGTCCAGGACAGCCGGATGATCGCGCCCGGGCGGCCGGTCACGCTCGACGTGGAGCCGGGCAAGGCGTTCCTCATCAACGGGGACGAACCCCGGCTGCGGCAGGTCATCGGCAACTTGATGAGCAACGCCCTGAAGTACACCCCGGACGAGAGCCCGATCGAGGTCCGGCTGCGCTCCGGTCTGATGCCGGGCCATCCGCCCTTCCCGGGCGGTCCGGCCCCGTCGGTGGCGGCGGTGGTCCTGGAGGTGGCCGACCAGGGGCCGGGACTGACCCCGGAGCAGACGGAGCGGGTGTTCGAGCGGTTCTACCGGGCCGACACGCACCGGAACCGCAACAGCGGCGGCAGCGGGCTCGGCCTGGCCATCGTCAGCGCGCTGGTGGCGGCGCACGGCGGCACGGCCACGGTGGAGTCGGAGCCGGGCCAGGGCGCCACGTTCCGCATCACGCTGCCGCTGGCCCCGGACGCGGCGGCCAGCGAGGCGGACCAGGACGAGGTCGGCCAAGACGAGGCGGGCCAGGGCGGCGCCGAGTCGGACACGGTCTCGTTCGGGTCCTAGCCGGCCAGCACAGCGTGAGCTACGCGGGCGAAGCCCGCGTAGGGGGCCTGGGGCAATGCCGCTCAGCTTGAGCTGGTCATGACGGTGCCGGTGGCCGGGGCGGGGCCGACCGGACCGAGATGCATTGCAGATCAACCCGGTATGCGAGCATGGCGCATCCCCGGCGGGATTCGCCCGAAAACGTATATCGGCGGTGCTTGTCGTTGATCCTGTTCCGGAGGTCGCCGGCAGGGCGGCTGGTGACGGTGCGCGGGGGCCGTTGTCAGGTGCCAAGGCTCCGGCCACCATCGACGACGATGCGCTGGCCGGTGATGAATCCGGCGTCTTCGGAGGCGAGGAAGCTCACGGCGTGGGCGATGTCGCCGGGAGTTCCCATCCGCCCGGCGGGTACCGAGGCGAGGTAGGCATTGCGGATCTCGTCCGGGACGTCCGCGTGGCGCTCAACGGGGACGAAACCGGGAGCCACCATGTTCACGGTGATACCAGACGGGGCCAACTCGCGGGCCCAGCTGCGGGCCAGGCCGATCTGCGCGCTCTTGGCGGCGGCATAGGCCGACCTGCCGGGCGGCGGCCGGTCGGCGACCTCGGAATCAATGTGCACGATCCGGCCGTACCGCCGGGCCCGCATCCCGGGCAGCACGGCCCGGCCCAGCAGCACCGGGCTCTTGACGAAAAAGTTCAGCTGGGCGATGTGGTCGGCCCAGGCCACCTCGGTCACCGGGGCTTCGGGCTGCGGGCCGGTGGCGTTGACCACCAGCACATCGACCCGGCCGAGGCGGCCAGTGATCGCGGCGACCAGTTCGGCGGCCTGCTGCTCATCGGTGACGTCAGCGCAAAACACCTCCGCGGCACCACCGCCAGCGCGGATGCTGCGGCCGACCTCATAGGCCTGCTGGTCACCGCGCCGGCCGTTGACCGCGACGGCCAGGCCATCGTGAGCCAGGCGCCGCGCGATCACCGCCCCCAGACCCCGCGAGCTGCCCGTCACCAAAGCGACACGCCCATATGCCACCGGCATATCGCGATCATGTCACTCAGCTCATCGTCTTGCGCGCGGCTCCCGAGCTGCGCGGGCCCTTACGCCGCGACGCAGATCAGCATTCTCGTCCGCTATCGGGCACCTGGGCGGACAAGGTCCCAGATCTGTACGGCGATAGCCCTGAATCGATCGCAGACTCCGATCGGCCGAAGGCTGATGCATTTCCCGGGTCGGAGGCGGCTCAAGCGCGCCCGGTCGGCAGAACTGCCTCGCCCACACCCGGCTGAACGCACCGCGCCAGACAACGCGGACACCGGGGGCGCGAGGAGGGGTGCCCATCGCGGGCACCACGCAGAACGGCGAGGCGGCCGGCATCTCAGGAACTCGTGGACCGCTCCGAACGCCTGCGGGTAGGCCATTAGCTAGGGCGGCCGCCGTTTCGCTGCCGTCAGCGACGAGCCCTGCCGTTCCGAGGTGGGAGATGGAGGTGGTCCCGACTGTCATGAGTGTGTTAGCTCCAGCCGCCGTCGGCTTCGATGGTGGTGCCGGTGATGTAAGAGGCGTCTGGGGAGAGGAGAAACTCGGATACCACCGCGCCGACCAGCTCGTGGGTCTGCGCC
>DATDIH010000241.1:0-38415 GCA_036521155.1 Streptosporangiaceae bacterium
ACCGGGACCCAGTTCTCCTCGGCCCGCAGCCGCTCGCAGACCTTGTAGCCGGACAGCTTGGGCAGCATCAGGTCCAGCACCACCGCGTCGTAGGCGCCCTCCCGGGCCAGGTGCAGCCCGTCGGCCCCGTCGTAGGCCAGGTCCACGGCGAAACCCTCGGCCTGCAGGCCGCGCTGTACCGCGCCGGCCAGCCGCCGTTCGTCCTCCACCACCAGCACTCGCACGGTCCCAGTCTGGCCCACCGTGACCAGTGACCCAGCCCCACGTGCCGGCTGGCTCAGGATCCCCTCAGTGTCCCCTCAGCAATTCTCAGCATGGCCTCAGCGCCGGTGCGGCACTGTAGCGGGTAGACATATACGGGGACGATTAGTACGGGTGGTGTTATGAAGCAGCTTTCTCAGCTGTCCCGCCGGGCACGGTGGGCCGTGCCGACCGGGGCGGTGGTCGTGGTCGGGGGCGTCCTGGCCGGCTCGATGATCTCGGTGGCGCAGGCCGCACCGTCGCTGCCGGCCAAGACCCCGGCCCAGTTGCTGGCGTCGCTGGCGTCCAAGCCGGCCACGCCGCCGCTGACCGGGACCGTGGTCGAGACCTCCTCGCTCGGGCTGCCGTCGCTGCCCGGCACCAGCAGCCCGGGCTCGCTGGCCTCGCTGCTGACCGGGTCGCACACGATCCGGATCTGGTACTCCGACCCCAGGCACTTCCGGCTCGCGGTGCCGCAGAGCATGAGCGAGAGCGACATCATCCGCAACGGCGGCAACGCCTGGGTGTGGGAGAGCAGCCAGAACACCGTCACCCACGTGGTCATCCCGGCCCACACCGACAAGAACGCCGCTCACAAGGTCCAAAAGAAAGCAAAGCAGAGTGCGCCGCCGCTCACCCCGCAGCAGGCCGCCAACGAGATCCTGAAGCAGGTCGGGCCGACCACCACGGTCCGGGTCGACAGCAACGTGACCGTGGCCGGCGAGGCCGCCTACCAGCTGGTGCTGGCCCCCAAGAGCAGCAGCTCGCTGGTCGGCCAGATCCGGATCGCGGTCGACGGCAGCCGCGACGTCCCGTTGCGGGTCCAGGTGTTCGCCAAGGGCGCCAAGTCCCCGGCCGCGCAGATCGGCTTCACCTCGGTGTCGTTCGTCAAGCCGGCCGCGGCCAACTTCGCCTTCACCGCGCCCGCCGGGGCCACGATCAAGACCCAGCACCTGGGTGACGACAGTTCGTCCGGTAAGCACGCCGCCAAGAGCGAAGACGCCTCGACCATCGGCTCCGGCTGGCTGGCCGTGGCCAACCTGCCCAGCTCGGCGCTGACCGAGGCCACCGGGGCCGTGGGCCAGCGTCCGTCCAGCGGGTCCGGCCTGAGCGGCGACACCGGCGCGGTCGTCAACGCGCTGGTCAAGTCGGCCACCCGGGTCAGCGGCTCGTGGGGCAGCGGCCGGCTGATCAAGACCAGCCTGATCTCCGTGCTGATCACCGACAACGGCCGGGTCCTGGTCGGGGCGGTCACCCCGCAGGTGCTCTACTCGGCCGCCGCGCAGGCCGCCAAGTGACCGAGGCCGTCGCCACCGAGGGCCTGACCAAGCAGTTCCGCGGGGGCCAGGTCGCCGTCGACCACGTCGACCTGGCCGTCCCGCGCGGGTCGGTCTACGGCTTCCTCGGCCCCAACGGGTCGGGCAAGACCACCACCATCCGGATGCTGCTCGGCCTGGCCTACCCCACCAGTGGCCAGGCCGAGCTGCTCGGCGTCCCGATACCGTCCGGGGTTGTTCAGGTGCTGCCCCGGGTCGGCGCGCTGATCGAGGGCCCGGCCTTCTACCCGTTCCTGAGCGGCCGCGACAACCTGGCCCGGGTCGACGCGGCCGACCGCGCCGCCAGCCCGCGCACCGCCACCGCCCGCATCGACGGGGCCCTGGACCGGGTCGGCCTGCTGGCCGCGGCGGGCAAGCGCTACCGCAACTACTCCCTCGGCATGAAGCAGCGGCTGGCCATCGCGGCCGCCCTGCTGATGCCGCGCGAGCTGATCGTCCTGGACGAGCCGACCAACGGCCTGGACCCGCAGGGCACCCGTGAGGTCCGCTCCCTGATCCGGGAGATCGCGGCCGACGGCGTCACCGTGTTCGTGTCCTCGCACCTGCTGGCCGAGGTCGAGCAGGTGTGCTCGCACGTGGGCGTGATGCGCACCGGGCGGCTGGTGTTCCAGGGCTCGCTGGACGAGCTGCGCCTTACCGGCTCGGCCCGGGTGCGGGTCGAGACCGGTGACCCGGCCGCCGCGGCCGCGGTCCTGCGGCAGCTCGGATTGCCGGACCCGCAGGTGGCCGAGGCTGAGGTCAGCGCCCAGCTGGGCGATTTCTCGGTGGAAAAGATCTGTGCCGATCTCGTCCACGCCGGGGTCGGGGTCCGGGGCCTGGCGGTCCTTTCCCCGTCGCTGGAAGACCTGTTCGTCGGCCTGACCGGAGAGGGATACGACGTCGATGGCTGACACCGCGATCACCGGCCCGGCCGGCACCCTCCCGGCTTCCGCCGCCGGTGCTGCTCCCGGGGCGGCCCGGGCCTGGCTCCGGTTCTTCCGGTCCGAGCTGCGCCAGGTGTTCGGCCGCCGCCGCAACCTGATCCTGCTGGCCGTGGTGGGCCTGTTCCCCATCCTCATCGGGGTCGGCCTGCGGCTGGCCTCGCACCCAAACCGCGGCGGGGGTGGCAACGGCGGGCTGGCCTTCGTCACCCAGCTCACCGGCAACGGCATCTTCCTCAGCTTCATCGCCCTCAGCATCCTGCTCACGCTGGTCATGCCGGTGGCGGTGGCGGTGATCGCCGGCGACTCGATCGCGGGCGAAGCCGGTTACGGCACGCTCCGCTACCTGCTGGCCGTGCCGGCCGGCCGGACCCGGCTGCTCGTGGTCAAGTACGCCTCGATCGTGGTGTTCGCGCTGGCCGTGACGTTCGAGGTCGCGGTGGTGGCGCTGCTGGTGGGGGTCATCTTGTTCCCCATCGGCCCGGTGACCCTGCTGTCCGGCACCACGGTCTCGCTGGCCGAAGGCATTTTCCGGCTGTTCCTGGTCGCCCTCTACGTCTCGGCCGCCATGGCCGCCCTGGGCGCCATCGGCCTGGCCTTCTCCACCCTCACCGAGCATGCCATCGGGGCCATCGCGGCGCTGGCCATCTTCGTGGTGGCCAGCGAGGTCGCCGACCAGGTGCCGCAGTTCGCGGTCATCCAGCCGTACCTGCCTACCCACTGGTGGACGATGTTCGACGCGCTGCTGCGCGTCCCGATCGACAGCGGCACCCTGCTCAAGGGCCTGCTCTCGTTCGCCGTCTACCTGGTGCTGGCCGGCTCGCTGGCCTGGGCCCGGCTGACCAGCGCCGACGTCACCAGCTGAGCCACCGGTAGCGCTGGCCGCAGCGCCCTCGCCCCGCCGTCCCCGGCGTCATCACCCAGCCGCGCCTCCCGCTGGAACCTGCCTGCCGCTAAACCCGGGGCCGCCAGCCACCTCGATCGCCGCCATGCCTAGGGCTCCGTATCGAAACCTTTCGAACAATTGATCGTTGACTTCCGGGGAATTTTGCTCCTAGGTTGGTGATATCGCGGACTGGCCGGGATGATCAGGCCGAGGTCTGTGGTCAACTGGCCGATCGTGGCCTAGCGACGGTGCCTGCCCGAAAAGAGGCTTGATGAGTTTCGGGAATTTGCTGCCCCGGCCCACCCGGGCGTTCAAGTACGTGGCGATGGCGGTCTCATTGGCGGTCGCGGTCCCGGCCGCGGTGCTGGCTCACGCGGGGCCCGGCGATCCGGCCGCCCGCGCCGAGGCCCAGACCGTGCCCATCTACCTGAACCGGGCCTACAGTCCGGCTGAGCGCGCCGCTGACCTGGTCTCCCGGATGACGACGGCCGAGAAGGCCGCGCAGATGGACAGCAGCCAGGCCCCCGCGATCCCGAGCCTGGGCGTGGCCGCCTGGGGCTGGTGGAACGAGTCCAATCACGGCGTGAACGCGTCCACCCTCACCCCGAGCGGTAACGCCACCACCCTGACCAACACCACGTCGTATCCGTCGGACCTGTCCATGGGCAGCACCTGGAACCCGGATCTGGTCTACGACGAGGCCCGGCAGATCGGGGCCGAGGCCCGCGAGGTGTCGCCGGGCAACACCGAGAACCTGGACTTCTACGCCCCGACGGTGAACCTGTCCCGTGACCCGCGGTGGGGCCGCAACGATGAGACCTGGAGTGAGGACCCCATTCTCACCGCCGACCTGGCCTCTCAGTACGTGGACGGCCTGCAGGGCGAGAACCAGCAGGGCCAGCTGCCGCCGTCGGCGCACGGCTACTACCAGGCCCTGGCCACGCTCAAGCACTTCGCGGCCAACAACACCGAGGACAGCCGGCTGACCGGCAGCTCCAACATGGACCAGCGGACGCTGCGCGAGTACTACACCAAGCAGTTCGCCGAGATCATCGCCCAGAGCCACCCTGGCTCGATCATGAGCTCGTACAACGAGGTCAACGGCATCCCGTCGCCGGCCAACGTGCAGCTGTCCCAGGAACTGGCCCGGGAAACGTTCGGCTTCGGCGGCTACTTCACCTCGGACTGCGACGCCATCTACATCATGCAGGCCGGGCACGACTGGGTGCCGCCGAACTCGTCCACCCCGGTGAACCAGTACACGCGCTCGGCCTACGCCAACTCGGCCGGTGAGGACCTGGACTGCAACGCCGGGTACCACGACAGCTACGACTACGGCAACACCATCCCCACCGCCCTGACCCAGAACATCCAGACGCTCACCGACACCTACAACATCGGTGACGTCGACACCTCGGTCGTCCGGCTGTTCACGGCCCGGATCGAAACCGGCGAGTTCGATGCCGAGTCCGAGGTGCCCTGGGTGGCGCGGGCCCGGGCCGAGCTGGGCGGTACCACCTGGGTCAACAGCGACGCCAACCACGCGATCACCGAGACCCCGCAGCGGCTGGCGCAGGCCCGGCAGAGTGCCGACCAGAGCCTGGTGCTGCTGAAGAACTCGCCCGCCGCCGGGCCCGGCGGCGCGCAGAGCCCCCTGCTGCCGTTGAAGATCCCGCACTCGGGCCCGTACAAGCTCGCGGTCATCGGTTACTACGCGCACCCGCAGTCGCTGTACCTGGGTGGCTACTCCAGCATCCAGGCCGCCTCCGGGACCGCGAACAACGTGGACAGTTATCAGGGACTCAAGGCTGCGGTGCAGGCCATTGACCCGCAAGCCCAGGTCGACTACTACCCGGGCGTCACCGGCGGCACCACCGGGGCCACCCTGACCACGGTCGACCAGGCCTCAGTGGCCGCCGCCAAGAACTACGACGCGGTGGTGGTCGTGGCCGGCACCGACCAGACCACCGGGTCGGAGGCCAACGACCGCACCTCGCTGGCGCTGCCCGGGGCCCAGGCCGCGATGATCAGCCAGGTCGAGGCGGCCAATCCGCACACCGTGGTCTACCTGGAGACGATGGGCGAGGTCGACACCAGCTCGTTCGCGGGCACCACCCCAGCGCTGCTGTGGAGCTCCTACAACGGCCAGCGCCAGGGCGAGGCCCTGGCCGATGTCCTGCTGGGCCGGGTCAGCCCGAGCGGGCACCTGCCGTTCACCTGGTACGCGGACGCCAGCCAGCTGCCGCCCATCACCGACTACAACATCCGCCCCACGGCCACCACGGATGGCCGGACCTACCAGTACTTCACCGGCCAGGTCAGCTGGCCGTTCGGTTACGGGCTCAGCTACGCCAGTTTCCGGTATTCGCACCTGGCCGTCAGCCGGGCGCACGCCGACGCCAACGACACCGTGACCGTCAGTGCGGACGTCACCGACACCAGCCGGGCTCCCGGGGCCACGGTCGCTCAGCTCTACGCGACCACCCCGGATGCCCCGGCGACGCTGCAGCTCCCGGTCAAGCGGCTGCTGACGTTCCAGAAGGTCCCGCTGGCCCCCGGCCAGACCCGGCGGCTCACGTTCGCGGTCAAGCTGCCCAGCCTGGCGTTCTTCGATGAGAGCACCAACCGGTACACGGTGCAGGACGGCCTCTACGGCCTGCAGCTGGGCTCGTCCAGCGCGGACATCGCCCAGCAGGGCCTGGTCACCGTCACCGGCGCGCTGCGGCCGGTGCCCTCGGTGGTCACCGTGCAGCCGGTGCTGCCCGGCGACGCGGCCAGCGGCGTGGCCCAGCGGGTGTTCTTCCCGGCCGGGTCCAGCATCCAGCCGCAGGTCACGGTGTCCCTGTCCGACCAGAGCCTGTACGGGTACATCACCCGGGGCCAGAGCACCCCGTTGCCCGCCGGGATGACCGTCCGCTACACCAGCGACCGGCCGGACGTGGTGAGCGCTCGCGGTTCGGTCCTGCGCGCCCTGGCGGCCGGGCCGGCCACGATCACCGCCACCGTGACGTACCACGGCCACACGGCCCGGGGCACCTTCGTGGTCGACGTCACCAGCTGAAGTCCTCCTCCCAGAACTCCGTGGTGCCGCGGGGTGAGGGGGTGGCCCAGAACGGGCCGCCGATGCCGTCCGGGTCCTTGGCCGGCGGGGGCCCGCCGGCCGTGCGCCAGGCTTCCTGCTGGCGCAGTTCGACCCGGCGGATCTTGCCGGAGATCGTCTTCGGCAGCTCAGCGAACTCGATCCGCCGCAGCCGCTTGTAGGGGGCCAGCCGGTCCCGGCTGAACGCGATGATCGACTGGGCCACCTCGGCCGAGGGCACCACCCCGGCCGCCAGGGCCACGTAGGCCTTGGGCACGGCCAGCCGCACCGGGTCGGGGGACGGGACCACCGCCGCCTCGGCCACCGCCTCGTGCTCGATGAGCACGCTCTCCAGCTCGAACGGGCTGATCCGGTAGTCGCTGGCCTTGAACACGTCGTCGGTCCGGCCCACGTAGGTGATGTAGCCGCCCTCGTCGGCCACGGCAACATCACCGGTGTGGTAGTAGCCGCCCCGCATGGCCTCGGCGTCCTGCTCCGGGCTACCCAGGTAGCCGGTCATCAGGCCGAGCGGCCGCCGGCTCAGGTCCAGGCAGATCTCGCCCTCACCAGCGGGCTGGCCGCTCACCGGGTCGACCAGGGTGACCTCGTACCCGGGCAGCGGGCGGCCCATCGACCCGGGCCGGACCGGCTGGCCCGGGGTGTTGCCGACCTGTGCGGTGGTCTCGGTCTGGCCGTAGCCGTCCCGCACGGTGATGTTCCAGGCCTGCCGGACCTGCTCGATGACCTCCGGGTTGAGCGGTTCCCCGGCCCCCAGGCATTCGCGCAAGGTGCTGACCTCTGCGCTGGCCAGGTCGGCCTGGATCAGCATCCGCCACACGGTCGGCGGCGCGCAGAACGTGGTCACCCCCTCCTCGCCCAGCACCTGGAGCAGCTGGTCGGCCGAGAACCGGTCATAGCCGAAGATCAGCGCGGTCGCGCCCGCGTTCCAGGGCGCGTACACGTTGCTCCAGGCGTGCTTGGCCCAGCCGGGCGAGGAGATGTTCAGGTGCACGTCGCCGGGCTGGAGCCCGATCCAGTACATGGTCGACAGGTGCCCGGCCGGGTAGGAGGCGTGGGTGTGCTGGACCAGCTTGGGCTGGGCGGTGGTGCCGGAGGTGAAGTACAGCAGCAGCGGGTCGGTGGCCCGGGTCACCCCGTCCGCGGTGAACTCGCTGCTGGCTCCGTAGGAGTCCGCGTAGGCCAGCCAGGCTCCCGGCGCCGGAGCAGGCGCTGTCCCCTGCGCCCCACCAGAACCCTGCGTCCCGCCAGCCCCATTCGCCTCACTGGCCTCGGCAGTCGCTCCACCCACGGTGGGCTCGACCGCGATCCGGGTCCAGTCGCCCGGCACCTCGCGGAACTTGGGCACGTGCGCCGACTCGGTCACCACGTGCCGCACATCGCCGCGCGCGATCCGGTCAGCCAGGTCGGCCGGCCCGAGCAGCGTCGACGTCGGCACGATCACCGCGCCCAGCTTCATCGTGGCCAGGATGACCTCCCACAGCGGGGCGATGTTGCCCAGCATGAGCAGCAGCCGGTCCCCGCGCTGGACCCCCACGTCTCGCAGCCAGCAGGCCACCTGGTCCGACCGGCGGGACATCTGGCGATAGCTGATCCGCGTGCCATGGTCGCCATTCGGGCCAGCGCCGCCCGGGCTGGTCACGATGCGCAGCGCAGTCCGGTCCGGATGCTCAGCGGCGATCGCGTCGAACCAATCCAGGGCCCAGTTGAACTCGTCCAGCTCGGGCCAGGAGAATTCGGCCCGCGCGGCGTCGTAGTCGGCGCGGTGACGGAGCAGGAGATCGCGAGCGGCCCGGAAGCCGGCCGCTTCGCTGCGGCGGTCTGTCATGGCAGCCATCGTGCCAGGCAGGTCTGGGTCGCCACCATCGGCTACCGGGTCCGGGATAACTGGCTGGCGCCAGGGCGGCCGGCGGTGACACCCTCACCCGGGTGACGGGGGAGCAGCCAGGCAACGCCGGAACCGGGGTGGTCCGGCGCAGGCTGGGTGCCCGCGTCCAGGCCTGGCCGTACTGGCCCGCGCTCCGCCACCCGGTGCTGCGCCGCCTGCTGCCGGGCTACGCGGTCTCCGCCATCGGCGATGGCATGAGCGCGGTGGCCATCGCCTGGCTCGCCCTGCAACTGGCTCCGCCCGGTAGCCGCGGCCTGTGGGCCGGTGCCGCCGTGGCCGCCTACGGTCTGCCCGGCGCGGTGGGCACGGTCGTGTTGCGGCGCTGGATGCGCGGACGGCCGAGCCTGCGCATCGCGGGCGCCGACGCCACCCTGCGCGCGGTCGCGCTCGGCGCCATCCCGTGCCTGTTCTTCCTGGGCGTGCTGGGCCCGGCGTCCTACGTCGCGCTGATCGCGGTCTCGTCGCTGCTGGCGGCCTGGGGTGTCGCCGGCCAGTACACCCTGGTCGCCGAGTCGCTGCCCGCGGCCCAGCGAATCGCGGGCAACTCCCTGCTCAGCGCCATGGCTCAGGTCAGCTACATCGCCGGCCCGGCCCTGGCCGGGCTGGTCACCGCGGCCTTCGGCCCGGCCACCGTCATCGCCGTCGACGCCACCAGCTGGGCCGTCCTGGCCGCGTCCTACGCCCGCCTGACCCGCTTGACCCGGCCTCCGCCACTCACCCCGGCCACCCCAGCCACTCCGGTCGCCCCAGTCGACCCCAAAATCACTTCTGTCACACCGGGCCCTGGTAACCCAGCCGCCAGCCCGGCTCCAGAGCCGACGTCGGCCTGGGGCGTGCTCCGGGCCCAGCCCGTCCTGCTCGGCCTGCTCGCGCTGTCGTTCGCGTTCTACGCCTTCTACGGCCCGGTCGAAGTCGCCCTCCCGGTGCACGTCGCCGTGGACCTGCACGGATCAGCGGCCGCGCTGGGCCTGTTCTGGACCGCCTACGGGGCCGGGGCCGCCATCGGCACCCTGGCCGCGCCCGCGCTCGGCCGCCTGCCCCTGTGGCCCACCATGATCGCCATCGTGCTCGGCTGGGGCCTGGCCCTGATCCCGCTCGGCCTCGACGTCCCGCTCTGGGCCGGACTGGCGGCCCTGTTCGCCGGGGGAGTGATCTTCGGCCCGTGGCTGTCGCTGTCCATGGCGACCTTCCAGGACGCGGTGCCGCGCGCCGCCCTGTCCCGGCTGCTGGCGGCGCGCAGCTCGCTGCTGATCATCGCCTCGCCCCTGGGCACCGCCCTCGGCGGCCCGCTGGTGGCCGCCCTGGGCGCCAGCGGGACCCTGCTCGCCTCCGGCCTGGCCACCGTGGCCCTGGCCGTCATCCTCATCGCCGCCGCCGTTGTCAGCCGCGCCGCCCGCCTGCGGGCCCGCCCGGCACGCCGCTCCGGCTGAGCCAGGCCGCCCGACCGCGGGCCTGCTCGGCACGCCGCTCCGGCTGAGCGAGCCCATCCCACCAGCTCAGCCTCCGCGTCCGCTTGTCGCAAGCTTTCCGCCCAGACACCCGAACTCGCGCCTCGGACCACCCGACACCCATCGGACACACGAGATGCAAACGTTCGCACAAGCCCCGAAACGGATTCCGAGGATTTGAAAGGATTTGGGCCCCTCCAGTAACAGGGGCGTATGCGCTGAACTCGGGTGATGGCCGGACGGTGAGCAGCCGTAGATCGTGCCGAGCGCTTCAGGGACTACAGATTCCTGAGGATGAGCTCTTCACTGACATGCCGGCGACGGCCTTTGCGCCGCCGGAAAAGGTGGGTCGTGGGGCGCCGTGTCGCCATGAAGAAACTGAAGACGTTGGTGCGAAAGCTCCGCTCCCAGCGCTGGTCGTCCAGGCCCTGCAGGTCACTAACCGCACTCTGCAGCGCGGTCACGTTGACCAGGATGTCGATCCCGCCCAGCTCGGAAACGGCGTGGTTCACCGCGTCCCGGCATGTGTCCTCGTCGGACAGGTCGCCGCGCATCGTCACGCAGCGCCGTCCTTCCTCCTCGACCAGAGTCGCCGTGCGGGCCGCGTCCTCGGCTGGCTCGTCGGGAGAGTAGGCAATGGCAACGTCCACTCCCTCCTTGGCCAGCCCGACCGCGATCACCCGTCCGATCCCGCCGCTTCCGCCGGTAATCAGGGCGCGTGAACCACGCATCAGCTGTCTGGTTGAGCGGAGAAACTCTTCGCGAGGTCCCGGCACCGGCGTGCCGGGCTGAGCGGTTTGGGCCTCGTTTTCGTTCTCTTCTGGTGGCAGCTGGTCGCCCGAAGCTGCTGTCATGTCGTACCTCTCCGCCACCGTCCCCCCAGTGGCCCAGGTGGATTTACCCGGATTTCGGCACGTCAAAACAGGGATGGGGTCATCTCGGACGGTTGAACAAGCCCACCCACCAAGCCGCACCGAACTGCAGGCGCCGGTCTCCCCACCACCGCCTGCCGTCAATGTAGCGGGGTTCGCAGGCACCGTGAAGCGGTAGCTCATAGCCAGTTCAGAAACTCCCGCGAGATGCTGCCCAGAGGCGGAGGTGATACTTCAAGTTATGGACAGCCCTCAGCGAGACACCGTGTCGCGGGCCGTGACCGCACGGCGGCGCGGCCGCAGCCGGATCAGCACCACCACCGCGGCGGTGGGCGTTGCCAGCGCGCTGGCGGCCGGAGCGGTCGCGCTGGCGCTGCCCGGCGCCACCAGCAGCGCTTCGTCGACCAATTCCACGTCCAGCGGTTCGGGAACCAGCACGGGCGGCACCGGCTCCGGTTCCAGCAGTTCGGGTACGTCGGGCACGTCGGGCACGTCGGGCACGTCAGGAACCTCAGGTTCCGGCTCTTCAAGCTCAGGTTCCTCAGGTTCGAGCTCCAGTAACTCGAACAACTCCAGTAGCTCCAATTCCAGCAGCGGTCTCAGCAGCCCGTCGTCGACGCCGACGTCCAGCTCAGGGTCGGGCCAGGCCACGTCCGGAGGCTCCTGATGGCGGTCGCTGAACCGGGCGTCCCCGAGCGCACCGCCGCCGCCGCTCGTTCAGCAGAAGCTCAGAGGCCGCGTCCAGGTTCAGATGCGCCCGGCCGGCCAGGCTGGCTCCTATGAACGGGATCACCAGCAGCACCCTGCCCTGGTACACCAGCCGCGCCACCGGCGTGGTCGCCCTGGTGCTGCTGACCGCCGTGATGGTGCTGGGCATGCTCATCAACCGGCAGGGCCGTCTTCCTGGCCTGCCCCGGTTCGCCGTGACCAACCTGCACCGGAACTTGTCCCTGATGGCCGTGGTGTTCATCGTCATCCACGTGGTCACCGCGGTGCTCGACGGCTACGTGAGCATCCCGCTGATCTCCGGCGTGGTCCCGTTCACCTCGGGCTATGAGGGGTTCTGGCTGGGGCTCGGGGCCATCTCCTTCGACCTGATGCTGGCCCTCATCGTCACCAGCCTGATCCGCGGCCGGCTCAGCCGCCGGGTGTGGAAGGCGGTGCACTGGCTGGCCTACGCGAGCTGGCCGATCGCCTTCGCGCACAGCATCGGCTCCAGCAGTGATCTGCAGAGCGGCCTGCTGCTGGTCCTGGCCGTGGTGTGCGCGGCCGCGCTGGCCGGCGCGCTGGCCTGGCGGCTGGTGTCCATGGCCCGCGAGGTGCCGCGGGCCGAGCGGGTCAGCATGATGCTGGCCGCCGCCTCCGGCCGGGCCGGAAAGAACCGCCCGCCCGGGAGCCGGAGCCAGGGCCAGCCTGGATCCGGCACCGGGGGTCCGCGGAAACCGACTGCCGTCTCGTGAAAGCAGAAGCCGAATGAGCGCGCCCGCCATGTCTGTCCCGCACAGCCAGGCGCCCGGTCCCGGGTTCCGCCCGGACGGCCTGCCCCGGCTGCTGCCGCCCTCCGTCACCATGCCCGAAGGCCTGCGCGATCACCTGGCCCGGCACGGGTTCGTCCCCTACCGCAACGCACGGCTGCAGCTGATCGGTGACCTTGAGGCGGCCGGGCTGACCGGCCGCGGCGGGGCCGCGTTCCCGGTCTACCGCAAGATGGCTGCGGTGGCCGAGGCGGGCGGACAGCCCTTCGTGGTCGGCAACGGTGCCGAGAGCGAGCCGGCCAGCAACAAGGACATGTCCCTGCTGTGGCTGGCACCGCACCTGGTGCTGGACGGTTTGCAGCTGGCCGCCGAAGCGGTCGGGGCCCCCGAAGCCGCCCTGTACGTGCACGAGGTGGAGGCCGGGCCGCTGGGCGAGTCGCTGCGCCGGGCGCTGTCCGAGCGCTGGTCAGCCCGGATCGACCGGGTGCCGGTCCGGCTGGCATCCGCACCGCCCCGCTTCCTGGCTGGCCAGGAGACCGCCATGGTCAACCTGCTCAACGGGGGCCTGGCTCTGCCCACCTACGCCTCGCCCCGGGTTTTCGCCCGGGGGGTCGGTGGCGCGCCCACGCTGGTGCAGAACGTGGAGACGCTGGCCCACATCGCACTGGTGGCCCGGTTCGGGCCGAGGTGGTTCCGCCAGGTCGGCACCGCCGCGGAACCAGGCAGCATGCTCTGCACGATCCACCACGCCGACGGCAGTACCCGGATCGTCGAGGCCGCCATCGGCACGCCGCTGCCCGAGCTGATCGGAGCCGATCTGGGCGCACACGGCCTGGACGGCGAGGCCCGCGCGGTGCTGATCGGTGGCTACCATGGCACCTGGATCCCGGCCGTCCGCGCGGCCGAGCTGACCCTGGATAACGCCGCGATGACTGCGGGCGGCATCCTCGGGGCCGGGGTGATCGCCGCCCTGCCCGCCAACCGGTGCGGGCTGGCCGAGACCGCCCGCGTGGTCCGGTACCTGGCCCTGGAGTCCGCGGGCCAGTGCGGTCCGTGCCTCAACGGGCTGCCCCGCATGGCCGAGGGCCTGGCCGAGCTGGCCGGGCCGCGGCCCAGCCCGCAGGTCCGCGCGAACGTGGAGCGCTGGGCCGGGCTGGTCACGGGGCGGGGTGCGTGCTCGCACCCGGACGGCTCGGCCCGGTTCGTCCGCAGCGCGCTGGCGGTGTTCTCCGCCGAACTGCGCCGCCACGAAGAGGGCCTGTGCTCGGCGGCCAGCCAGCGGCCCTTCCTGCCGCTGCCGGCCGAAGTGGCGGTGAGCGATGAAGACTGGAGCTGACGTGTCCCGCTCGCATCAGGGGGGTCCGCGCCCGGCGGGTCCGGCCAAGCAGCTGCAGATCAACCCCATCGAATGCAGCGGGCACGGCGCCTGCGCCGAGCTGCTGCCCGAGATGATCAGCCTGGACGAGTGGGGCTACCCGCTGCTGGACCCCCGCCCGGTGCCGCCCGCGCTGGAGCGGCAGGCCCGCCGGGCCGTCAACGGCTGCCCGGTGCTGGCCCTGCGCCTGGCCCGCCTGCCCAGCTAGCATGGCCCGGTTAGAGCACGTCGTGACCCGGGTGCGGCTCGGCGGGCACCTGGGCGGGCTTGGCCGGGATGCTGCCCAGCCGCCCGGCCTGGAAGTCTTCGAACGCCTGCACCAGCTCGGCGCGGGTGTTCATGACGAACGGCCCGTAGGCCGCCACCGGCTCACGGATCGGCTGGCCGCCCAGCAGCAGCACGTCCAGCTGGTCGCTGGGACCGTCCTGCCGCTGGCCCGCCCCGACGGTGAGGACGTCGCCGGGCCCGAACGCCGCCAGCTGCCCGGCGCTGATCGGCCGGTGGTCCGCGCCCACCGTGCCCGAGCCAGCCAGCACGTAGGCCAGGGCGTTGAAGTCCTGACGCCACGGCAGCCGCACCTGAGCCCCGGGGGACAAGGTGGCGTGCACGATCGTGATCGGGGTGTGGGTCACACCGGGGCCCTGGTGGCCGCCGAGCTCGCCCGCGATGACCCGGAGCAGCGCGCCGCCGTCCGGTGAGCTGAGCAGCCGCACCTGACCGGCCCTGATGTCCTGGTAGCGGGGGGTGGTCATCTTCAGCGTGGCGGGCAGGTTGACCCAGAGCTGGAACCCGTGGAACAGGCCGCCCTTCATCACGACTTCCTCGGGCGGCTCCTCGATGTGCAAGATCCCGCCGCCGGCCGTCATCCACTGGGTGTCGCCGTCGGTGATCAGTCCACCGCCGCCGTTGGAGTCCTGGTGCCGGAAGATGCCGTCGATCATGTAGGTGACGGTCTCGAAGCCGCGGTGCGGGTGCCACGGCGTGCCCTTGGGCTCACCGGGCGCGTACTCGACCTCGCCCATCTGGTCCATGTGAATGAACGGGTCCAGCTGCTGCAGGTCCACGCCGGCGAAGGCCCGGCGGACCGGGAAGCCCTCACCCTCGTAGCCCTTGGGCGCGGTGGTGACGGTGCGCACCGGGCGCTCGGCCGCGGTGCCCGCGTCCGGCTCGGCGACGCGCGGCAGGACCAGGGTGTCCTCAACGGTGACGGCTGGCATCTGTCCTCCTCCTCGGGGGCCGATCCCGCCCGATCTCGGGGATCCGCCGCCCTCCCAGTCTCCCGGATGTGATGCCCGCTCAACGATACTTGAATTTTCAATATTCCACTGAGCTGTCTGAGCTGCCTTCGCGCACTGGCGGGTTCCATCCGGCTCGGGTCCGTTTTTCCGCAGTGGGTGCGGAAAACTCTGTCCAGCCCCCCCGCTCCGACTCTCAGCCGTCCCATCAGCCCCACGTGGGTCCCCTGCCCGCAAGCACCGGCCAGACCCGTAGCGGGCCGGGGGCTGGCCGGCGGGCCGGGTCAGAGGCGGAGGCTTTCCTGCAGGACGGCCAGGGCCTCGTCGACGCGCTGGAAGAGGTCGGCGTTGATCTGATCGGCCTTGTAGGTGTCCCACGGCGCGGTGGCGGCCATGATGGCGCCGAAGATCGCCCCCGAGGCGGTCCGGACCCGCAGGTCGTCCGCGCTGAGGCCGGTGCGCTTGGCCATGGCCTCGGCCATCATCGTGACCGTGCGGGAAAAGTCGTCCATGGCCCGGGCCCGGATCTCGGGTACGGTCATGCCCAGCTCGGCCGTTTGCCGGAGCCGGTCCCACTGCTCCTCGCTGAGGCTGGCCGACACGGTCTGCATCGACGCCCGGATGGCGGCGACCATGCCCAGCTCCCGCGGCTGCTGCTCCAGGGCCTCGACCAGCATCAGTTCCATGTCGTCCTGCAGGACGACGTCTTCCTTGGTCGGGAAGTAGCGGAAGAAGGTACTCGGCGAGACCTCGGCCGCCGCGGCGATCTGCTCCACCGTGGTGGCCTGGTAGCCCTGCTCCCGGAAAAGCCGCAGCGCCTCCTGACGGATGGTGGCCCGGGTCCGGGCCTTCTTCCGCTCGCGTAGGCCGCCTGGCTCCCCGGAAGCAGGGCTGACTGTCTCGGTCATAGTCCCAATTCTGCCCGCTGGGCTGGTGTTTCATCAGTAGCGGACAGGGTGGTGTCGGGCTGGCCGGCCGCGTCGCGGCGGGTCCGGCGGGGCAGGAACACCACCGCCAGCAGGGCGCTGGCCAGTGCGATGCCGCCGCACACCCACAGCATGACATCCAGGCCGTGCACGAACGAGTCCCGGGTCACCGTCAGCAGCGCCGCCGAGTGCACCTTCTGCGCCGCGGCCACGCCGGCCTCCACGCCGTTCTTGGCCGCGTTGGTCAGCGCCGTGGGCAGGCCGGCCCCGGTCAGGTGGCTCTGGTAGACGTTGTTCAAGATCGTCCCCAGGACCGCGACCCCGATCGTGGCCCCGACCTGGCGCATGGCCGTGATCAGCGCGGACCCCGCGCCGCTGCGCTCCGCGGACAGGGCCCCGAGCGCGGCGTTCATCGCGGCCGGCATGGCCAGGCCCAGGCCGAGCCCGGCCACCGCGAACCAGGCCGCGGTGAACCCGGTGCCGCTGCTGGCCTTGGTGAACGCGCCGATCGCCAGCGCCACAGCCATCACCGTGTAGCCGATGGCCACCATGAACCGGGCCGTGGCCAGCGGCTCGCGTGGGTTTCCGGCCTCGTCCTTGCGCGGGCTCTGCAGCCGGGTCCCGCCGATCATGCCGACCAGCATGCCGCCGATCATGGGCAGCAACTCCAGGCCGCTGTGCAGTGCGTTCACCCCGTGCACGGCCTGGAAGTACTGCGGCATCGCGAACAGGATCCCGAACATCGCGAACGAGACCAGGGTGGCCAGGATCGTGCCCCAGGCGAACCCGGCCGAACGGAACAGCGACAACTCGATCAGCGGCCGCACCCGGGGCCGGCCGCCGGGTCCAGCGCCCAGCTGGGTAGTACTGGCGGTCAGCCGCCGCTCCCAGCCGATCAGCCCGGCCAGCACCATGGCCCCGGCCGCGATCGTGCCCAGGGCGGCTGGGTCGGTCCAGCCGTCCTGTCCGGCCTTGATGAAGCCGTAGGTCAACGCGATCAGGCCCACGCTGGAGATCAGCACGCCCACCAGGTCCAGCCGCGGCCGCTCGGTGCTGCGCGACTCCGGCATCAGGAAGGCCACCGCGATCAGGGCGAACACCACGACCGGCACGTTGATCAGGAACACCGAGCCCCACCAGAAGTTGTCCAGCAGGGCGCCGCCGACCAGCGGCCCGATCGGGAAGCTGAGGAAGATGGTGGACGCCATCACCGCGGTCGCCTTCTGCCGCTCCTCCGGCTTGAACAGGACCGGAATGATGGCCAGGGCCAGCGGCATGATCGCGGCCGCGCCGAGCCCGAGTACGGCCCGGGCGGCGATCAGCTCACCGGAACCGCCCGCATAGGCGCAGGCCGCCGAGCTGATGCCGAACACCGCCAGCGAGGTCATCAGAACCTTCTTGCGCCCCAGCCGGTCGCCCAGCAGTCCGGCGGGCAGCACCACGGCCGCCAGGACCAGGCTGTAGGCGTCGTTGAACCACTGCAGGTCGCTGCTTGATGCGTGCAGGTCGTTGGCGATGGTCGGCAAGGCCAGGTTGAGAACCGTCAGGTCCAGCCCCACGACCAGCATGCTCATTGCCACGGCGATCAGTGCCCACCAGCGGCGGGCCCCGCTCACCCCCGTCGTAACCATGACGGTCACATCCTTTCGATTGCCCCTCCAAAAAGATAGCCACTGTCAAATTCGATAGCAAGTCATTTTTGACCGGGCAAATTTGATTGGAACAGTCGCTCAGTGAACCCGACGATTCTGGTCGTGCCGTTGTGAGCCGAGGGCGGGCCCGGGCGTCCATAATCCGGCGGCCGGATCCCGCGCCGATCCCGGCGATAGACCGGCAAAGCCGGTCAATCCGAAGGCCAAGTTTTGAGTGTCGTGCCCGCGCGCGGGCGGGGGCGCGTCATGATGGGGCTGCCGCGGCGCGCCCCAAGCGCGCCGACAGGTTCCGCGCGCATGGCCCGCTTACATCGCTCGAACCGGACGGCATCCCGCCGCTCGTGTCCCCTCCACGGGCGGTGGGGCCGCCCCGGCCCCGCCGCCGCGCGCGGGCGGATTCTGGGCCGGCCGATCACCACCGGCCAGGGCGGTCAGGGCCCGTCCGATCTCGGCCCGCCAGTGCAGTCGGGTCCGGGTAGCCGCGACCCGGCGCAGCCGCCGGACCGTGGTGAGCTGGCGGCTGACGGCCCGGCCCAGCCAGGTGAACGCCTCGCTGGCCGTGGCCGACTTCTGAGTCAGGTCGATCACCGTGTCGTCGATCCCGGTCCGTGGCGGCCCCATGTCCCGGCTGACGCTCCGGCCACCGCGCGCCGAGCGATGTACCGCGATCCCCGGCATGGCTCCGTCCCGGGCCGGATTGCGGCGGGCCGGGACCGTCACGTGAATGGCCGGAGCGGGCTCGCTGATCAGACCGCACAACTCGGCGGCGGTCTCGTGGCTGAGCACCGCTCCGGGGCCGGCCCGCAGCAGCGCGGCCCAGAGCAGTGCCTCCCGCGACAGCGGCCCGCTGCCCGTCGCGTATATGCCGCGGTCCAGGCGGCTCCAGCGGCCACGCTGGACCCACGTCTCCACGGTCGTGGCGGGCAGTCCCGTGGCGAGCGCCTGTCGGCGGGTGATAACGCCATGCTGCCGCTTGATGAGCCGGCGGCAGGCTGGCGGAGTTTCCGGTGGCATGAATCCAGCCTGACCGGCAGGATCGGACCGGGCCATGGGCCCGGACCGGGCTGTGGACAACCACCAGGCATCCACCCGGGCCTGTGGATAACAGCAAGAAGCCCTGGCTTTGTGCTAGGCGGACGCGAGGGGCGCGCTCATGAAGGTGGCGCTGTTCACGATGGGCGGGACCATCGCCAGCACCGGCACCGCGGCCAGCACCGGCACCGCGGCCAGCACCGGCGCCGGAGCAGTCGCCGGCACCAGCACGGCGGAGGGCGTCGCGCCCCGGCTGACCGGGGCCGACCTGCTGGCCTCGGTGCCCGGCCTGGAGCAAGCCGGAGCCGAACTGGCCGTGCACGACTTCCGTCAGGTGCCCAGTTCGTCGCTGACCATCGGCGACATCCTGGATCTGGCCGCCGCCATCCGGGACCAGACCGGCCCCGGTACGGCCAGCGCAGGCGACGCCGACGGCGTGGTGGTCAGCCAAGGGACCGACACCATCGAGGAGACGTCGTTCCTGCTCGACCTGGTGTACGGCGGGGACGCGCCGGTCGTTTTCACCGGCGCCATGCGGAATCCCGCTCTCGCCGGGGCCGACGGGCCAGCCAACCTGCTGGCCGCGGTGACGGTGGCGGCCGCCCCGCAAGCCCGCGGCCTGGGCTGCCTGGTCGTGCTGGGCGACGAGATACACGCCGCGCGGTTCGTGGGCAAGGCCCACACCACCAGCGTGGCCGCGTTCATCAGCCCGGTGGCCGGGCCGCTGGGCTTCGTGGCCGAAGGCCGGGCCGTGCTGCTGACCCGCCCGGCCCACCGCCCAGCGCTCCCGGCCCTCAGGAACCTCCCGGCCCCCGCGAACCTGCCTTCCCGGCCGGGCCGGGGCGTAAAGACCGGGCTGGTCACCATGGTCCTGGGCGACGACGGCGCCTTGCTCGAAGCGGCCGCCGGGCGGTTCGACGGGCTGGTGGTGGCGGGCTACGGGGCCGGGCACGTGCCCGCGGCCGTGGTGGGCCGGCTGGATGCGCTGGCCCGGCGGATCCCGGTGGTGCTGGCTTCGCGGACCGGGGCCGGGATGGTGCTGGCCCGGACCTACGGCTACCCGGGGTCCGAGCGTGACCTGCGCGACCGCGGGCTGATCGGGGCCGGATTCCTGGACCCCCTCAAGGCCCGCCTGCTGCTCCACCTGCTGCTGGCCGCGGGGGCGACCCGGGACGAGATCGCGGCCGGGTTCGCCGCGGTCGGCGCCGACTCCGCCTCGCCGCCCGATCAGGGCTGACGGGGGGTAGGTCCGGGCGAATTCAGAGCCGGCGCTCAGACACAGCGGAGCTGAACGGCGCTGGCCTCCACCGAATCGGACGCCGGGCCCACGCCCCGGTCGGTCACCTCGGCCAGCACGGTGCCGCCGGGGAACGTGAATGGCCCCTTGGTCACCCACTGGCCCTGGCTGGCCTGCTGGTCGAGGGTAAAGTCCGCCATCCGGTTCTCCGGATTGTCGCTACCCGCGCTGAACCAGTAGAAGGCCGTGCTGTTGGCGTGCGGGGACGGCGGGACGTACACGCTCAGCGTGCACGACGCCACCTTCTTGCCGGTGTGGAAGATCCAGGCGTAGTGGTCGTGCCAGTTGCCGGAGTCGTCCTTCACGTTGGCCAGCAGACTGTAGCTGAACGACGTGCCGCACGGTCCGCTGCGGCTGGCCGTGGCCGGGTGCCAGCCGTCGCCGTTGGGCGCGTGGAACGGCCAGGTGACCACGCCGCTCAGGCTGCGGCAGCCCGGACCGGCGGTGACGGCGAAGGTGGCGGCCCGGGCCGTGGTCTCCCCGCCCGCCCCGGACCCGGTCGCCCCGGTCCCGGCCGCGTGGGACGGCGCCGTAGATCCGGACGCCGCCGGGCCCGCCGCGGTCTGGCCCTGGCTGAGCTGGCTGGGTGCGGGCGCCGCCACGCTGGGCGGCGCGCTGATCGGCTGACCGTCGGCCATCGGCGCGGTGGTCACGGTCGGCACCGTTGGCTGGGTCAGCGTGCGTACCCCGAGGATGCCGATGGGCACCGCTCCGGCCAGCGCCAGCGTCCCGGCCAGGGCCAGGATCACCCCGCCAAAGCGGCCGTGCGGATTCCGCGCGTGCCGGGGCCCGCTCCACGGCCCGTGCGGCGGCGGGGCCATGGGACGCCGGGTCGCCGGTGGCACTGGCCCGCCGGGGCCAGGCCCGCCCGGCCCGGCCAGGGTGCCCGCATACTCGGCCTCCCGGTCCACCTCGGGCGCGGACGACTGGAACGGCACGTCCCACAGGGCATCGACCAGGTCGCTGGGCGGCTCCCAGGATTCGAACAGCACCTGCGCACCGAACGCGGCGTCGTCCGCCTCCGCCGGCAGTTCAGGCCCGGAATCGGACCCCGTCCTGGAATCGGACCCGGTCCCGGAATCGGCGATCGCCTCGGCGTGATGAGTCTCGGGTGGCGCGGCCGGGGCTGGCAGCGGATGCGGCCGCCCGTCGACCGGCGGCCGTGGTGACGAGTGCGGCCGCGAGAAAGCCTCGCCCGGCGCAGCGGTGTCAGCAGCGGTCTCATCGGCGTTGTCATCGGCCGAATCGTCGGAGGAGAAGGGATCCCTTGGGTGTGACATCCTGCCTCCGGCCCCCAGTAGCGCGTCCCTCTGCTCATGACTACGGAAACCACCGGCTTACGGTTCACCGGTTTTACCGCCATCAGAACAGATTTCCCGCTAAAATGCGCCGTCGCGCAAGGGGAGTCTGCCCTTACCCGCCTTGAACTGGGAAAACAGCCTCAGTGCCGCAGGTGGAGATCGCGCAGCAACGCCACCTCGGCGCCGTGGTGGATGGCCTCCCGGTGGATGTGCAGGACCAGATCGGCGAACGGCGCGTCCGGGAACGGCTCGGCCGGGCCGGCCGGCGCGGTCAGCTGCTCGGCGGTCAGCCCCCGCGGACAACGGGACGGGGCCCGGACCGAACCGGTCCGGGCCCCGTCTTCAGAGACGAACTAACAGATCAGGCACCTCCGATGTCGAAGACGCCGATGAATCCGTTGGACGGGTTGGGCAGGGTGACGCTGGCCACGGTCTTGCCGGACTGCAGCGCCGCACTGACCGAGTACACGTAGGTCTTGACGCCATCCGACGTGCCGTCGTCGATGTTGCGGTAGGGGGTGGTCGCCGCGACCGTGTCCCCGGACAGGGGCTGGTAAGCCCCGGCGCCGAGGGTCCAGTCGCTGAACGCGACCGGGATCTGCTGGGTGCTGCCGTCGGTGTAGGTCACGGTCAGCGTGCCGGAGGCGCCACTGGCGTCGGCGTCGGTGGCGCTGCCCAGCAGGCCGATCTTGGTTGCGCCGGACGGGAGCACGACCGGGATGGTCTGGCCGGACGCCTCAATGGCGTCGTTCGAGCCCGCGGGCTCGTTCGGCCAGGTGTAGGCGATGCCGTCCGCGTTGACGGTCGACCCGGGGGTCACCCCGGTCGCGGCCAGCGCGGTGGCCGAGTAGAGCCAGGAGTCGCCGTTGTAACCCGACGAGGTGACCTGGCCGTCGTTGGACATGCCGATCGAGGTGTAGTACGGCCACAGCTCACCCGGTTTGGCCACGTCCACGCCGACCGCGGTGTCCGGCAGCGCCGTCCCGTCGCTCAGCTTGGCCGTGAACGACACCGAGTACGCGCCCTCGGTCGCCCCGGCCGTCACGGTGACCTGGGCCGTGGCCGACGAGCCGGCCGGCACGGTCAGGGTGCCGCTGGTGGGGGTGACGGTCAGGTTGCTGCTGGACGGGGTGGCCGTCCAGTTCGCGGTGATGGCCTGGTTGGTGAGGTTGTCCACGGTCAGCGTGGCCGTGCCGGTCGACCCGGGCGCGACCACCAGGCCGCTGGCCGGGCCGGCCGAGTCCAGCGCGGTCTGCTCACCGGTGGAGTCCGAGGGCGGGGCGGCGCTGGCGCTGGTGGCCCAGGACTTGTTGGGCGTGCTGGACAGGGTGTAGTTCAGCGTGCCGCCCGCCGACAGGGTGCCGTAGTCCAGGTA
Organism: Streptosporangiaceae bacterium; assembly: GCA_036521155.1. GTDB lineage: Bacteria > Actinomycetota > Actinomycetes > Streptosporangiales > Streptosporangiaceae > Bog-532. The sequence goes on from DATDIH010000241.1 coordinate 22,357, forward strand.
GGCCTTGTTCCAGGCCTGGCCGTTGACCTTCATGCTCTGGATGTAGGGCGCCGAGTCCTGGGCCCCGCTGGCATTGATGGTCAGCGTGTTGCCGCTGCCCTCGTGCACCACGGCCTTGGCGAACACCGGGCTGCCCAGGGCCAGGGTCGGCGTGCCCGGGGTCTCCGGGTAGAAGCCGAGCTCGTCCCAGACGTACGCGGAGCTCATGGCGCCGAGGTCGTCGTTGCCGAACGAGCCGACCGGCGCGTCGAAGTACAGCTCATCCTCGACGTTCCGGACCGTCTGCTGAGTCAGGTACGGAGCGCCCGCGTAGTCGTACTCGTACGGGATCTCCAGGCTGGGCTCGTTGGACAGGTCGGCGTTGGTGCCGGACGGGCTGGTCAGGTTGGAGGTCAGGCTGTTCAGGTAGCTGACCCAGGCCGCGTTGCCGCCGCGGGCGTTGATCAGGGCCTGGAGGTTGAACGGCACCATCGGGGTGTACTGCGCCGACGTGCCCTCCACGAAGCCGGCTGAGGTCCCGGGGGTGAAGCCGGGCAGCCACTGGCCGTTGGACAGCTTGGCCTGCATGTAGCCGCTGCCCGCGTTGAACGTGTTCTGCCAGCTCTGGGCGAGCGTGGCGAACTTGGTGTAGTTCGCGGTGTCGCCGGTCGCCTTGGCCAGGGACGCGATCGCGTAGTCGGCGCTGTCGTATTCGAGCTGGGTCGACACCGGGCCGTAGAAGTTGCAGCAGCCGTAGGTGCCGTCGTAGGGCAGGTACCCCTTGGACTGCAGGGTGGCGTTGCCGGGCCGGATGTTGTTGGTCGAGGTGGCTTCGGCCTCCATGTCCTTCAGCGCCGTGCTGACGTCGAAGTCCTGGGCCCCGAAAGAGTAGGCGTCGGCGATGATCTCGTCGGCTGGGTCACCCACCATGACGTAGGACTCGCCGCCGTCCAGGTTCCACTTGGGCAGCATCCCGGTCTGGCTGTAGTCGGCCAGCATCGAGGTGATCGCGTCCGAGGTCTGCTGCGGGGCGACCATCGCGGCCAGCTGGACCTGGTCCCGGTAGATGTCCCAGCCGGACCAGTTGGCGTAGGCCTGGTGACCCTTGGCCACCGTGTGCACCTGGCCGTCGAAGCCCATGTACTGGCCGTTGTCGTCGCTGAACACGTTGGGGTGCAGCAGCGCGTGGTACATCGCGGTGTAGAACTGGGTCTGCTGCGCGGCGTCGCCGCCCCCGATCTGGATCTTGCCCAGCAGTGCGTTCCAGGCGGCCACGTTGGCCTTCTGGGCCGCGCTGAAGTTCCAGGCCGGAATCTCCGAGGACAGGTTGGTGGCCGCGTTGGCGTCGCTGGTGTACGAGATGCCGACCTTGGCCGTCACCGTCTGGTTCTTGGTGGTGTCGAAGGTCAGGTAGACGCCGTCCGGGTTGGTCACGGTCGTCTGCGGCGACGCGGTCTTGGCGCCGTGCACGGTCGGCTGCGGCTGGGTGCGCGGCTTGAGGTCGGGCTTGGCCCCGGCGAAGACCTTGGTGGACGGGGCGGTGGCCTTGGGGGTGGCCGCGTTCTTGTGGGTCACGTTGTTCTGCGCGACCTTCTTGGAGCCGTTGGTCGCCGAGGAGGACGAGCCGGAGCCGCCCCAGGTGCCGCTGGAGGTGAACGCGTGGTTGAACACGATGTCGAAGTGCAGGGTGTAGTCGTTCTCCGGCGGCGCGGACTGGCCGCAGAAGTGCCCGGCCTGGACCGTGCCGGTCACCTGGTTGTCCCCGACGATCTGGGCGCTGGTCCCGTCCACCTGGTCGGCGCTGCCGGACAGCTTGAGCAGCAGGTTGGCCTGGCTGCTGGCCGGGAAGTTGAACGTGCCGATGCCGGCCCGGGTGGTGTCGGTGAGCTTGACCGTGACCCCGTTGCCCAGGGTGTCGGAGTACAGGCCGGTCTGAGCGGTCTCGCTGGCGTGCGTGAACGAATCGGTGGTGCTGCTGGGCGAGCTGCCGATCGCGCCCACGGTGGGCAGGATGGGCAGGTCGCCGCCTGCGCTGCAGCCCGGCCCGCTGACGTGGGCCAGGCTGTAACCCATCAGCTGGGAGTCGTTGTATTCGTAGCCGCCGCCTTCGGGGCGGTCCGGCGAGGTGTCCGGGCTCCACTGGATCATGCCGAACGGCATGTCGGGGCCGGGGAACGTGTCCACCGCGCCGGAGGTGCCGATGAACGGGTTGACGAGTGAGGCTGGATTGGTGACCAGCTTGGGGGCCGAGGCGCTGGTGGCAGCGGAGCTCGTACCCGCGACGGCGACCGTCGTACCGAGGGCGGTGGCCGCCGTGACCAGCGCATACAGCACGCGCCGGGGACGACTACGGGTCATGGGGGTGCCCTTCGTTGAGGGTGCAGTGTGTGGGGTTATGCAGGCAAAACAGCCGGAATAAACACGAAATCACCGAACCACGACGCAGACAACGATGTCAATAGTGCCGACATGCGGCAATAAGTGCGATCTCTCGCTGGTTTAAACCAATACCCGATGACCTGCGGCCGGCCGGTCAGGAGCCGCGTCAGGAGGCCGTTGCTCCGGGGAATCTTGACCGGCCACGTCGTGTTACAACGTCTGGCACACTAGAAGCCGCGAACACGCGGTACCGGTTCACGCCGCAGAAGGCCGGCCCGCCCCATGACGGGTGACCTGGCGACCCGGCGACCGCACGAGGCAGGAGTAAACGTGAAGCCTGAGATTCACCCCAACTATGGTCCCACCACGGTGACCTGCAGCTGCGGGAACACCTTCGTGACCCGGAGCACCGCCCCCGACGGCGAGATCCACACCGACGTCTGCTCGGCTTGCCACCCGTTCTACACCGGCAAGCAGAAGATCCTGGACACCGGTGGCCGCGTCGCCCGGTTCGAGCGCCGCTTCGGCAAGAAGGCCGCGGGCAGCAAGGCCGCGGACACTAACGCCGCGGACAGCAGCAAGTAACCCGCGCACTGACACGCACTGACCATCCGCCTGGCGTGCCTCGCACGCCAGGCGGTTCTTGTGTTTGACCCACGGAGGAACGACTGTGTTCGACCGGCTCGGCGAGCTGGCGTCCGAGCACGCGGAACTGGAGCGCGCCCTGGCCGACCCCAGTGTGCACGCTGACGCCGACAAGGCCCGTGACATCGGCCGCCGCTACGCGGAGCTGACCCCGATCGTCCACGCCTACGCCGAGTACCGGCAGGCTGGAGACGATGAGGAGGCCGCCCGCGAGCTGGCCGCCGAAGACCCCAGCTTCGCTGCCGAAGCCGACCAGCTCAAGGCGCGCCGGGCCGAGCTGGAGCAGCAGCTACGGCGCATGCTGGTGCCGAAGGACCCCAACGACAGCCGCGACGTGATCCTGGAGATCAAGGCGGGCGAGGGCGGCGAGGAGTCCGCTCTGTTCGCCGGGGACCTGCTGCGCATGTACCAGCGGTACGCCGAGCGGCACCACTGGGCCACCGAGGTGCTCGACTCCACCGTCACCGGCCTGGGCGGCGTCAAGGCCGCCACCCTGGCCGTCAAGGGCCGCAAGAGCGGACCGGGCCAGGGCGCCTGGTCCCGGCTCAAGTTCGAGGGCGGCGTGCACCGCGTGCAGCGGGTGCCGGTCACCGAGTCCCAGGGCCGGATCCACACCTCGGCCGCTGGTGTGCTGGTCATGCCCGAGGCCGAGCAGGTCGAGATCGACATCGACCCCAACGACGTGCGGACCGACGTGTTCCGCTCCTCGGGCCCGGGCGGCCAGAGCGTCAACACCACCGACTCCGCCGTCCGGCTGACCCACGTCCCGACCGGGATCGTGGTGTCCTGCCAGAATGAGAAGAGCCAGCTCCAGAACAAGGAGCAGGCCATGCGCATCCTGCGCGCCCGGCTGCTGGCCCGGGCCCAGCAGGAGGCCGACGAAAAGGCCTCGGCCGAGCGGCGCAGCCAGGTCCGGACCGTGGACCGCTCCGAGCGGGTGCGCACCTACAACTTCCCGGAGAACCGGATCTCCGATCACCGGGTCGGCTTCAAGGCCTACAACCTCGATCAGGTCATCGACGGTGACCTGGACGCCGTGATCCAGTCCCTGGCCGACGCCGAGATGGCCGAGAAGCTGGGCGACGATGGGAACCCTGGCGCGTGAGCCAGGCCGGGTACGGACGCAGCGGGGGCCGTGCGGGTGAGCCTGTTGCTGGATGAGGTCGCGCTGGCCGCGGCGCGGCTGGCCGAGTCCGGGGTGGAATCCCCCCGGGCCGAGGCCGAGCTGATCGCGGCCCACGTGCACGGGGTCAAGCGGACCGAGCTGCACCGGGTGCCCGACTCGGCGTTCGACGCGCGGTTCTGGGAGGCCATCAGCCGCCGCGCCGCCCGTGAGCCGCTGCAGCACATCACCGGGCTGGCCTACTTCCGCTACCTCGAGCTCGAAGTCGGGCCGGGCGTGTTCGTGCCCCGCCCGGAGACCGAGGTGATGACCGGCTGGGCCATCGACCGGCTGCGGGCGATGGACGTGGCCGAGCCGGTCGTGGCCGACCTGGGCACCGGCTCCGGCGCGATCGCGCTGGCCATCGCCCAGGAGGTGCCCCGGGCCCGGGTGCACGCGGTCGAGGCCGACCCGCTGGCCCGGCCCTGGACCGAGCGCAACATCGAGCGCCTCGCGGCCGCCGCTCCCTACACCAAGGGCCGGCTGACCCTGCACGGCGGCGACTTCGCCGACAGCTTGCACGAGCTGGACGGTCACGTCGATCTGGTGGTCAGCAACCCGCCGTACATCCCCGTGGGCGCGACCGTTCCCCCGGAGGTGGGAGAATACGATCCGCCGGCCGCGTTGTGGAGCGGGCAGGATGGGCTCGACAGCATCCGTGCCGTGGAGCGCGTCGCCCGGCGGCTGCTGCGCCCTGGCGGCCTGCTGGCCGTCGAGCACGGCGCCCCCCAGGGCGCCGCCGTGTACTGGGTGTTCCCCGAGGAAGCGGGCTGGCGGGACACGCGGAACCACAAGGACCTGGCGCGACGAGACCGTTTTGTCACAGCGATGTGGCCCGGCGACCGAGCCGACGGATGACGGGATGAGCGGGAATGACCGAACGTTTCGACCTTTCTGACCCGGCCCAGCACGCGGCCGGGATGGTGGCCGCCTCGGAGGCGATCCGCAAGGGCGAGCTGATCGTCCTGCCCACCGACACCGTCTACGGCGTCGGCGCCGACGCCTTCACCCCGTGGGCGGTCAGCCGCCTGCTGGCCGCCAAGGGCCGGGGCCGGGACATGCCGCCGCCGGTGCTGGTCGGCACGGTCCGGGCCGCGAGTGCCCTGGTCGACGACTTCGGGCCGTTCGGCCAGGACCTGATCGACGAGTTCTGGCCCGGCGGCCTGACCCTGGTCGCCCGGGCCACGCCCACGCTGGCCTGGGACCTGGGCGACACCAAGGGCACGGTGGCGGTGCGCATGCCGCTGCACGCCGCCGCCCTCGACCTGCTCAAGGCCACCGGCCCAATGGCCGTCAGCAGTGCCAACACCACCGGCCGCTCGGCCGCCACCACGGTCGACGAGGCCATGGAACAGCTCGGCGACTCGATCTCGGTCTACCTGGACGGCGGTCAGTGCGGCGGCGGCGTGGCCTCCACGATCATCGACCTGACCGGCTCGGTGCCGCGCCTGTTGCGGGCCGGGGCCATCTCCATGGACCGCCTGCGCGAGGTCGCGGCCCTGATCACCGGGGACGAGGTCAGCGAGCCCGAGGTCAACGGCACTCCGGTGCTGCCCGAACCCGATGACTCCGAGCCCGCGACCGAAGCCGTCGCCGACATGACCGGGGACGCGGCCGACGAGGTAGTCCCGGACGGCCCGCCCGACATCCCGTCCGACTCGCCCGCCGACGCCCGGGCCGACGCTCTCACCGCCGCCGCGGCCGAGATCCCGTCCGAGGACCCGGCCGAGCAGCTCATGACCGACGCGGGCCAGGCCCAGCTGGCCGCCGACGACCCGGCCGCCCCGGTCACCACGGAAGACGCCGACGCCGCCCCGCACCCGGCCGGGCCCAAGAAGCCGGCCCGGGCCAGGAAGCCCGCGGCCCCCCGCAAGCCCGCCGCCGCCAGGACGACCACCGCGCGCAAGCCCGCCGCCAACCGCACCACCCGGGCCAAGGCCGCAGATACCTCCGCCGCGGAGACCCCGGCCGAAGCGGCTCCGGCCGCGGACACCCAGGCTCCGGCCGCCCCAGCCAAGGCGACCACCCCCCGCAAGCCTGCCCCCCGCAAGCCTGCCGGCCAGGCCACCACCCGCCGGACCGCGGCCCGCAAGGCCACCTCGTCGGCCCCGGCCGCCGCGGCCGAAGACACCGGTGACACCGGCCCGGCCAGCGCGCCGGGGGAGGCCCAGCCGCCCGACGAATCCTAAGCCGGACCCCGTAGGTAGCTGCGCGGGTAAAGTGACTCCTGATGTCCGGTCATCCTGTCGCGGACGGCTGAGCTGAGGTGCGGGAGTACCTACTCGCGCTGCTGCTGGCCGCCGCGACCACCTACCTGCTGACGCCGCTGGTCCGGCGGGGCGCGTTCGCGACCAGGACGCTGCACGCTGCCCGGGCCCGTGACGTACACGTCCAGCCGACGCCGCTGATCGGCGGGCTGGCCATGTACGGCGGCCTGGCCGCCGGCCTGCTGGTGGCCAACCAGCTCAGCTACCTGCGGGGCGCCTTCCAGTCCCCGCGCGCGGTGCCGGGCCTGCTGCTGGCCGCGGGCTTGCTGGTGACGGTGGGCATCGTCGACGACCGCTGGGGAATGGGGGCCATCAGCAAGCTGGCCGCCCAGGTGGCCGCGGGCGGCATCCTGGTCTGGAGCCAGGTCGTGCTGTCCTGGGTGCCCGAGCCCGGTGGCGGCGTGCTCGTGCTGCCGCCCCAGTTGGGCTTGGTCCTGACCATCCTCATCGTGGTGGTCACGATCAACGCGGTGAACTTCATCGACGGGCTGGACGGCCTGGCCGCGGGCGTCGTGGCCATCGCCGCCTCGGCGTTCCTGATCTACTCCTACGTACTGGCCCGCGTGGTCGGCATCCACTCCCAGTCGGTGCCGACGCTGATCGCCGCGCTGCTGGTCGGGGTGTGCCTGGGCTTCCTGCCCCACAACTTCAATCCGGCCCGGATCTTCATGGGCGACACCGGCTCCATGCTGATCGGCCTGCTGCTGGCCTACGTGCCGTTGTCCAGCACGGCCACGTTCGACCCCAACGCGCTGATCCACTACAACGTCGGGGCGGTCAACCGGTTCCCGACCATTCTGCCGTTGCTGATTCCGGTCGCGATCCTGATCATCCCCTACGCGGACCTGCTGATGGCCGTGGTCCGGCGCACCCGCGCGGGCATGTCCCCGTTCGACGCCGACAAGAAGCACCTGCATCACCGGCTGCTGAGCGTCGGGCACTCGCACCGGCAGAGCGTGCTCATCATGTACCTGTGGGTCGCCCTGTTCACCGGCGTCGTCACCTCCCTGTCCCTGATCCGCACCAGCCTGATCGTGCTGGTCGGCTTCACCATGGTCGCGGTGCTGGCCCTGCTCCCGGTGACCATGCCCCGGCTGCGCCCCACCCACTGGGGCCAGGCCGGCCGCCGCGCCCGCCCCGCCCCCAACCCCGCCGCCCGCACCACCCCGTCGGCCCCGCCCGCCTGGCCCACCCCGTCGGCCCCAGCCACCCAGCCGGCCCCATCCGCCCAGTCGGCTCCAGCCGCCCAGCCAGCCTGGCCAGCCTCAGCCGCCCAGCCGGCCCCGTCACTCGGGCCGCCAGCCCAGGCACCGGCCGCCAGTCCCGACGCCCCGCCCGCCGCTTGGACCCCCGCCGCCCCAGCCGCCTCTCGGCCCCAAGGCGCCCCCTAAGCCCCGACAGCCCCGACAGCCCCGCCAGCCGCGGCGACCCCCACCGGCCACCGGCAACCTTGAGCCCCGCCCGGGACCGGGGTCCGGATCCAGCCTTTGCCAATCTTTTAGATCGAACGTGGGTGGCTGCGGCTCCCCGCCCCGATTCGCGTCCCGGCCGCGCTGACCAGGGACCCGGGTCGGAGCGGGAACCCGAGGACCAGACCTTCGATAGATTCAGCGGGCAAATCACCTGGTCCGACCGCGAATCCAACAGGATCACCCGCCTGCGTCGCGCCCGCGGGGCCATCACCGGGCCCCGCGCCCCGCGCCCGGGATGCCGGTTATGCCTGTCCGAGTGATCAAGCGAACGCAAAGCGTAGGTCTGAAAAAGTCATCGCTTGGGTAAAGACAGAGCAAAGAACTTTGTGATAGCTTTCACGAGCGACCCCTTGTAAGCAAAGAAGAGGCCCGTGATACGTTTCCTTGACCAGTGGCAACCCTTGCGACGCAGCAGAGTTGCGAGGCGGGATTGCTTCCCGGCCCCCGGGAGACTCCGCCCCGGGCGGCCTCGGGTAAAGAAGTTCAAAACTGATCCCACCGGAGTTTTCTAAGTGCTGGCAAACTTCTCCCACATCGTCCGATGGTCGGCCGTGGTCACGGCCATCGTCGCGGCGATCATGGTTGCGGTCTGCGCGGCGATCGGTGGAACGCACGGCCTGATCGGGGCCCTGCTCGGTGTGGCCCTGGTGGCCGTGTTCTTCGGCATCGACGTGCTGGTGATCGGCCGGATGGCCAAGATCAGCCCGCAGGCGATCATGGGCGCCGCCGTCGGCCTCTATCTCTTCAAGATCATCGCGCTGGCCGTCGCGGTGAAGCTGCTGAGTGACGCCAGCTTCTTCAACGGCAAGCTGTTCGGCGTCACCGCGCTCGTCTGCATCCTGGCCTACTGCGCCGCCCAGATGATCACGTCGATCAGGCTCAAGACCCTGTACGTGAACCCGGACGGCGTCAATCCGGATGGGGAGCGATGAGCCATGGCTCAGCCACTACCCCCCGAGCCGCCGCGACCGCCCGAGGCGCCTGACCGTACCCTCGGCCTGGCCGAGTTGGACCAGGACCGGCTGGACCAGGACGGCGCTGGCGACCACCCGCACATCCGGCTGCTCCAGGAGCCGCCGGACCGCAAGGTCACCGGCCCGCGGCCGCGTCCCGGCCTGCGCAAGCAGCGGCCGTCCCTGGACGACACTCCGATGCCGGCCCGCGGCGCGGGCATGACCATCGTCAGTTACCTGATCGCCGGCATCGTGGCCTACGGCGGGATCGGCTGGCTGATCGGCCGGGCCGTGCACCAGCCGGTGCTGGCCCCGGTCGGCATGGCGGTCGGCCTGACCATCTCGATGGCCCTGATCATCTACCGGTACGGCCGATCCACACCCCCGCGGATCCGGCGCTTCGCGCCCAAGCCCGCGCCCGCGATCCCCGATGACCCGAACGAGCAGAACGGCCCGATGACAGCGATGCGAGAGGAACTGACCGGTGATCGGTAGCGTGTCGGCGGTCGCCGCGGGCAGCAGCGGATGCCACATCTTCTCCGGATGCGGCTTTCCCTCCCCGAGCCTGGAAAGCTTCGACTTCAAGCCGATCTTCAGCATCGGCTCGTTCCACTTCACCAAGCCGATCCTGATCGTGATCATCTGCGCGGTCCTGGTGATCGCGTTCTTCTGGGCGGCCTTCGCCAAGCCCAAGCTGGTGCCGCGCGGCATGCAGAACCTCGGCGAGCTCGGCCTGCTGGCGGTCCGGGACCAGATCGTGCGGCCCTCGCTGGGCAAGCGGGGCGACACCTACCTGCCCTTCCTGACCTCGATGTTCTTCTTCATCTACTTCTGCAACCTGATGGAAGTCATCCCGTTCTTCCAGTTCCCGCCGATGTCGCGCAGCGGCTTCCCGTGGTCCCTGGTCCTGATCGTTTACCTGACCTACCTGTACATGGGGTTCAAGACCCAGGGTGCATGGGGCTACATCAGGAACATGATCCCGAGCGACGTGCCGATCTTCGTGCTCGTGATCCTGATCCCGATCGAGCTGCTCCGGTACTTCGTCATCCAGCCGTTCACCCTCGGCGTCCGGCTGTTCGCCAACATGTTCGCCGGTCACCTCCTGCTGCTCATCTTCACGCTGGCGACCTGGTACCTGGCCAGCGCCAGCATCGGCCTGCTGTTCGCGGCCACTTCCGCGATCATGGTGCTGGCCGTGTTCCTGCTCGAGCTGCTGGTCCAGCTGCTGCAGGCCTTCATCTTCACCACGCTGGCCGCGACCTACATCGCGGACTCCCTGGAGGGCAGCCACTAGGGCTCTCTCCGCACGGACGATCCAATCGCTCCCTGGCGGCGAAACCGCCGGGGCTGACCCAAAGGAAACGGACAGAGAAATGGTTGACCTCGCTACCGCCGCCAACGTCGTCGCCGCGGCCTCCACGGGCGTGACCGGCAGCACCGGCTCCATCGCCTACGGCCTGGCCGCCATCGGGCCGGGCGTCGGCATCGGCCTGATCTTCGGCCACGCCATCGAGGCCATGGCCCGCCAGCCGGAAGCGTCCGGCCGCATCACTCAGTACATGTGGATCGGCTTCTCGCTGGCCGAGGCGTTGGCCCTGATCGGCCTGATCGTCCCGTTCATCTTCGGTAAGTAACCAGGGTTGATTTCGTGACTGGGACGACAGGAAGGGCGGTCGCCCGATGCACATCCACGTGATCGCGGCTGAGGCCGGCTCACAGAATCCGCTGGTTCCGACCTGGACCGAGCTGATCATCGGCACCATCGCGTTCCTCATCGTCTTCGGCTTCCTGGGCAGGCTGCTGCTGCCGCGGGCGCAGAAGATGCTGGCGGAGCGCACCAACCAGATCGAAGGCGGTCTGCAGCGGGCCGAAGAGGCTCAGGCCCAGGCCAACGAGACGCTCGAGCGGTACCGGCAGCAGCTGGCCGAGGCCCGGCACGAGGCCGCGCGCCTGCGCGAGGAAGCCCGTGAGCAGGGCGCTCAGATCATCGCCGAGATGCGCGAGGAGGCCCAGGCCGAGGCCCGCCGCCTCACCGAGGCCGCCCAGCAGCAGATCCAGGCCGAGCGCCAGCAGGCGCTCACCGCGCTGCGCAGTGAGGTCGGGGCCCTGTCCACCGACCTGGCCAGCCGGATCGTGGGCGAGTCGCTCACCGACGAAGCCCGGCAGAGCCGGGTGGTCGACCGGTTCCTGGACGACCTGGAGCAGCACGGCGGGATAGGGGCGAGGGCGGACCGGTGATGCGCGGTGTGAGCAGGGCCTCCTTCGCCGAGCTGAAGGACCAGCTGCCCGGAGCCCTGGCCGAGGGCGCCCAGGCCGAGACGGTCGGCGGCGAGCTCTTTTCCGTACTGCACCTGCTGGACCGGGAGCACGGGCTGCGGCGCGCGCTGGCCGACCCGTCGCGGCCGGCCGATGAGAAGGGCGCGATCACGGTCGACCTGCTGCACGGCAAGATCAGCGAGCCGGCCGAAGCGCTGGTCGCGGCCACGGTCCGGGCCCAGTGGGCCAGTTCCGGGGACATGACCGACGCGCTGGAGGAGCTCGCGGTGGAGGCGTTCGCCTTCGCCGCCGAGAACCAGGGCCAGCTGGACGACCTGGAAGACGACCTGTTCCGGTTCAACCGGGTCGTCGCCACCCAGCCCGAGCTGCGCGCGGCGCTGACCGAGTCGGTGGTGACCGAGGAGCACAAGCAGGGGCTGCTGGATGCGCTGCTGGGGGGCAAGGTGTCCCCGGTGGCGCTGCGGCTGATCTCCGAGATGTCGCTGCACCCGCGGGGCCGGTCGCTCGTGACCAGCCTGGACATGTGCACGCGGATCGCGGCCGAGCGCCGCCGGCGGCTCATCGCCGTGGTGCGGACCCCCACCGAGCCGACCGCCCAGCAGCGCCAGCGGCTGGCCCAGGTGCTGGCGGGCATCTACGGTCATGAGGTGTACATCAACGTCGTCATCGACCCCACCGTGGTCGGCGGCATGACCATCCAGGTCGGCGACGAGCTGATCGACGGCAGCGTGGCCACCCGCCTGGGGTCCCTGCGCCGCAAGCTGACCACCTGATCAACTGACAACTCACACGAGAGACTTGAGGAAGATGGCGGAGCTGACAATCCGGCCGGACGAGATCCGGGACGCTCTGGCGCGCTTCGTCGAAGCGTACGAGCCGGAGTCGGCCTCCCTGGAGGAGGTCGGCACCGTCGTCGAATGTGGCGACGGCATCGCACGGGTCGAGGGCCTGCCCTCGGCTATGGCCAACGAACTGCTCGAATTCGAGGACGGCACCCGCGGCCTGGCCCTGAACCTGGAGATCCGCGAGATCGGTGTCGTCATCCTCGGCGACTTCAGCAAGATCGAGGAAGGCCAGCAGGTCCGCCGGACCGGCGAGATCCTCTCGGTCCCGGTCGGGGACAGCTTCCTCGGCCGCGTGGTCGACCCGCTGGGCACCCCGCTGGACGGCAAGGGCGAGATCGCCGACACCGAGCTGCGGCCGCTGGAGACCCAGGCGCCCTCGGTGGTCGAGCGGCAGTCGGTCAAGCAGCCGCTGCAGACCGGCATCAAGGCCATCGACGCGATGACCGCCATCGGCCGGGGCCAGCGGCAGCTGATCATCGGCGACCGGCAGACCGGTAAGACCGCCATCGCCATCGACACGATCATCAACCAGCGCTCGAACTGGGAGTCCGGCGACCCCGAGCGCCAGGTCCGCTGCATCTACGTGGCGATCGGCCAGAAGGGCTCGAACATCGCCTCCATCCGGCAGTCGCTGGAGGAGGCGGGCGCGATGGAGTACACCACCATCGTCGCCTCGCCCGCGTCGGACCCGTCCGGCTTCAAGTACATCGCGCCCTACACCGGCTCGGCCCTCGGCCAGCACTGGATGTACCAGGGCAAGCACGCCCTGATCGTGTTCGACGACCTGTCCAAGCAGGCCGAGGCCTATCGGGCCATCTCGCTGCTGCTGCGCCGTCCGCCGGGCCGTGAGGCCTACCCCGGTGACGTGTTCTACCTGCACTCCCGGCTGCTGGAGCGCTGCGCCAAGCTGTCCGACGACCTCGGCGGCGGGTCGCTGACCGGCCTGCCGATCGTGGAGACCAAGGCCAACGACATCTCGGCCTACATCCCCACCAACGTCATCTCGATCACCGACGGCCAGATCTTCCTGGAGACCGACCTGTTCAACTCCGGTGTCCGCCCGGCCATCAACGTCGGCCGGTCGGTGTCCCGGGTCGGCGGTGCGGCCCAGGTGCGGGCCATGCGGAAGGTGGCCGGCACGCTGCGGCTGTCGCTGTCCCAGTACCGCGACCTGGAGTCGTTCGCGGCCTTCGCCTCCGACCTGGACGCGGCCTCGCGGGCCCAGCTGGACCGGGGCGGCCGCCTGGTCGAGCTGCTCAAGCAGCCCCAGTACGACCCGTTCCCGGTGGAGAACGAGGTCGTGTCGATCTGGGCCGGAACCAACGGCCACCTGGACGACGTGCCGATCGACGACGTGTCGCGGTTCGAGTCCGAGTTCCTGGACAGCCTGAAGCGCAACAACGCGGGCATCCTGGACTCGATCCGGGAGACCAACGACCTGTCCGACGACACCGCGTCCTCACTCAAGGACGCGGTCGACCAGTTCCGGGCCACGTTCGAGAAGAGCGACGGCGAGCTGCTGGTCACCGAGGAAGACGCCGAGGCGCTCTCGGCCGAGGAGACCGGTCAGGAGACCGTGCACAAGTACAAGAACCAGCAGCCGGATCAGGGGCCGGTCGACGCCAACAGCGCCCGCGGTGGCGAGCCGGCGCCCGACTCAGGCTCGTCCGGCTCAGGCTCGTCCAACGGCAGCTCATCCGGGGAGAACAGCTAAGCATGGCGGCCAGCCTTCGCGCCGTCCGGCAGCGGATCCGGGCGGTCCAGTCGATCGGCAAGATCACCCGTGCCCAGGAGCTGATCGCCTCGTCACGGATCATCCGCGCGCAGCAGCGCATGCGCGAGGCTGAGCCGTACGCGCGTGAGCTCACCCGGGCCGTCGAGGCGGTGGTCAGCCGGACGTCGTCCATCGACCACCCGCTGGTGAACGAGCCGGAGTCGGTGACCCGGGCCGCGGTCCTGGTGCTGACCAGCGACTCCGGCTTCTGCGGGGCGTTCAACACCAACGTGCTGCGGGAAGAGGCCCGGCTGCTGCGCACGCTGCGCGAGCGCAACGTCGAAGCCGTCCCGTACGTGTGCGGGCGCAAGGGCATCGGCTGGCACCGGGCCCGCGACATCGAGATCGCCCAGCAGTTCAGCGGCTTCTCGGCCCGGCCGTCGGTCAGCGACGCGACCGAGGTCACCAACGGCCTGCTGGAGGCGTTCGACAAGAAGGCCGAGGACGGCGGGGTCGACGAGATCTACATCGTCCGTACCCAGTTCGTGTCGATGCTGACCCAGAGGCCGATGGTGGCCCGGCTGCTGCCGCTGGAGATCGAGGAGAGCACGGGCGAGCCCGAGGGCGGCCCGCTGCCCATGTACGAGTTCGAGCCGGGTCCCAGCGACGTGCTGGACCGGCTGCTGCCGCAGTACGTCGAGGGCCGGATCTTCTACGCCATGCTGGAGTCGGCCGCGTCCGAGCTGGCCTCGCGCCGCCGCGCCATGAAGGCGGCCACCGACAACGCCAACGACCTGACGGAGCGGCTGACCCGGGAGGCCAACAACGCCCGGCAGGCCGAGATCACCCAGGAAATCAGTGAGATCGTGGGCGGCGCCAACGCCATGGCCGACGCCTCAGCAGAGAGTGAGTGAGTGACACTATGACCGCGACCGTAGAAAACCCCGCCGAGGGCACCAGCGGCACGGGAACCGGCCGGGTCGTGCGGGTAATCGGCCCCGTCGTTGACGTGGAGTTCTCCGCCGACTCGATGCCCGAGATCTACAACGCCCTGCACGTGGACGTCAAGCTCGGCGACGAGACCAGGACGCTGACCCTCGAGGTCGAGCAGCACATCGGCGACGATGTGGTCCGGGCCATCTCGCTGGCCCCGACCGACGGCATGGTCCGGGGCACCGAGGTCATCGACACCGGGGTGCCGATCGAGGTGCCGGTGGGCGAGGTGACCAAGGGCCACGTGTTCAACACCCTGGGCGAGACCCTCGACGTGCCGACCTCGTCGCTCAAGATCGAAGAGCGCTGGCCGATCCACCGCGACCCGCCGCCGCTGGACCAGCTCGAGCCGCGGACCGAGATGTTCGTGACCGGCATCAAGGTCCTCGACCTGCTCACCCCCTACGTCCGCGGCGGCAAGATCGGCCTGTTCGGCGGGGCCGGGGTGGGCAAGACCGTGCTCATCCAGGAGATGATCCGCCGGGTCGCGCAGAACTTCGGTGGTGTCTCGGTCTTCGCCGGCGTCGGCGAGCGCACCCGTGAGGGCAACGACCTCTGGGTGGAGATGACCGAGTCCGGCGTCATCAACGACACCGCGCTGGTCTTCGGCCAGATGGACGAGCCGCCGGGCACCCGGCTGCGGGTCGCGCTGTCCGCGCTGACCATGGCCGAGTACTTCCGCGACGTCGAGCGGCAGGACGTGCTGCTGTTCATCGACAACATCTTCCGGTTCACCCAGGCCGGTTCCGAGGTGTCCACCCTGCTCGGCCGGATGCCGTCCGCGGTGGGTTACCAGCCCACCCTGGCCGACGAGATGGGCCAGCTGCAGGAGCGGATCACCTCCACCCGTGGTCACTCGATCACCTCCATGCAGGCGATCTACGTGCCCGCGGACGACATCACCGACCCCGCCCCGCACACCGTGTTCGCCCACCTCGACGCGACCACCACGCTGTCCCGGGCCATCACCGAGAAGGGCATTTACCCGGCGGTTGACCCGCTAGACTCCACGTCACGGATCCTGGACGCCCGGTATGTCGGCCAGGAGCACTACGACGTGGCCCGTTCGGTGCAGCAGATCCTGCAGCGCTACAACGAGCTGCAGGACATCATCGCCATCCTCGGTGTCGACGAGCTGTCCGAGGAGGACCAGGTCACCGTCCGGCGGGCGCGGCGGATCGAGCGGTTCCTGTCCCAGCCGATGTACGTGGCCGAGCAGTTCACCGGGCAGGAAGGGATCTTCACCCCGCTGGAGGAGACGATCTCCTCGTTCAAGGCGATCGTCGACGGCCAGTTCGACAGCCTGCCGGAGCAGGCGTTCTACATGGTCGGCGGGATCGAGGACGCGGAGAAGAAGGCCAGGGAGATGG
>DATDIH010000242.1:0-19772 GCA_036521155.1 Streptosporangiaceae bacterium
CGTCCAGACGATCTTCAAGCGCCTGTTCGACGAAGGCCTGATCTACCGGGCCGAGCGGATCATCAACTGGTGCCCGCGCTGCCTGACCGCCCTGTCCGACATCGAGGTCGACCACAGCGACGACGAGGGCGAACTGGTCTCCATCCGCTACGGAGATGGCGATGACTCCATCGTCGTGGCCACCACCCGGGCCGAGACCATGCTCGGCGACACCGCGGTGGCCGTCCACCCCGACGACGAGCGCTACCAGCACCTGATCGGCAAGACCGTGGAGTTGCCGCTCACCGGCCGCCGCATCCCGATCATCGCCGACGAGCACGTGGACCCGGCCTTCGGCACCGGCGCGGTCAAGGTCACCCCGGCCCACGACCCCAACGACTTCGAGATCGGCCGCCGCCACGACCTGCCCAGCCTCACCGTGCTGGACGAGCGTGGCGTGGTCACCGTGCACGGGCCGTTCCAGGGCCTGGACCGGTTCGAGGCCCGCCCGGCGGTGGTGGACGCGCTGCGCGAGATGGGGCGGATCGTGGCCGAGAAGCGGCCCTACCTGCACGCGGTCGGGCACTGCCAGCGCTGCGGCACCACCGTCGAGCCGCGGCTGTCCCTGCAGTGGTTCGTCCGGGTCGCGCCGCTGGCCAAGGCGGCCGGGGACGCGGTCCGCGATGACCGGGTGAGGTTGCACCCGCCGGAGATGGCGGCCCGCTACTTCGCCTGGGTCGACGACATGCACGACTGGTGCATCAGCCGCCAGCTGTGGTGGGGGCACCGGATCCCGGTCTGGTACGGGCCCGAGGGCGAGGTGCGCTGCGTCGGCCCGGACGAGGAACCGCCCGCCGGTGACGGCTGGCGCCAGGACTCCGACGTGCTCGACACCTGGTTCTCGTCGGCCCTGTGGCCGTTCTCCACCCTGGGCTGGCCGGACGACACCCCGGACCTGCACGCCTTCTACCCGACCAGCGTGCTGGTGACCGGCTACGACATCCTGTTCTTCTGGGTCGTGCGGATGATGATGTTCGGCCTGTACGCCATGCGGGACCGCACACCCGCCGACAGCGTGCCGTTCCGCGACGTGGCCCTGCACGGCCTGGTCCGGGACGCGACCGGCAAGAAGATGTCCAAGTCCCGCGGCAACGCGGTCGACCCGCTGGACTGGATCGACCGCTTCGGCGCCGACGCCACCCGGTTCACCCTGGCCCGCGGGGCCAACCCCGGCAGCGACGTCCCGGTCAGCGACGAATGGGCGGCCGGTTCCCGCAACTTCGTCAACAAGCTCTGGAACGCGGCCCGGTTCGCGCTCGGCCACGGTGCCCGGGTGCCGCGCCGGCTGCCGGACGCGGCCGCGATGTCGGCCCCGGACCGCTGGATCTTGTCCCGGCTGTCCAGCGTCATCGCCGAGGTGGACCGCGACCTCGACCGCTTCGAGCTGGCCAAGGCCTGCGACACGCTGTACCACTTTGCCTGGGACGAGGTCTGCGACTGGTACCTGGAGCTGGCCAAGATCCCGCTCAACGCGGCCGTGGACCGGCCCGGCGACCAGGCCGCGCAGGCTGCCGCCGAGGTCACCCGGGACGTGCTCGGGCTGGTCCTGGACAACCTGCTCAAGCTGCTGCACCCGGTGATGCCGTTCGTCACCGACGAGCTGTGGACCGCGCTGACCGGCGAGGAGTCGGTGATGGTCGCGCCCTGGCCGCGGCTGTCGTTCGACGACCCGGTGGCCGAGGCGGAGCTGTCCGCGGTCATGCGGCTGGTCACCGAGGTGCGCCGGTTCCGCTCCGACCAGGGCCTGCGGCCCAGCCAGCGGGTCGTGGCCCGGCTGCGTGGCCTGGACGGCAGCCCGGCCGCGGCTCACGAGGAGGCCATCCGCTTCCTCCTGCGGCTCACCCCGCCCGCCGACGGCTTCACCGCCACCGCGTCCATCGAGGCCGAAGGCGTCACCGTCGAACTCGACACGGCCGGCACCATCGACGTGGCCGCCGAACGCCGGCGGATGGACAAGGACCTGGCCGCCGCCCGCAAGGAAGCCGACCAGGCCCGGGCCAAGCTGAACAACCCCAGCTTCACCGCCAAGGCCCCGGCCGCCGTCATCGACAAGACCCGCCAGCGCCTCGAAGCCGCCGAGCAAGACATCGCCCGCCTCACTGAGAGGCTCGCTGCGCTGTAGAACGCTGCCTACGGCGAGTAACCGCGCAGGCTACGGCGAGTCGGTCTAACCGGTCTAGCGATCCGGGCCGGAGGCTCGGTGAGTGGCCGGTATTACGGCGAGGTACCGCAGCGCCGGTTCCGGGGGGTCCAGGGGGGTCGTCCCCCGGACGGAACAGCGGGGGGCCCAATTTCCCCTGGGTCCTGAGTGGCTGTGGCCTCGCCGTCCCCGGGTACTTGCTGGTCGTGCGGTTGCACGTGCATCCGGGGGCCCAACTGCCCGACTGTCCTTCCGTGATGTGTTCGGCACACTTTGTTGCGATTGCCGGTTTTGCGCGCCACCATGTAACCAGAGCGGTTCAGAGAGCGACGGTTTGCAGATCGGAGGTCTCGTGGCGGAGACGGCGGAACGGGCCTTCCCGGCCGCGGATGCCCCGCCGCCGTCGAGGCGGACTACTTTCCGCGACGTGTTCGCCGACGGTGAGTTCCGGGCCATCTGGCTGGCCGAGTTCGCCTCGATCGCCGGTGACCAGTTCGCCCGGGTCGCGCTGACCGTGATCGTGTACCAGCGGACCGGCTCCCCGCTGCTGACCGCGCTCACCTACGCCATGACCTATCTGCCGTGGCTGGTCGGCGGGTTGTTCCTGTCCGACCTGGCCGACCGGTTCCCGCGCCGCGACGTCATGATCACCGCCGACCTGACCCGGCTGGTGCTGGTCGGGATCATGGCCGTGCCCGGCATGCCCCTGTGGGGCCTGGTCGTGCTGCTGTTCGCGGTGGCGACGCTGAACGCCCCGTTCCAGGGCGCCCGGTCGGCGCTGCGGGCCACGATCATGCCCGACGACCGCTACACCCTGGGCCTGGCTGTCTCCCAGGTGACCCGGGAGGTCGGCGTGGTCGGCGGGTTCGTGGCGGGCGGGGTGATCGTCTCGGTGCTGCACACCAGGACCGCGCTGCTGATCGACGCGGGCACGTTCGCGGTGTCGGCTCTGCTGCTGTCGGTGGCCGTGCGGTCCCGGCCGGCCGTGGGCCGCCGCCGCCAGAGCCGGCTGGCCGAGATGATGGCCGGGCTGCGGCTGGTGTTCACCACCGGCCGGCTCCGCTCGCTCATGCTGCTGGGCTGGCTGGGCGCGTTCTACACGGTGCCGGAGGCGCTGGCGGTGCCGTACGCGGCCCGGCTGCACCACGGATCACTGGCGGCTGGCCTGATCTTCGCCGCGGGCCCCCTGGGCAGCGCGGTGGGCATGGTGCTGTTCACCCGGCTGGTGCGCCCGGCCGACCGGCTGCACTGGATGGGCCCGATGGCGGTGGCCGCCTGCCTGATCCTGGTCACCTGCCTGGCCCGCCCGGGCCTGCTGGGCCTGCTGGCCATCGTGGCCGGGTCCGGCCTGCTGGCCTCCTACCAGATCGCGGCCAACGCCGCGTTCGTGCTGGCCGCGCCGGACGACCGCCGCGGCCAGGCCTACGCCATCGCCAACGGCGGTATGAACCTGGGCCAGGGGGTTCTCTACGTGCTGGCCGGGGTGGTCGCGAGCGTGACCACCCCGGCCATAGCCGTCGCGGGCAGTGGCCTCATCGGGGCCGCGCTGGCCTGGTGGCTGGCCGTCGACTGGCGGCGCCAGCCCCCACTCACCGCAGAAAGGAGTGCGGGCTGATGAGGCGAGTGACCTTCTATATGATCCGGACCTGGGTCACTTTTTACGGCCTTAGTCCCAATCGATACTCATTGAGCTTCCTCTCTCCGGGACGGGGTGCGTTTCTCCTGCTCCCTGCGTTCAGCCCCACTCGACCCGCATGGCGCATCCTTCCTGAAAGGTATTCGCCGCGGAGAAAAGATGCCCGGCCGGGCGGTTTATTACACGCAATTCTGATTGCGTCGTTCATAACAGTTTGGGATAAATGCCGAAGTTTCGGCAAAAGCGTCTTTGGAAGCTTAGGTAAAAACTGAAATGCAATTTGCAGGAGTATGAGGGTGACGCTTACGTCCGCTATGCCGAGGCACCGCTGGTCGGTGGCCTCGATCCGGCGCTGGCCCCTGTGGGCGCTGGCCCCGGGGGCCCGGGCCTACGTGATGGCGACCGTGCTGGCCGCCGCCGCGTTCGCCGTGCTGGCCGCGTGGCACACCACGTGGCACCTGTCCCAGGTTCCGGTCTACCTGCTGCTGCTGGCCTGCTCGGCCGCGATGATCGAGGCCATCCGGGACGTCAAGCTGTCCCGCGACACCATGACCCGGGACCTGCAGGAGGTCTGGTACCTCTCGATCGCGCTGCTGCTGCCGCCGGTCTACGTCCTGCTGGCCCCGATCCCGATGGTGGTCATGAAGCAGTTGCGGGTCCGCCGCAACCTGATCCACCGGCGGGCGTTCAGCATCGCCTCCATCGGCCTCGGCTACGGCGCGGCCTCGGTGGAGTTCCACAGCGGGGTCCGGCCGCTGCTCGACGGCTCGCTCAGCCCCAGCGCCCACGCGGTCGGCCTGCTGGCCGGCATCGTGGCCGCGGCCATCACCGGCTGGCTGATCAACGTCTGGCTGGTGGTGGGGGCGGTCAAGCTGACCAGCCCGACCGCCCGGATCCGCGCGCTGACCTTCACCCGCGAGGCCGTCACCACCGACGTGACCGTCACCTGCCTGGCCTCCCTGGTCACGCTGGGGCTCTCCTACACCCTGGCCGCGCTGGTCGTGGCCTTGCCCGTCGTCCTCATGCAGAAGCGGTTCCTCATGCACTCCCAGCTCGTCGCCGAAGCCCGGACCGATGCCAAGACCGGATTGCTGAACGCCGCCACCTGGCACCGCGAGGCCAGCACCGAGCTGTCCCGTATCCGGGGCTACTGGTCGCCCACCTCGCTGGCCATCATCGACATTGACCACTTCAAGCTGGTCAACGACACCCACGGGCACCTGGCGGGCGACCGCGTGCTGCGGGTGATCTCGGACCGGTTCAAGACCGAGCTGCGCGAGGGCGACCTGATCGGCCGGTTCGGCGGTGAGGAGTTCGCGATCCTGCTCCCGCACACCTCGGGCACCGAGGCCGGGCGGGTGGCCGAGCGGCTGCGCGGGCACATCGCCGACGAGCCGATCGTGGTCAGCGACGGCCGGGAAGCCGCGGTCGGGTGCAGCGTCACGATCTCGGTGGGCGTGGCCGAACTGGCCCACACCCGGCAGGACCTGGACGAGCTCCTGGCCGTGGCCGACGCCGCGCTCTACCAGGCCAAGGCGGAGGGCCGGGACCGCATCTGCATCATGGCCGCGGGCCTGGACGAGCCCCAGCTCCCGGTCCCGCCGGGGACCGGACCGGCGGCCCGCGCGCCCCAGTAGCCTGGACGGGTGAGTACTGCGCCCTGCTGGACCCAGCCGTGACCGACGACGGCGCGCTGCGCGAGGTGGAGCGGGAGATCCTGCTGCGCCGCCCCGAGTCCTCGATCGAGCCCACCCTGGACCGGATCGCCACCCTGGCCGGGCTGCTCGGCGACCCCCAGCGCGCGTACCCGGTCATCCACATCACCGGCACCAACGGCAAGACTTCCACCGCCCGCATGATCGACGCCCTGCTCCGGGCCCGGGGTCTGCGCACGGGCCGGTTCACCAGCCCGCACCTGGTCTCCATCCGGGAGCGGATCTGCATCGACGGCCAGCCCATCGACGCCGAGCAGTTCGTGGCCCTGTATCAGGAGATCGAGCCGTACCTTCGGCTCACCGACGAGCAGACCGGGACCCCGCTGTCCTTCTTCGAGGTGCTGACCGGCATGGCCTTCGCCGCCTTCGCCGACGCGCCGGTGGACGTGGCCGTGATCGAGGTCGGCCTGGGCGGGACCTGGGACGCCACCAACATCGCCGACGGCGCGGTGGCCGTGGTCACCCCGGTCGGCCTGGACCACACCCAGTACCTGGGCGACACCGTGGAGGAGATCGCGGGGGAGAAGGCCGGGATCATCAAGCCCGGCGCGCTGGCCGTGCTGGCCCAGCAGTCGCTGCCCGCGGCCGAGGTGCTGCTGCGCCGGATTTCCGAAGTCGGTGCGACCGTGGCCCGGGAAGGGCTCGAGTTCGGGGTGCTGGACCGGGAGATCGCCATCGGCGGCCAGCAGCTGACCCTGCGCGGCCTCAACGGCACCTACGGCGAGCTGTTCCTGCCGCTGTTCGGTGAGCATCAGGCGTCCAACGCGGCCTGCGCCCTGGCCGCGGTGGAAGGCTTCGCCGGGGCCGCCGAGGACGCCCAGGAGGGTGGCGGCACCCGGGCCCCGCTCGACGTCGGCCTGATCCGCCAGGCCTTCGCGGGCCTGCGCTCCCCGGGGCGGCTGGAGGTGATGCGGCGCAGCCCCACGGTGGTCGGGGACGCGGCCCACAACCCGGCCGGCATGGCCGCCACCGTGGCCGCGCTGACCGAGGCGTTCAGCTTCAGCCGCCTGGTCGGCGTGCTGGCCGTCAGCGCGGACAAGGACGTGGCCGGCATCCTGGACGAACTGGAACCGGTGCTGTCCGACGTGGTGGTCACCCGCAACTCCTCGGACCGCTCGATGCCCACCGAGGAACTGGCCGAGCTGGCCGGTGACGTGTTCGGCCTGGACCGGGTGCACGTGGCCGAGCGGATGGACGACGCCATCGAGATCGCAGTCGGCCTGGCCGACGATACCCCCGACCCGGACCTGCCCGGCGGTGGCGGGGTGCTGATCACCGGTTCGGTCATCACCGTGGGCGACGCCCGGCTGCTGCTGATGCCGGACGCACCCACCACCGACCTGCCCGTGGCCGACGGCGGCACCGGCCGCCATTCCTTCACCGCCGCTGATTTGTCATGAGCGAGCCACTCACTGAGCAGCCGGCCGAGGCGCCCGAGCAGGCCCGCCCCCGGAAGAAGCGTCCCATCCTGCGGCGGCTGCTGTCGTCGGTGCTGGTGTTCGAGGCGGTCTTCCTGATCCTGGCCATGCCGGTGGCGATCACCATCGAGCACCTCAGCCACGGGATCGCGTTCGGGGTGGGCGGGGGACTGGCCCTGGCCGCGATCCTGCTGGCCGGCGTCATCGGCCGCGGCCGCTGGGCCCTGATCGCGGGCACGGTGTTCCAGTTCCTCATCATTCTGGCCGGTATCGAGGTCCCCGCCCTGTACGTCCTCGGTGTCGTCTTCCTCGCGCTGTGGTTCGGCGGAATTCATCTCGCCAACAAGGTGGAGCCGCCCGACCCGGGCTAGTCTAAGAACCGTCGCCCTGAGTAATTAGAGGTGAGCGGTTAGTGACGAGCATCGGCCGGCTGGTCCGGCCTGGCGCCCACGCCAGGCCAGCCCGCGACGCCTCGGCACCCAGCCGCGGCCCAATTCCCAGCCCCGCCACGCCCGCCGACGCCGCCCATGTGGCCTCGCGACCCCCGGGCCAACTCCCCGCCGGCCCAGCCGCCGGCCCCTCCGCGCCCGCGCCCGCCGCGCCCTCGCAATCGCCCTCCGATCCCGCGTACGCCAGTCCGGCGCCCCCCGCACCCGCTGCCGCCCGCTCCGCGCCCGCCCGCTCCGCTCCGGCCCCCGCCGGACTCGCCCCTTCTGAGCCCGCTCCGGCCCCCGCACCCGCAGACCCCACACCAGTTCCCGCCGCCCCGGCGTACCCCGCCCCCGAAGACCAGCCCGCGCCGCGGGCCGCGCGCCGGATCGCCGCCGACCTGGTGGCCGCGGCGGTGGTGGCCGCCGTCATCCCGCTCTGCCTCCTGCAAGCGCCGAACGCCATCGCCTGGGCCCTCGGCCCGGCCGGCGGTGTCGCGGGCGGCCCCGGGACGTCGGTCGCGGTGCTGCGGGCCGCCGGGCTGGCCCTGCCCGCCATGGCCGGCGTGGCCGGGATCGCCGGGCTGGCCGTGATCCGGTGGCGGGCCTGGCCCGTGCTGCTGGCCGGCCTGCTGATCATGGACGTGGCCGACGTGTTCGGCGGCTCGGCCCGGACCGTGGCCGCGATCGGCGCGGTCCGGGTGCTGCACGGGCTGGCCGCCGGGCTGGCCCTGCCCGCCGCGCTCGGCCTGGCCTGGGAGCTCCGGCCCCGGCCGCGGCGGCTGCTGGCCACCCTGTGGGCGGCGGCCACCGTGGCGGGCCTGGCCGCGGTGCCGGCGCTGGCCCGGGAACGGCTGGCCAGCGGCGGCTGGCACGGCGCGCTGGCCCCGTACCCCTGGCTGACCGGGGTGGCCCTGACCGTGACCGCCCTGTACGCCGTGCTCGCCGACGGCCCCGGCGCCTCCCGCCCGGCCGCCCCTCGCCTTCACCTGTCACATGGCTCGCACAGCGCCCAGCCGCACCAGCCAGCCCGTGCGCCACGAGCCCGCCAGGACGCCACCCAGGAGCGAGCCCAGCTCGCCGTGCTGACCGTCCCCGGCCTCGGGTTGGGCGCGCTCAGCGTCGGCGTCACCTACCGGTCGCCGCTCGCGGTGCTGGCCGCCGGGGCCGTCGCCGTGCTGATCCTCTACGGAGTGGCCGCGGTGGCGTCGGCCGACCGGCTGGTCGGCGGACCGCTCTGCTTCCCGATGGTCGCCGCGGTTACCGGCCTGGTGGTGGCCCCGGCCGCGGGCGCGGTCACCAGCCTGCGCCAGCTGACCCCGGCGGCGGCCTCGGGGCCGCCCTGGCTGCCGCTCGGGGTGACGGCAGTGGCGGTAGCGGCCGGGGTGCTGGCCGCGCTGACGCTGCGGCGGCACCCCCGCCCGGTGGTGCTGGCCGGACTGGTCGTGGCCATGGAAGGACTGGCCGCCGCCCGGCTGGCCGGGCCGTTCGTGCCCGGCCTGGTCCTGGGCGGGATCAGCGCCGCGCTGGCCGGTGGGCTGGCCGCGGCCCTGACCGCCGCCCTGGCCGGGACCGCGGCCGAGGCCACCGCGGCCAGCGCGCTGTCGGGGGCATCGCTGCTGCTGGCCGGGGTGATGACCGGCTACCTGGCGGCCGGCGCCGTGCAGGTGCGGATGGTGACCCAGCTGGCGGCCGGCCCGGGTCGCACCCAGGCGGCGGAGCGGCTGGCCCTGGCCGGCGCGGTGGGGGTGTGGGAGCTGGCCGGGCTGGTGTCCGGGCTGATCGCGATTGGCGTCATAATTCTCACCGGCCAGGCGCGCCGCGCCGGTGCTGTCACCCGATGACGCGGGTAAACTGCCTGCCGCGGGTTTCTCTCGCGACCACTGGACCGTGGCTCTCGCTCACATGCATTCTCAGAAGGAGCGTCGTTGCCGGAACGTACTCTTGTCCTCATCAAGCCCGATGGCGTCCGCCGTGGCCTGATCGGCACGGTGATCGAGCGGATCGAACGCAAGGGCTTGCGCATCGCCGCGCTGGAACTGAGGACTCTGGATCGGGAGACGGCCAGTACCCACTACGCCGAGCACGTCGGCAAACCATTCTTCGAACCGGTGGTGGACTTCATCACGTCCGGGCCATTGGTGGCGCTGGTGGCGGAGGGTCCGCGGGCCATTCAGGCCTTCCGCGGGCTGGCCGGCGCGACCGACCCGGTGGCGGCCACGCCGGGCACCATCCGTGGTGATCATGCGCTGGAGATCGGCGAGAACGTTGTCCACGGCTCCGACTCGCCCGAATCGGCCCAGCGGGAAATCAAGATTTTCTTCCCTGAACTCGCCTGACCCGGCCCGGCCGAGGCAGGCCCCTGCTACCCGCAACCAGAGCGGCGTGGCCTCCGAAGTATTTGTTAAGGCGTCAACTGGCCTGACCAGCCCACAGGGTCTGACCAGCAGAGCAGCGCCCGATCGGGAAGGTTGCCCTCCCCATGAGCAACGCGATGGCGATTCTCGGCCGCGACATGGCGGTCGACCTGGGCACCGCCAACACGCTGGTGTACGTGCGGGGCCGAGGGATCGTGCTCAACGAGCCCTCCGTCGTCGCGCTCAACACCAACAACGGCCAGATCGTGGCCGTCGGCATCGAAGCCAAACGGATGATCGGCCGGACCCCGGGCAACATCGTGGCCGTCCGGCCGCTCAAGGACGGCGTGATCGCCGACTTCGACGTCACCGAGCGGATGCTGCGTTACTTCATTCAGAAGGTGCACCGCCGGCGGCACCTGGCCAAGCCCCGCATCGTGGTCGCCGTGCCCAGCGGCATCACCGGGGTCGAGCAGAGCGCGGTCAAAGAGGCCGCCCACCAGGCCGGCGCCCGGCGGGTCTACATCATCGAGGAGCCGATGGCCGCCGCGATCGGCGCCGGCCTGCCGGTCAACGAGCCGACCGGCAACATGGTGGTGGACATCGGCGGCGGCACCACCGAGGTCGCGGTGATCTCGCTGGGTGGCATCGTCACCTCGCAGTCCATCCGGGTCGGCGGCGACGAACTGGACGACGCCATCATCAGCTTCGGCAAGAAGGAGTACTCGCTGATGCTCGGCGAGCGCACCTCCGAGGAGATCAAGATGGCGCTGGGGTCGGCCTTCCCCGGGGCCGATGAGCCGCACGCCGAGATCCGCGGCCGCGACCTGGTCAGTGGCCTGCCCAAGACGATCGTGATTTCTGCCTCCGAGGTCCGGCGCGCCATCGAAGAACCCCTTAACCTGGTCATCGACGCGGTGAAGACCACGCTGGACAAGTGCCCGCCCGAGCTCGCCGGTGACGTCATGGACCGGGGTATCGCCCTAACCGGCGGGGGAGCGCTACTGCGCGGGCTCGACCAGCGGATCCGCGAAGAGACGGGCATGCCCGTTCACGTGGCCGACAACCCGCTCGACTCGGTGGTACTGGGAACCGGGAAGTGCGTGGAGGATTTCGAGACGCTGCGCCAGGTTCTCGTGCCCGAGACCCGGCGCTGAGTAACAGGGCCGCCGCCCAGCCGCGGCGCCCGCGAGGAGCCGCATGCACGACACCCGGCGAGTACGCCTGGTCCTCGCTGTCCTGCTGGTCGCCGCGATCGCGCTGATCACCATCGACTTCCGGGACGGCGGCACCTCAAGTGCCCGTGGGGCCGGATCCGGCATCTTCGGGCCGGTGGAGCGGGTGGCCAGCGACGTCACCAGCCCGGTGTCCTCGGTGTTCGACTGGGTGACCGGCGGCCCCTCCTCAGCCAGCAAGATCGCCTCGCTGCAGGCGGCCAACGCCAAGCTCCGCGCTGAGCTGAGCCAGGCTCAGCTCAGCCGGGCCGACGAGGCCCAGCTGTCCTCGCTGCTGCGGCTGGCGGGCAGGGGCGGTTACAAGGTCGTGGCGGCCAGCGTGATCGCGGCCGGCCAGGACTACAGCGACACCGTCACGCTCGACGTGGGCCGCAAGGACGGGGTCAGGGCCCACGAGACCGTGCTCAACGGCCAGGGCCTGGTCGGCACGGTGACCCAGGTCAGCTCGGGCACCTCCACCGTCCTGCTGGCTACCGACGCCGTGTCGGTGGTGGGCGCGCGGATGGCGGGCAACGACCAGATCGGCTCGATCACCGGGACCGGCAAGTCGCTGTCCGGCCCGACCGTGCTGCAGCTCAAGCTGTTCGACGGCAACGCGACGTTGCAGGCCGGCCAGGACCTGGTCACGTTCGGCTCCGTGCACAACACCCCGTACGTGCCGGGGGTGCCGATCGGCCAGGTGACCAGGGTCCAGGGCAACGCCGGCTCGCTGACCCAGACCGCGCTGGTCAAGCCGTTCGTCAACTTCACCTCGCTGGGCGTGGTCGGTGTGGTGGTGGGCGGCCCGGCCCAGGACCCGCACGACGCCGTGCTGCCCGCGGCGCCCAAGCCCGCGCCGACCGTCACCGTGACCGTGACCCCGACCGCCCCCGGCGCGCCCACCGCCTCCGGCGGCCCGGCCACCTCGGGGGGCTGAGGTGCGGCGGCTCCTGATCTCGGTGGTGCTGTGCGCGGTGGCGCTCGCGGCTCAGCTGACCGTGGTCAACCGGCTCGCGCTGCCCGGCGGGGCCGGGCCGGATCTGGTGCTGCTGGTGGTGGTGGCGCTGGCCCTGACCGGCGGGCCGGTGCCCGGCATGCTGACCGGCTTCCTGGCCGGCCTGGCCCTGGACGTGGCCCCGCCCGCCGGGCACACCATCGGCCAGTACGCGCTGGTCTTCACCCTGGTCGGCTACTTGTGCGGGCGGCTCGCGGCCCTGGGGGAGGAGTCACCCGCGCTCTACGTGGCCATCTCGGCCGGGGCCGCCGCGGTCGGCGCGGTGCTCTACGCCGTGCTCGGCGTGATGCTGAGCGACCCCGAGGTCACCTGGGCCGCGGTCCAGCACGTGCTCCCGTCGCTGGTCGTGTACAACGTGCTGCTCAGCCCGTTCGTGCTGTTCGGCGTGGTCAAGCTCAACGGCTGGGCCGGCAACAGCGACACCGCGGTCGGGGCATCGGCCGCCCTGTCCTCGGCCGCGGCCAGCGCCATCGGTGCCGCCGGGCTGTCCAGCGGCGCGGTCCGGCAGGCCAGCGCGTCCGGCTCGCCCCGGCTGCACCTGGGGGAGCGGCGCGGCGGTGACGCCTGGATCGCCGCGGCCCGGACGTCCAGCCCGACCCGGCCCTCGGCCCTGGGCGGCACCCCGCAGCGTGAGCCGCGGCTGCGGGCCAGCGGGCTGCGCGGCACCGGCGGGTCAGCGTCCGGCCTGGGCGTTACCAAACCCCGGTACTCCGGGCCCAAGGCCGCGCCGCGCATGCATTTCGGCGGCCGGCGCGGCCCGTTCGCGGGCCGGAGCGCCCGCGCGGCGCCCCGCGCCGGGGCCGCCCCCAAGTTCCGTAAGCGCAGCATGAGCGCGAGCATCGGCAGCGGCGGATCGCCCGGCCGGGCGACCCCGCGCCGGGGCACGTTCGGCCGCAGCCGTTCGTTGCGCAAACGCAGTGCCCTCGGCGGGACCCTGGGCGGCAGCCGGGCCTACGGCCGCCCGGCTGGGCCGCGGCTGAAGATGCGCCGCGGCACCTGGCTCGGGCGTCTGTTCCGGAGGAACCGTACCGGCCGGAAATGGGCTGGCAGGAAACGGGGAGGATTTCGATGATCTCGGCGTCACGGCGGCGCATGCTGGTGCTGTACGTGGTGGTGGCTTCGCTCTTGATCACGCTGGGCGGCCGGCTCTGGTACATCCAGGTCATGAACGGCACCAGCTACGTCAAGCTGGCGTCGGCGAACCAGACGCGCAACATCGTGGTGCCCGCCGTTCGCGGCCAGATCCTCGACGACGTCGGCGATCCGCTGGTGACCAACCGCACCAAGCTGGTGGTCTCGGTCGACATGATGACCCTTTCCCAGCGAAAGGACGGTGGGGACAGCGTCCTGCGCCGGCTGGCGCCCATGATCAACCTGCCCTACGACACGCTCAAGGAGAAGGTCCGGCTGTGCACGGCCAAGGTCAAGCAGCCCTGCTGGGCGGGCTCGCCGTATCAGCCGATCCCGGTCGATGAGAACGTCAGCGACCAGGTCGCGCTGCAGATCATGGAGGAGCAGGACCAGTTCCCGGGCGTGACCGCCCAGGCCCAGGGGGTCGTGACCTACCCGATGCCGCACGGGGCCAACCCGGCCCAGGTCCTCGGCTACCTGCAGCCCGCCACGACCGAGCAGCTGAAGAAGGACCACCTGCCCGCCGGGACCGGCTACTCCACCGCCGACCTGGTCGGCCAGGCCGGGCTGGAGGAGCAGTACAACCAGGCCCTCACCGGTACGACCGGCACCGACACCGTCTCGGTGAACGCGGCCGGCGACGTCACCGGCACCGTGGGCGGGACCGCCGCCAAGCCCGGCGACAACCTCGTCACCAGCATCAACTCCAAGATTCAGGCCGACGCCCAGGACGCCCTGAACTCGGCCATCAAGAAGGCCCGGGAGGCCGGCAACGACGCCAACCAGGGCGCGGCCGTGGTGATGACCACGACCGGCCGGGTGGTGGCCATGGCCAGCTACCCCGACTACAACCCCAGCGTCTGGACCAACGGCCTCTCGCAGTCCCAGTTCGACGCGCTGTTCGGCCAGTCGGACGGGGCCCCGGCCATCAACTGGACGACCCAGGGCCAGTACGCCCCCGGTTCCACCTGGAAGGTGACCTCGACCGCGGCCGCGGTGTCCGACGGCTTCCCGCTCGACGGCCAGTACAACTGCCCGGCCACGGTGGACATCGGCGGCCACACCTACAAGAACGACGGTGAGCCCAACCAGGGCGACATGAGCTTCGCCGAGGCGCTGATCCAGTCCTGCGACACCGTGTACTACAACCTGGGCTACGAGATGTGGCAGCGGGACAACCCCCACGCCAACGTCGTCACCAGCGCCAGCGCCCCGGTGCAGAAGATGCAGAAGGAAGCGCTGGCGTGGGGCTTCGGCAAGACGACCGGGATCGACCTGCCCGAGGAGGCCTCGGGCACGGTGCCGACCCGCGAGTGGCTCTACTACTACTGGAAAGACAACGCCCACCAGGGCCAGAACTGGTGCAAGTACGGCAAGGCCGACGGCACCTACGTCCAGCAGATCGAATACCAGGACTGCAAGAGCGGCAACGTCTGGGAGCCCGGCCAGGCGGCCATCGCCGCCATCGGCCAGGGCTACGACCTGGCCACCCCGCTCCAGCTGACCAACGCCTACGTGGCCCTGGCCAACGGCGGCACGCTCTACCAGCCGCGGATCGGCCAGGCCCTGGTCAGCCCGTCCGGCCAGGTGGTCAAGCAGATCACGCCACCGGTGGCCGCGCACCTGCCGGCCTCGTCCGGCTTCCTGTCCTACCTGCGCAGCGCCCTGGCCGGGGTGGTGACCCAGGGCACCGCGGCCGGCGCGTTCTCCGGCTTCCCGCTGAACAAGGTCTGCGTGGGCGGCAAGACCGGTACCGCGCAGGTCATGGGCAAGGTGGCCACCTCGGTGTTCGCCTCGTTCGCGCCCTGTAACGACCCGCAGTACGTGGTGGTCGTGATGATCCCCGACTCCGGCTACGGCGCCGACTCCTCGGCCCCCGCGGTCCGGCAGATCTGGGACGGCATCTACGGCCTGGAAGGCCACCAGGCCGCGGTCCCGGGCGGCCAGGTGCCGAAGTCGCTGCCGCAGATCGCCTCGACCGGCAAGATCACCGCGCCGAAGGGATACTCCGGATGAGCGTGACCCCATGAGTGTTACGCAGCGCAGCTACGGCGGTGGGCCGCGGCCGGGCGCGTTCCGGTCCCGCCCGCGCTCGATGATCACCCGGGTCACGTCCCGGGACAGCCGCCTGCGCCACCTGGACTGGATCCTGATCGCCGCGGTGCTGGCCCTGTGCGCCCTGGGGGTGCTGCTGGTCTATTCGGCCACCGAGCCGAGCCTGGTCCAGCGGGGCGCCAACCCGCACACCTACCTGGACAAGCAGGCCATCTTCGTGGTGATCGGCCTGGTCATGATGGCGCTGGTCAGCCTGGTCGACCACCGCCAGCTGCGGGTGTTCGCGCCGGTCGTCTACGGGGCCGCCGTGCTCGGTTTGCTGGTCGTGCTGACCCCGCTCGGGGCCACCGTCAACGGGGCCGCGGGCTGGATCGATCTGCCCGGCGGCTTTCAGATCGAGCCGTCCGAGTACGCCAAGATCGCCCTCATCCTGATGACGGCGCTGCTGTTCAGCGAGCTGCGCGAGGGGGCCCGGGACCCGTCGGCAGGCCGCCCCGGCCCCAGCCTGCGCGAGGTCGGCATCGTGATCGCCTGCGGCGCGCCCCTGATCGGCCTGGTCATCATCGAGCCGGCCCTGGGCATCTCCATGGTGCTGGTGGTGGTGCTGGCCGGGATGATCCTGCTGTCCGGGATCCAGCTGCGCTGGGTGCTGATCCTGCTCGCGGTGGCCGCGGCCGGGGTCATCGCCGCGCTCAGCCTGAACCTGGTCAAGGGCTACCAGCTGACCCGGTTCTCCTCGTTCCTGCACCCGTCGTCGGACGCGGCCGGCTCCGGCTACAACGCCATCCAGGCCAAGATCGCCATCGGCTCGGGCGGCATGTTCGGGCAGGGCCTGTTCCACGGCCAGTCGGTGTCCGGCAGCTACGTGCCCGCCCAGAGCACCGACTTCATCTTCACCGTCGCGGGCCAGGAGCTCGGTTTTGTGGGCGCCGTGGTCATCGTGGCCCTGCTCGGCGTGGTGGTGGTCCGGGCCCTGCGCATCGCCACCCGCGCCGACGACAGCTTCGGCATGCTGGTCGCCGCCGGCATCGCCATCTGGTTCCTGTTCCAGGCGTTCGTCAACGTCGGCATGACCGTCGGCATCATGCCCATCACCGGCCTTCCGCTGCCCTTCATCTCCTACGGCGGCTCAGCCATCTTCGCCGACATGATCGCGGTCGGCCTGCTCCTTTCCGTCCACCACAAACGCCAGGTCTTCGAATAACCGCATTTACCGTGACCGGCCAGCATCGGCCGTACTTCGGTTTCCCGCTCCGGTACCGGCCGCTCACGCTGCGGAATAAGAGGGCCCGCGCAATTGCTGAAAGGCTGTGCGCCCGAACGACGGCCAGCCCTAGGTAGGCTGGTGTGATGCCAACAGAGTCGGTTTACCCACGCCTCGAGCCGCTGCTCCCGCGCGTCCGGAAGCCGATCGCGTACGTGGGCGGCGAAGTCAACTCGGTCGTCAAGGACTGGGACCGCACCGACGTGCGCTGGGCGCTGCTGTATCCGGACGCGTACGAGGTGGGCCTGCCCAACCAGGGCGTACAGATTCTGTACGAAATCCTGAACGAGCAGGACGGCGTGCTGGCCGAGCGTACCTACAGCGTCTGGCCCGACATGGAAGCCCTGATGCGTGAGCACGGGATACCCCAGTTCACCGTGGACGGGCACCGTCCGGTCGGCGACTTCGACCTGCTCGGCGTGAGTTTTTCCACCGAGCTGGGCTACACCAACCTGCTCACCGCGCTGGACCTGGCCGGTATCCCGCTGCACAGTGCTGACCGAGGCGGGGAGGACCGGGACCCCGAGGACGGGACCTGGCACCCGCTGGTCATCGCGGGCGGGCACGCCGCGTTCAACCCCGAGCCAATCGCCGACTTCCTGGACGGCGTGGTGCTGGGCGACGGGGAAGAAGCGGTCCTCAAGATCACCGGGCACGTCCGGGCCTGGAAGCGCAACGGCCGTCCCGGCGGCCGCGACGGGCTGCTGCGCACCCTGGCCGCCGAAGCCAGCCTGTACGTCCCGCGCTTCTACGACGTCAGCTACCTTCCCGATGGCCGCATCGGCAAGACCGTGCCCAACGACCGGGGCATCCCCCCGGTGGTGGCCAAGCACACGGTCATGGACCTGGACGAGTGGCAGTACCCGCGCAAGCCCATCGTCCCGGTGGCCGAGACCGTGCACGAGCGCTACAGCGTGGAGATCTTCCGTGGCTGCACCCGCGGCTGCCGGTTCTGCCAGGCCGGGATGATCACCCGGCCGGTGCGGGAGCGGTCGATCACCACCGTGGGCCAGATGGTCGAGCAGGGGGTGCAGGCCACCGGCTTCAGCGAGGTCGGGCTGCTCTCGCTGTCCAGCGCCGACCACAGCGAGATCAACGAGATCGCCAAGGACCTGGCCGACGCCTACGAGGGCACCAACACCGGCCTCTCGTTGCCGTCCACCCGGGTGGACGCGTTCAACGTGACCCTGGCCGACGAGCTGACCCGCAACGGCCGCCGGTCCGGCCTGACCTTCGCGCCCGAGGGTGGCTCGGAGCGGATGCGCAAGGTGATCAACAAGATGGTCACCGAAGACGACCTGATCCGCACGGTCACCACCGCCTACGCCAGCGGCTGGCGGCAGGTGAAGCTGTACTTCATGTGCGGCCTGCCCACCGAGACCGACGAGGACGTGCTGGCCATCGCCGACCTGGCCCGCCGGGTCATCCAGACCGGCCGGGAGATCACCGGGCACAAGGACATCCGCTGCACGGTGTCGATCGGCGGGTTCGTGCCCAAGCCGCACACCCCGTTCCAGTGGGCGGCCCAGACCCCGCACGAGGTGGTGGACAGCCGGCTGCGCAAGCTGGGCGCGGCCCTGCGGGCCGACAAGGCCTACGGCCGGTCCATCGGCTTCCGCTACCACGACGGCCAGCCCTCGGTGATCGAGGGCCTGCTGTCCCGCGGCGACCGGCGGGTCGGCAAGGTCATCGAGACCGTGTGGCGCGACGGGGCCCGGTTCGACGGCTGGAGCGAGCACTTCTCCTTCGACCGCTGGGTGGCCTGCGCCGGCCAGGCGCTGGCCGGCGAGCCGGTCGACCTGGACTGGTATACCACCCGCGAGCGTGACGAGGACGAGGTCCTGCCCTGGGGTCACCTCGACGCGGGCCTGGACCCGGACTGGCTGTGGCAGGACTGGCAGGAAGCCCTGGGCGGCACCGGCGACGTCGAAGACTGCCGCTGGTCGCCCTGCTACGACTGCGGCGTCTGCCCGTCGATGGGCACCGAGATCCAGACCGGCCCGACCGGGGAGCGGCTGCCGGAAGGCACCAAGCTGCTCCCGGTGCTGAGCGTGAGCTGACCGATGCCCGCGTCCAAGAACCGTCCTACCGGCCCGGAGCCCGCGCCGGTCGTGCAGCATCTGCTGGTCCGGTACGCCAAGCGCGGCCGGATGCGGTTCGCCAGCATCCGGGACGTGCAGCGCGCCTTTGAGCGGGCCGTGCGCCAGGCCAGGCTGCCGATCGCGCACTCGGCCGGCTTCAGCCCGCACCCCAAGATTTCCTACGCCAGCGGCACGCAGACCGGGGTGGCCAGCGAGGCCGAATACCTCACCCTGGGGCTCACCGCGCCCGTCGATCCTGCCGGTATGCGTTCGGTACTGGACAGAGCGTTGCCGGACGGGATAGACGTTATCGAAGTAGCTGAAGATTCCGGCGGCTCGCTCAACGGCCGCCTGATGGTGTCGGAGTGGCTGGTGGAACTGCCCGGAGTCGCGCCGGATGCCGCTGCCGCGGCGGCCGGTGCCTTCCTGGCGGCCGCCGAGGTGCCGGTGGAACGGCTCACCAGCAAGGGCGTCCGCCGCTTCGACGCTCGCGCCGCCGTGCTGACCTTGGAAGTCAGCCCGCGCGCCGGGGCCATCGACCATCACGAATGTGCGACAATAAGACTGGTTGTTCGGCACACTGAGCCCGCCGTGCGGCCTGAGGATGTACTGAACGGGATGCTCCCGGGAGGAGCCGCAACCGTGCAGCCAGCCGTGGCAGTGACCCGGTTGGCCCAGGGCATCCTCGGCCCGGACGCGGAGGTCGTGGCGCCGACGCCGGCAAAGGTAAACGTGCCATGAGGGCGCCTGTGCGCCCCATGGGCTGCGGACCCGTGCGGTTCACCCGTACGCCGGTCCGCATTTCCGCGCGTCAGCGCGGCCAGTACGCCGGGTGGCATGCGGGGCAGTCCTCGCGGCCACACGCAGAACTGAGACAGGTAACGAACCTGGGCGCCGCAGCCGCCGAAATGGCCGGCTCCGTCCAGGGACGAGGACACTATGTGCTCCCGTGTGGCGCGCAGGACCCTTGCCGGGTCCGCGCGCCCGGGAGCTTGACGGGAGATTGCCCGGATGCTCGAGAACGAGCCAGACAACACAGGATCAGGTGACGGGACAGGTGGCACCGACCACGGTGCGGTGAGCACCGGGCTCAGCCGGGGTGGCGTTTCCAGCCGCCCGGCCGGCCCGCCTGACCCCGCCCCGCCGGCCCCGGCGGTGCCCGCGGTAGCTTTCCAGGCTCCGCAGGTGCTGTTCCAGGCCCCGCAGCCGCAGGCCGCCCCGGCCGAGCGGCCCGTGGCTGAGCGGCCCGTGGCTGAGCGGCCCGCGGCCGCGCCGGTCG
>DATDIH010000243.1:0-10585 GCA_036521155.1 Streptosporangiaceae bacterium
CCGGGCCTCCTGCACGGCGACGTACTCCTTGCAGACCAGGTTCATGCCGTCGATCAGCGGCGTGACCAGCAGGGCGTCGGCGGTGGCGTAGTACGAGGCCAGCTGCTGCTGGCCCAGCCCCCGGTACAGGTAGTGCACGGGTACGTCTTCCCCGGGTTCGGTGAACCGCCCGTTGATCCGCCCGATGTGCTGCTCGACCGAGGCTCGCAGCTGCCGGTACTCCCGCACGTTGTCCCGGCTGGGCACCGCGACCTGGAGGAAGGCCAGCCCGGTGCGCATCTCCGGGTTGCGCTCCAGCAGCATCTCCACCGCCAGCAGCCGTTCCACGATGCCCTTGGTGTAGTCCAGCCGGTCCACGCCCAGCAGCAGCGTCCGCCCGGCGAACTGCTCACGCAGCGCCTCGACCTCGGTGCCGGTCTCCGGGGCGCAGGCGTGCCGGGTGAAGTCGGTGACGTCGATCGAGATCGGCGACGCGGTGGTCTGCACCAGCCGTCCGTCCGGCAGCGCGATCGTGGTCCCGCGCACCTCGATGCCCGAGCCGGACAGCAACCGGGCGCAGGCCCGCACGAAGTTGTTGCGGTAGTGCTCGGTGTGGAACGAGATCACGTCCGCGCCGAGCAGCCCGACCAGGATCTGCTCCCGCCACGGCAGCCGGGCGAAGAGGTCCGGCGACGGCCACGGCACGTGCAGGAAGAACCCGATCGGCTGGTCCGGCCGCCGCCCGCGGATCAGCTGGGGGGTCAGCATCAGCTGATAGTCGTGGATCCAGGCCATCGCGTCCGGATACTCGTCCAGGGCGGACAGGGCCCGGTCGGCGAAGATCGCGTTCACGTCCCGGTAGGTGTGCCACCAGGCCCGCTCGAACCGGGGCTTCTCGATCGCGTAGTGCAGCAGCGGCCACAGCGTCGCGTTGGAGAAGCCGTAGTAGTAGTTGCGGACCTGGGACGAAGACAGGCTGACCGGCTTCAGCAGCACGCCCGAGTCCGGCAGCGTGGGCGGCATGCCCTTGGTGCCGCCGTCCCAGCCCACCCAGGCGCCGGAGTGGGTCGACATCACCGGCCGCAACGCGGTGACCAGGCCCCCCGGGGACAGTTCCCAGCCGTTGTCGCCGTGCTGTACGGGCAGCCGGTTGGCCACCGCCACCACTGGTCGGTCGTCGGTCGCTGTGGACGCAGACTCGTTCATTGCCGTAACCGTATCGCGAGAGGATCAATCGCCGTTCCGGCGGCCCAGCACCCGGCCGGGCTGGCGCTCCCGGACCGTCCGGAGCAGGGCGGCGGGGTCGTCGTAGATCTCGGCCGCTCCGGCCTCCCGCAACTCGTCCCGGCCGATGCCGCCGCTCAGCAGCCCGATGCACGGCACCCCGGCCTTGCTGCAGGCCTGCACGTCCCACACGGTGTCGCCCACGAACACCGCGGCCTCGGGCGGCACCCCGGCCTTGTCCAGCGCCACCTGGACCAGGTCCGGCGCGGGCTTGCTCTGCTCCACGTCCCCGGACGAGGTCGCGTCGTCGATGGCGTCGTCCGCGTCCAGCGCGGCCCGCAGCGCGCCGAACTCGTGCTCGTCGGCCGAGCTGGCCAGCACCACCCGCCAGCCCCGCTCCCGGCAGGCCCGCAGCAGGTCCGGCGCGCCCGGCAGCGGCCGCACCCGGGTCCAGAACGTCGCGTACAGCGCGCTGTGCGCGGCCCGCATTGACCCGTCCTGGTCGCGGTCCCGGTCCTCCGGCAACAGCGCGTCCAGCATCTGGCCCGAACCCATCCCGATGGCCCGGTGAATTCTGGCCATCGGCACGTCGAACCCAGACTGCGAAAACGCTTCCCACCAGCACACCGCGTGCAGGTAGTTGGTATCGGCCAGCGTGCCGTCCACGTCGAACAACACGGCTCTCAGCGACTCGTCCATGATCGGCGGCTACCCGCGAACCCGGCCCTGAACCTTCCCGCGCCCGTGCCCGGGCCGGGCCGCCCGTCCAGGCCTGGCCTGGTTACGCTCAGGGACATGACGTTTGAGGCGCAAGTCGAGACCGCGCAGCCGCCGATCCGCTGGGGCATCCTGGGTGCGGGCCGCATCGCCCGCAGTTTCGTGGCCGATCTGCTGCTGCTCAAGGACCAGGTCCCGGCCGCAGTCGGCTCGCGGTCCTCGGGCCGGGCCCAGCAGTTCGCCGCCGACTTCGGCATCGAGAGCTACTACGGCTCCTACGCGGCCCTGGCCGCCGACGACAGCCTGGACGTCATCTACGTGGCCACCCCGCACTCCGAGCACTACGAGGGGGCCCGGATCTGCCTGGAGGCGGGCCGCCCGGTCCTGGTCGAGAAGCCGTTCACGGTCACCGCCGCCGAGACGTCCCAGCTGATCGCGCTGGCCATCAGCCGGCGGCTGTTCGCCATGGAAGCCATGTGGACGCGGTTCAACCCGATCGTGCGCGAGGTGACCGACCTGGTCGACGGCGGCGCCGTGGGCCGGGTCGTCGCGGTCCAGGCCGACCTGGCCGGGGCCGCCGACTACAACCCCGACGACCGGCTGTGGAACCCGGCCCTGGCCGGGGGAGCCCTGCTCGACCTGGGCGTCTATCCGCTGTCGTTCGGCTCGATGCTGCTCGGCGCGCCCGATGAGATCAAGGCCGTGGCCAGCCCCGGGCCCACCGGGGTGGACGCCAGCACCGCGGTGGTCGCCCACTATCCCGGCGGCGCGATCGGCCTCTACTACTGCGGTCTGTGGGCCCAATCGCCCCGGATGGCCACGATCACCGGCACCGGCGGCGTCATCACCGTCGGGTCGGCGACCGGCGCACCGTTCTTCAAGCCGGACAGCTACACGCTGATCCCCGCCCACGGGGAGCCGCGTACCAAGCAGATCACCCTGCAGGGCGAGGGGTTCACCTACGAGGCCGCCGAAGTGGCCCGGTGCCTGCGGGCCGGACTGACTGAATCACCGGTCATGCCGCTGGCCGGGACCCTCGACGTGATGCGGGCCCTGGATGCCGCGCGTGCTGCGTCCGGCAACATCGGCGCACGGCATGGTGTTAAATAGCCGGTGGTTGTCGTCGAAATTCGTTGTCCGGCCACGGTGCCTGCGAATTCTGACAGCGGGCGCCCAGGGCCTCTCACTGCGAGGCGGGTGGCCGCAGCAGCCCGGGAACACACAAGTGGTCCCGAAGATCGTTGTAGTGGAGATAGGGAATGGCAGAAGGAACCGTCAAGTGGTTCAACGCTGACAAGGGCTATGGCTTCATCGCACCGGACGACGGCGGAGCCGACGTCTTCGTGCACTTTTCCGCCATTCAGTCCGATGGCTACCGCAGCTTGCAGGAGAATCAGAGGGTGCAGTTCTCGATCGGCCAGGGAGCCCGTGGCGCCCAGGCTGAGCAGGTCGTCCCCCTCTAACCGAGGCTTGAACGTCGGCACCGCCGGTCGCGTCCTGAACGCGGCCGGCGGTGCTGTAATTAGCCGGTGACTCAACCGCTCGTCTTCACGCCCGGCCCGGCCCAGGGTGCCCTGGTCGGCGTGTCCGCGGCCTGGTGGCTGTTCGAGGCGGTGATGAACGTCCGGCAGTGGCTGCGCGCGGGCCGGGGTTTCACCCTGACCCGGGACCCGACCTACGTGCTGGTGTACGTCACCGTCGCGGCCGCGGTGATCGCGGCCCAGGTCCTGGGCCGCCGCGGCGGCCTGCTGTGGCCCGGCGGCCGGATCTGGCCGGTCGTGACCGGCCTCACCCTGATCGTGGCCTGCGTCGCCATCCGGGCCTGGTCGATCATCACCCTGGGCCGGTTCTTCCAGTATTCGATCCGTATCCAGTCCGGGCACACCGTGGTCACCACGGGCCCGTACCGGTTCGTGCGCCACCCGTCCTACACCGGCCTGTCTCTGGGCGTGGCCGGCTACGCGCTGGCCTGCGGCGACGTCTGGAACCTGCTCGCGGCGGCCGCCCTGGCCGGCGTCGGCCTGAGCGTCCGCATCCGCGTCGAGGAACGCCAGCTACGCGAGTCCCTGGGCGCCGACTACGCCACCTTCGCCGCCCATCACAAACGCCTCATCCCCGGCCTCTTCTGAGGGCCGGAAATGAGGCGTGGGTGGATTGCTTAGTTCGAGAAGTCCTGGGTCAGCCAGACGGTCCCGGAGCTGGCGCGGTACACGGCGATGCCGATGTGGGTGAACGACGAGGACAGGATGTTCTTGCGGTGACCGTCGTTCGGCGGCTGCTCGTTCAGCATGTCCTGGGTCAGTGCCACCGCGGCCTGGGCGATGTCGCTGGTGTCGTCGCTGATCGGGCCTTCTTCGCCGATGTTCTCGCCCGCTGAGGTCCACTGCACGCCGGCCGCGGTCTCGCGGTCGCCGATCGCGGGCTCACCCGGGCACTGGTGGGACAGGCCGCAGCCCTGGGCCATCAGCAGGTTGTGCTGGGAGGCGCTGGTGTTCAGGCCGGAGGAGAACATCAGCGCGGGCAGGCCGTTCTGGGACCGGGCCTGGTTGATCAGGGCCAGCACCTGGTCGGCCGGGGTTCCCTGCTGCGACGGGCCGGTCCCCGTGGACCCGGCGGCCGGGGCGGATGACGACGGCGCCGTGCTGCCGGGCGACGAGGCCGGGGCGGACGCCAGCGCTGAGCTCGCGGACGGCTTGGGGTGCGGCCGGTAGGTGTGGTGGGCCGGCATTTTGGCGATGCCCATGCCCCCCACCGAG
Source organism: Streptosporangiaceae bacterium (assembly GCA_036521155.1). Classification (GTDB taxonomy): domain Bacteria; phylum Actinomycetota; class Actinomycetes; order Streptosporangiales; family Streptosporangiaceae; genus Bog-532. The sequence goes on from DATDIH010000243.1 coordinate 4,677, forward strand.
CAGGCCGCGCTCTTGCCCGAACCCGTGGTCGTGCCGCCCTGCGACGTGCACTGAGAGGCGGCCTGGACCTCGGTCACCGAGCCCGGCTTGGTGTGCGCCTTGCTGGGCCCGGCCACGGTGACGCGGTCCTGCGTCTGCGCGGTCGTGGCGCTTGGTGCCATGGCCACGTATACCCCGGCCGCGGCCACAACCGGCAGCCCCGTCAGCGCCCACAGGTAACGCTTCCGCGTGCTGTAAGGCTGTTTCGGGCTGCGGTGCGAAGGTCGCCCCGTTGCCATATATCCACCTCGTATCGTCGTCCGTTTCGACGATTCGTGGCCGCCCTGATCGGCAGCAGTACCGGCTAAAAACCCCGGCAAATATAACCCGCCACCTTGCAGGACACATGGAAGCCCCGCGCTCACCACGCATCGGCGGATAACGATAGGGCATCGGCCGTATATAGCGTGCTACATCGGGATTATTGGACTAAATGGGTCGCGTGTCGGCCGGCAAGGCCACGCATCCCTACCCAAACCGCCACAAAGGTCCGCTCCGGAAGGCGGCGGTCCAGCCGGAATCAGCCCGCGTGGCCGGCCACGTCACCCCGGCGGTCCGCGGGTACCGCGGTCCCGTTCAGAAAGGCCTGGATGGGCAGGGTGGCCGCGCCGCGCGCCACCGCGTCCGGGCCGATCCGGCCGACGCTGATCGTCGTTTCCGCGTACGGGTGGCTGAGCGCGTGCTCGCGGGCCGAGGACCGGATGGCGGGCAGCAGCCGCTGGCCGAGCAGGAGCCCGGCCCAGCCGCCCAGGATGATCTGGTCCGGGCCGAACAGGTTGATCAGGTCGGCGATGCCCGCGCCCAGGTAGAGCGCGGTGTCGTCGAGCACCTTGGCCGCCTCGGGGGAGGTCTCGGCCAGGTCGGCCAGCGCCGCCAGTGCGGTCTCCTCGTCCTGGCCCGGCAGCAGCTGCTGCCAGCCCTGGCCGTCGGCCTCGCCCTGGGCTTCGTGGCTCGCCTGGGCGTACCGGTCCAGGATGGCCTCGGCCCCGACGTAGGCCTCCAGGCAGCCCAGCGATCCGCAGCGGCAGTCCCGGCCGCCGACCATGATCGTGGTGTGGCCCCACTCGGTGCCGCTGGACGTGCCGGCCCGCTCGGCCGCGCCGTGCCCGATGATTGACGCCCCGACGCCGGACCCGATCAGGGCGACCACGCCGTGCCGGGCCCCCTGGCCCGCACCGAACCACAGCTCGGCCTGGCCCAGGGTGTTGGCGCCGTTCTCGATGTACAGCGGCAGGTCGGTGCCGGCCCGGAGCAGCCGTTCCAGCGGTACCGCGTCCCAGCCGTAGGTCTGGCCGTACAGCAGCACCTCGGGGCCGTGCTCGACCACCCCGGGCACGCCCACCCCGACGCCCAGGATGGATTCCTGCGGCACGCCGCTCTCGGCCAGCACGTCCCGCAGACAGGCCAGGATGCGGTCGACCACCACGTCCACGCCGTGCTCGCGCGGCTCGAGCGGGTAGTCGGCGTTGGCCCGCACGTTCATGGTCAGATCGAACAGCTCGGCCCGCACCCGGGTCTCGCCCACGTCGATGCCGACCACGTAGCCGAAGTCCGGGTTGATGCGCAGCAGCACGCGGGGGCGGCCGCCGTCGGAGTCGACCGAGCCGGCCTCGATCACGATGCCCTCGGCGATCAGCTCACGGATCACGTTGCTGACCGAGGCCGAGCTCAGCCCGGTGGCCTCGGACAGGTCCTGGCGGCTGCACGGCTGGTCGAAGTAGAGCGACCAGAGCAGCACCGAGCGGTTGTCCCGTCGCAGGTCACGGACGGTCCATCGCCTTCGCTCCGGCATGAGTCCCCCTTCGCTCAGGCGCGGGTAGGCCTTCAGACATTCCTTATAATAAGTGGGCGCGGTAAGCGCTTAACCGGGCGGGTCAGGTCGCCACCGCAGCCCGCTGCCCGTGCGCGGCGATGATCTCGGCGTACCGGCGGCCGCTGTCCTTCATCACCCGCTGCTGGGTCGGGTAATCCACGTACACCAGGCCGAAGCGCGCGTCGTAACCGTAGTCCCATTCGAAGTTGTCCAGCAGGGACCAGGCGAAGTACCCGGCCAGCGGGACCCCGCGCTGGACCGCCCGCCCGCACGCGGCCAGGTGCTCCTCCAGGTAGCGGAGCCGCCCGCCGTCGTGGACCTGGCCGTCGGAGGTGAGGTTGTCGGCCCAGGCCGAGCCGTTCTCGGTCACGTACAGCTCGCGGGCCCCGTACTCGCGGGCCAGCCGGACCAGCACCTGTTCCAGCCCGGCCGCGCGGATCTCCCAGCCCAGCATGTTCCGGGGCACGCCGTCCGGCGGCACCTCACGGGCGTAGGGCACCGGCCCGCCCGGGTCGTCGGCGATGACGGTGGGGGAGTAGTAGTTGGCTCCCAGGAAGTCCAGCGGCGTGGCGATGGTGGCCAGGTCACCGGGCTGTTCCGGCAGGTCGACGCCGTACACGCGCTGCATGTCGGCCGGGAACCCGCGGCCGTGGATGGGGTCCAGCCACCACCGGTTGACGTGCCCGTCGAACCGGGCCGTGGCCTCGATGTCCTCGGGCCGGTCGCTGGCGGGCTCGCAGGTGTGGTGCACGTTGACCAGCCCGACCCGGGCTCCGGGCACGGCCGCCCGCACGGCCTGGGCGGCCAGCCCGTGCCCGAGCAGCAGATTGAACGAAACCGGGACTGCGACATCGATGTCAGCCAGCCCGGGCGCGTGCCGGCCCTCCAGGTGCCCGATCCACGCGGCGCAGCGTGGCTCGTTCAGCGTGACCCAGTTGGTCACCCGGTCACCGAGCCGGCCCGCCACCACCGAGGCGTACTCGGCCAGGCAGGCGGCCGTGTCCCGGGACGTCCAGCCGCCGCGGTCCTGCAGGGCCTGCGGCAGGTCCCAGTGGTACAGCGTGGGGTAGGGCGTGATGCCCGCGGCCAGCAGAGCGTCGACCAGCCGGTCGTAGTAGGCCAGCCCGGCCAGGTTCACCGGTCCGCGGCCGTCGGGCATGATCCGCGGCCAGGCGATCGAGAAGCGGTAGGCGCCGACGCCGAGTTCCTTCATCAGCCCGAGGTCCTCGGGCCAGCGGTGGTAGCTGTCGCAGGCCACGTCCCCGGTGTCCCCGCCGGCGATCTTGCCCGGAGTGTGGGAGAAGGTGTCCCAGATCGAGGGGGACCGGCCGTCCTCGGCCACCGCCCCCTCGATCTGGTAGGCCGAGGTTGCTACGCCCCAGGTGAAGCCGTCGGGAAGCACGCTGAGGTCGTCCATCGACCACCTTTCTGCTGGCAGGAAAGTTCAGTTCACTTGACGGCGCCGGACGTCAGCCCGGCCACCAGATACCGCTGCATGATCAGGAAGCCCGCTACCACCGGCACACTCACTACCAGCGACGCGGCCATGATCTGGTTCCAGTACACGTTGTTCTCGGTCGAGTAGTCGGCCAGGCCGACGGCCAGGGTGCGGGTGGCGTTGTTGGTCATCACCGAGGCGAACAGCACCTCGCCCCACGCGGTCATGAACGCGTAGATCAAGACCGCGACGATGCCGGGCAGCGCGGCCGGGATCACCACCCGGAACAGCGCCCGGACCGGGCCGCAGCCATCGACCAGGGCCGCCTCGTCCAGGGCCTTGGGCACCGACTCGAAGTACCCGGTCAGCATCCAGATCGCGAACGGCAGCGAGAACGTCAGGTAGGTGATGATCAGGCCGCCCCTGGATCCGAACAGCGGGATCCCGGTCGCGTTCCCGATGCTGACGAAGATCAGGAACAGCGGCAGCGCGAACAAGATCCCGGGGAACATCTGGGTTGACAGCACCGCGGTGGTGAAGATCCGCTTGCCCCGGAACCCGTACCGGCTGACCGCGTAGGCCGCGAACACCGCCACCGCCACCGACAGCGCGGACGCCGACGCCGACACGATCAGCGAGTTCACGAAGTACCGGGCCAGCGGCACCGTGTACCAGATGTCGTGGTACGGGGCGAACGTGATCGGCGCCGGGATCCAGCGGAAGGTGCTGGTCACGTCCTGCAGCGGCTTCACCGAGCTGCTGATCATCACGTACACCGGCACCAGCGCGAACAGCGCCAGCAGGGTGAGCACGATGCGCCGGGTCCACAGGAAGGACGGCGGCGGCGCCATCAGGCTGCGGCGTTTAGCCATTGCTGGTCCTCCTCCGGGACGTGAAGATCAGGTAGATGGCCGTCACCACCAGCAGGAACAGCAGCATGAGCACGGACATGGCCGAGCCCTCGCCGAAGTTCCAGGTGACGAACGAGGCCTGGTAGATGTGGATCGAAATGACATCTGCCGGCGTCGGAGCGGACGATCCGAACAGCACGAACGGCGTGGTGAAGTCGTTGAACGTCCACAGGAACAGCACCAGCACCAGCACCTGGTTGACCGGGCGCAGCGACGGCATGGTGATCCGCCTGATCTGCTGCCAGACGCCGGCCCCGTCGATGGCCGACGCCTCGTAGAGGTCGTGCGGGATGCCCTGCAGCCCGGCCATCACGCACAGGAACGCGAACGGCCAGTTGCGCCAGATCGAGATGATGACCAGCGCGAAGAAGCTGTTGTGCCCGATCAGCCAGAACGACGGCCTGCTGGTGATGCCGAGCGTGTTGTGCAGCAGCTGGTTCACCAGGCCGTTGTTGTACTGGAACATGAACGCCCAGACGATCACCGAGGCGTAGACCGGCAGCGCGAACGGGGTCAGGAAGATGGTCCGGAGCGCGGCCCGGCCCCGGAACGAGTCCTGGGTCAAGATGGCCGCCACCGTGCCGAACAGCCAGGACAGGCCGACCGCCAGCACGGTGAACGCGCAGGTCACCCAGAACGAGTGCAGCAGCGCCTTGCCGATCGCCTCGTGGAAGTCGATCGCGAGGTGGTAGTTCTGCCATCCGGCCCAGGGCGCTCCGGTCCAGTTGCGGATGAAGAACAGCGTCAGCTGCTTGAAGCTGATCACTATCCCGAAGATCATCGGGACGAAGTGGATGAGCAGTTCGAGGATCAGCGCGGGCAGCAGGAAGAGGTACGGCAGGCCGCCCTTGCGGATTCGCTGGAGCAGCCGGGCCGAACGGTCCCGGGGCGTGGGCTCGCGCCCCCGGCCGGCATCAGAGCCGGCCGAGGGCGCGTCCTGGTGAATACTGACCGTCACGTAAGCGCCTAGCCCGCCATCTGCTGCTGGGCGCTGGACAGCTGCTGCTTGACGGTCGCGGCGCTGACCGGCTTACCGGCCGCCGCGTCCGCGAACAGGTTCTTGACCGCGCCGCCGACCGTGGTCTCGAACTGGGCTTCCTTGGGCACCTGGGGCAGGGCCGCCGCGCTGGTGCTGAGCACGTGGCGCAGCACGGTCTGCTCCTGGTTGGCCGCCGGGGTGGCCGACAGCGCGGCCTTGACCGGCGGGATCGAGCCGTACTTGCCGTTGAGCAGGGTCGACTCGGACTGGCTGGTCATGAACTTGACGAACTTCAGCGCGGCCGCCTGGTTCTTGGAGTTCTTGAACACCGCGATGTTGATGCCGGCCACCATCGAGTTCGGGTTGGATGGGCTCGGCGTACCCGACTCGACCGGCGGCGGGGCGACCCCGTAGGCGCTCGGGCTCATGCCGTCCGCCTTGAGTGTGGTGCCGGCCGCCTGCCACAGCAGCATGGCCGCCTTGCCCTTGGCGAAGTCGGACAGCGACTGGTTCTGGTCGTACTCGGCGTCACCGGGGTTGGCGATCTTGTCGGTGGCCATGAAGTTGACGAACTGCTGCACGGCCGCGACGTTGGGCGCGGTGGTGAAGGTCGGGTTCCCGGCCGAGTCGAAGAAGCTGCCGCCCTTCTGCTTGGACAGCACGAAGATGTTGTGGATGTTCTCCGCGGGGTTCGAGCCCTCGATGGCCATGCCGTACTGGTTGCCGTGG
>DATDIH010000244.1:0-19173 GCA_036521155.1 Streptosporangiaceae bacterium
CCCTGTTCGTCAGCGAGGCCACCGTCAAAACCCACGTCGGCAACCTGCTGGCCAAGCTGGGCCTGCGCGACCGGGTGCAGGCGGTCATCCTGGCCTACGAGACCGGCCTGGTCATCCCGGGCGACCCGTCCGCCTGAGCACTCAGGTCCCGAGCAGCGGCCCGGCACCGGCGGCTGCGCCGCTTCTTGCTGTTATCAGGGCATGGCCGCCTGACCAGCGGCGTGCCAATGTACGTAATGGTCCCTTTGCGGACACTCTTATGTACGCAAAGGGACCATTGCATGCATAGGGAGGCGCGGGTGCGGGGCTCGCGGGTTGCGGGGCTCGCGGGTTGCGGGCTCGCGGGTTGCGTGGCCCTGGGGTCAGGGCAGGAGGCGGCTGGCGTGGCGTTCGTAGATGTCGCGCATCTGATCGGGGTCGGGTGGGGTGCCGGGGCGGAGGGCGGCGCCGATGTCGCGCATGAAGGCCAGGGCCGGCTCGGGTGGGCCCCACAGGCCGAGGACCAGGGCCGGCTCGTCGAACGGGTTGCTGAAGGCGTGCCGCTGGCCGCGCGGGGCCACGAACATCGAGCCGGGGCGGGCTTCTTCCGGCTCGCCGTCGCCGCCGACCAGGAGTCGGCCGGTGAGCACGTAGATGGCCTCGTCGAACTCGTCGTGGGCGTGCGGGATCGGGCCGCCGAACCGGGCCGGCACGGACATCTCCATGGCCGCGAATCCGGGTGGCTGGGCGTCCTGCCCAGCCAGGATGTGCGTGGGCTGGCCGGCGTACAGGAAGGACGCCCCTTCCCCGCGGTGCGTCAGCAAGGTCATGCCTCATTCATAGCGACCACGGGCCGGCGGGGACAGTGGTTAGCCGTTGACGAACTGGCGGGCCAGCTTGGCGGGGGCGCGGGCCAGCCAGCCGTCGGTGATGGCCTCCTTCAGTACCGGGGCGGAAACCTCGGGGAGCCGGATGAGGATGGCGGCGTAGCCGTCGAAGTGCGGGATGGTGAAGAAGCAGTCCGGGTGGGCGGCCAGCAGGGCTTCCTTTTCGGCCAGGTCTTCGGTGCGGATGGCCAGGATGGGGCCGTCGGGCGGGGTCTGGTCACCGAAGCGCTTCAGGTCGGCCTGGCTGAAGGGGCGTTCCCAGGCGAACGCCTTACCCGCGACGTTCCAGGTCCGGGAGCCGAATCGCGTCGTCTCGGTGACTTCGGGCAGGGCCAGGGCGAGCCGGGCGGCGTCGTCAATAGTGAGCACGTCGGCGCAACCGGAAGCCACGGGGGCGGTAGGGGCTGGCCAGCGGGACCAGTCGCTGCTCGCCAGAGGTGGTGATGGCGTGCAGCGGCGCGGCCGCCACCCCGAGCACGCTGCCGAGCTGGGGGCGGCCCTGGCGGCCGAGAATGAGCGGGACGATCCGCCGCATGACCGCGGTCAGCCCGGGCAGCGGGCGGCCGAACATGGTGATCTCGGTGATCAGGCCCTCGTGGTTGAGCCGGATCAGCTGGGCCTCCTCCAGCGCCTGGCGGCCGCAGCGGCCGGTGTAGAACAGGGCCCGGGTCCGGTCGTCGCCGACCTCGGTGTGGAAGCGGATGTCGTCGATGACCTTGAACGCGGCGATCATCACGTCGGCCACGCGGTCGCGGCCGTCGAAGGTGAACTGGGCGGTCAGCGGGGAGATCAGCACCGCGTTGCCGGCCAGGCAGGCGATGGCCTGGCCGGCGTCGTGGTTCTCGGCGGCCAGCCGCCACTCGGCGATGGTCTGGTCGGCCCGGCTGGTTCGCGGGGCCGGATCGGTCCCCGGGGCCGCGCTGTCTCCGGTGGGCTGGCTCTCGGCGTCTGGCATCGGCACCTCCCGTACCGTCCAGCCTACGACGCGGCCGATGATCCAGCGCTGGTGAACCTCGCGGGCCGGTAGGGCTCCAGCTCCCCCGTGCTCACGCCGGCCAGCAGCTCGCTGGTCATCAGCTCGGCCAGGTGCGCGCCCAGGGTCACGCCGCTGTGGGTGACCGCCACGTACAGGCCGCCCGTGCCCGGCAGCCAGCCCACGATCGACTGGCCGTCGGCGGGCATGGGCCGGACACACACCCGGTACCCGGTCACCTGGGCCTGGTCCAGACCGCGGGTCACCCGGCGGGCCCGGGCCAGCAGCTCTTCGGCCAGGTCACCCAGGTGCGGCTCGGCGGTGTGCAGGTCGGCGTGCACGTCCGGAGCCTCCAGGTGCACGAGGCCGCCGGTATGGGGGCGGAAGTCCACGTCCGGGGTGTGCACCATGCGGGCCGGGCCCGCCCCGGCCGGACCTGGCTCAACCGGGCCCGCCTGGACCACCAGGCCGGGGGCCTCGGCGCCCGGCGGGGACCACGGGACCAGCGGCAGCGGATGGGCCGAGCCGGCCAGCGCGGCCAGTTCCGGCACCCAGCGGCCCGCGCAGCAGATCACCACGTCGGCCGGGATGACCTGGCCGGCCGCGGTGCGCACCGCCCGCACCTGCCCGCCGGCGACGTCCAGGCCGGTCACGTGGCCGCCTTCGCCGGTCAGCACGGTGGCCCCGTGCTGGCGGGCCAGCGCGGTCAGGCCGGCGATCATCGGCCCGGTGAGCAGGTAGCCCTCTTCGGGGAACCAGGCCACGGCGGGCGCGTCCGGCGGCAGCCGCAGGGCCGGCTCCAGTTCGGCGGCGTCGGCCGGGCTGATCAGGTGGGCCGGGTAGCCCCACTCGGCCAGGCGGCCGACCCGGGCCGACAGCTCGGTGGCGGCGTCCGGGGTGGCGGCCCACTCCAGGTTGCCGGACGGCCGGTACCAGTCCGGGCGGCCCAGGCTGGCGGCCAGCCCGGACCAGGCCCGCACGCCCGCGTGGTTGAGGTCGTGGTAGGCCCGGGGCAGCTTGTGGTTGGCGTTCAGCCAGGCAAAGCTGGACCAGGTCGCGGCCGAGCCGGGCTGGTTCTGCTCCAGCAGGGTCACGCGGGCGCCGGGGCCGGCCGCCTTAGCCAGCCGGGCGGTCAGGGTCACGCCCAGCACGCCGGCCCCGATCACGACGTACTGCCGCGCCGCGGGCCCCGCGGCCGCTCCGGCCGGCACGGTGACCTACCAGTGCCGGCGGGCGACGGGTACCGGCGGCAGTTCCCCGACCTCCTGCTTGGTCACGGTGAGCCGCAGGCCGTCGTCGTCCAGGTCGCGGACGGCGGACAGCGGGATGGCCACGTCCTTGCGGCCCCACAGGTGGCCCTCCTTCAGCAGCACGTGGGTCACCTGATGGGTGCCGGGGTCAATGACCAGGCCTTCAACCTGCCCGATGGCCCCGTCGGTGGCGTGCGCGGCCACCGCGTGCACGGCCACGCCGCGGTCGCCGTCCGGCAGTGGCGCGTCGGCGGTCACGGTGAGGGCGGTTTCCGGCACCGCGTTCCCGCTGAAGTTGACCTCGTCGGCGTAGTACGGCCGGGTCACGAACTGGGTCGGGCCGTAGGTCTCGTAGGCCTCGCTGCCCGGTACGAACTCGGTCATCTCGGCCGAGTCGAGCTGCGTGAACTCCTTCTCGCTGTCGGTCAGCGTGATGGCCCCGCTCTTCGGGTCCACCTCGGTCACGTGGCTCAGCGGGACGAACCGGCCCAGCCCGGACCGGTGCTTCGGCTCGACCACCAGGTGGGTGATGGCCCACGGGGTGGTGCCGCGGTCGGCCACCACCCAGATGAGGTGGCCGACTTCGCCGTCGGTACTGCGGACCCGGGCGCCAATGGTGAACTGGATATCGCTGGGCATGGCTCTCCTCCGCTGGTACGGGCGGGACGACCCCTGTCTTCCTATCACGGCGGCCGGCTCATAATGGCGAGGTGGGATGGCACGATAGAGCGAACCGGATGCGCAGCCAGGTGGGGGCGTCGATCTTCCAGCGGGTCGCGGGTCCGGAAGGCCCCGCGCACCACGAGGTGATCTTCGCTCCGGACGGCGAGCGGTGGTTCGCGGACGATCGCCCGATCCGCCGGGTGCACGGCGACTCGTCGATGTTCGTGGGCGGGCTGCGGGCCCTGCTGCTGCAGTCCCTGCACCCGCTGGCCATGGCCGCGGTGGCCGGGCACTCGGGGTTCAAGGGTGACCCGTGGGGGCGCCTGCAGCGGACCAGCTACTTCCTGGCCGTGACCACCTTCGGCCGGGTCAGCGACGCGCGGGCCACCATCGGCCGGGTCCGCGCCATCCACCAGCGGGTCACCGGGACCGCGCCGGACGGCCGCCCGTACGCGGCGTCCGACCCGCACCTGCTGACCTGGGTGCACATCGCCGAAGCGGACAGCTTCCTGCGCGCCCACACCCGGTTCGGATCCAAGCCACTCGACCAGGCCGGCCGCGACGGCTACGTCGAGGACATGGCCCGGATCGGGGCCGAGCTGGGGGTGCCCGACCCGCCGCGCACCGAACGCGAGCTGACGGACCGGATCGAGGCCTACCGCGGCGAACTGGCCAGCACGGCCGAGGCCCGGGCCGCGGCCCGGTTCCTGCTGCTGAACCCGCCGCTGCCGGTCATCGCCCGGCCGCCCTACGGGCTGCTGGCCGGGGCGGCCGTGTCGCTGCTGCCGGGCTGGGCTCGCTGGCCGCTGCGGCTGCCGTGGCTGCCCGGGGCCGAGGCGGCGCTGGTCCGGCCGGCCGGTCAGGCCATGGTGGGCGCGATCCGGTGGGCGACCTCGGCGCCCCGCCCGTCCGACGGCCCAGCTGGTGGCCCGCCCGACGGCAACCCGGCCGAAGCGGCCTGACCGGCCTAAATCAGGTCACGGTTCAGGTCACGGCCCAGGCGGCGGCCAGGGCGGCGGGGTCGGGCAGGACGGCCACGGCGCCGGCGGCCTCCAGTTCGCCGGGCGCGCTGTAGCCCCAGGCCGCGCCGACGCAGGGCAGGTTGTGCTCACGGGCACCCTCGACGTCCTGGCTCCGGTCACCGACCATCGTCGTGCGCGGCGACTCACCGAGACGGCGCAACGCCTCGGCGATCACCACCCCCTTGGTGGGGCGGCCCGCTTCGGCGGTGTCGCCGCAGATGGTGGCGAACCGGGCCGCCAGCCCCAGATGTTCCAGCACGGCCACGGCCGACGGTTCCAGCTTGCTGGTGGCCACGGCCAGCCGCACGTTGTCCCGGGCCAGCCCGTCCAGCAGGGCTTCGATCCCCGGGTAGACCCGCGCTTGAAAGGCGAAGCCCTCGGCCACGTAGATGCGGCGATAGGTCCGGACGACCCGGTCGGTGGCGTCGCCGATCAGCGGCGGCAGGGCCTGGTAGAACGGCGGGCCGACCAGGGAGCGCTCGATCTCGGGCGGCAGCGTGGGCACGCCCTCCGCGGCGAACGCCTTGCGCAGGGCGGCCAGGATCGACGGCCCGGAGTCAACCAGGGTGCCGTCCAGGTCAAACAGCACGGTGTCCGGGCGGGCGAGCGTGGTCATGTGGTCCTCACTGTCGGTGGGGCTGAGATTCAGGCGGGGCCAGCAGGCCGGGGAGGATCCGGGTCAGGGCGCGGTCGAACAAGTCGTCGTCGGTCCCGGCTCGGCCGGAGGCGGCCCCGGAGGCGGCGGTTCCGCTGGCCTGGCCGGCCAGGGCCGCGGCCAGGTACGGATGCTGCCCATCGGACACCGCGGCGACCAGGTAGCCGGCCAGGGCACCCTGCCAGTCGGCCAGCTGCTGACCGGCCCGCTGCTGATCGATTTCGGTGCGGGCCAGCAAGCGGACCAGCCCGGTGAAGATGCCGACCGTCTCCAGCCGGGCGCGGCTGGTCAGCTCGGTGCTGTTCAGGATGGCCAGGACCTGCTCGGTGAAGGCGATGGCGTTCGGCCCGGGCAGTCCGCCAACCGAGGGAAGGTCGATCAGCCAGGGGTGCCGCTGGAAGATGCGCCGGGCCTGGCGGGCCAGCTGGAGCAGGCCGTGCAGTGCTGTTTCCTGGGCTGTTTCCTGGGCTGTTTCCTGGGCCTGCGGGGCGGCCGGGCCGAACTGGTACTCTCCCGCGGCCTCGTCCGCCATCAGCTCCAGGATCTCGGCCCGGGTGCTGACGTAGCGGTACAGCGAGGCCGGGCCGGTGCCGATGGCGGCGGCCACCGATCGCATGGTCACCGCGGCCAGGCCCCCCTGGTCGGCCAGGGTGACGGCGGCCCGGGCGATCTCGGCCCGGCTGTGCTCCGGGACCGGGCCACGGGCGGACCGCTCCGGGCGCAGCCAGATGCTCTCCATTGCGAACACAGTACCCAGTGCATAGAGTGGAGTTAAAAGCGAACGTTGATCGCAGTTAGGAGAGCTGAGATGGCTGACTCGGCACGGGCGGAGCCGGAGGCGGGGACCGCGGGCGCGGGGGCGCCGCCGGTCCGCGCACCCTGGCAGGACACGTGGACGCCGACGGCGTACACGCGGAACGGGGCGGTGGAGATCGCCTATGACCGGCTGGCCGGGGCGGACGGGGATCCGCTGTTGCTGATCATGGGGCTGGGGGTGTCGCGGTTCTGGTGGCCGGCCGGGCTGGCGCGGGAGTTCGCGGGCCAGGGCTTCGCGGTGGCGCGCTATGACCAGCGGGACGCCGGGGAGTCGACCCGGCTGAGCGGGGGCGGGCCGGGCAACCCGTTCGCGGCGGTGGCCCGCAAGCGGAGTGCCTACACGTCGGAGGACATGACCGACGACGCGGTGGCGGTGCTGGACGCGCTGGGCTGGGCGCGGGCGCACGTGTTCGGCGCCTCGCTGGGCGGGGTGATCGCGCAGCGGGTGGCGCTGCGGCACCCGGACCGGGTGCTGACCGTGACGTCGGTGGGGGCCATGCCGAGCGACGTCTCCGGGCTGGCCGCGGGCCGGTACGTGCGGTTCGGGCTGCTGGCCCGCCTGGCCCGGGCCAAGTACCCGCCGGGACGCGAGGGCGACATTCAGGCCGGGCTGGCGGTGGCCCGGGGCGTGGCCTCGCCGGCCTATCCGTTCGACGAGGACGCGGCCCGCGAGTGGATCGAACGCGAGGCCGATTCCGGGCCGCGCGACACCGCGGCCCAGTCCCGCCAGGCGGGCGCGTCGTGGCACGGACCCAAGCTGCGCGAACTGAAGAAGCCAGTGCTGGTGCTGCACGGCGATCAGGACCCGATCCTGCGGGTCAGCGCGGCCCGCGCGACGGCCCGGGCCGTCGCGGGGGCCCGGCTGGTCATCTTCCCCGGCATGGGCCACGAGCTGCCCGCGCCGTTGTGGCCCGCGATCGCCCGCGACGTCCGGGCCCTGGCCGATCAGGCGGTGGCGGGCTGAGCGTCGGCGCTGTCGGGGGTGTCGACCCCGTCCGGGGTGAGAACGTAGCCGTCCACGTCGACCGCTTCCGGTTCCGGCACCGCGGCCGCGGCCACCGGCACTGCGGGTGGCGTCGCGGCGGGTGGGGCGGCCACCGGGAACGAAACCCGGCTGGCCGACGGGGGCAGCGGGGACGCCGGCGGCGCCTGCACCGGGCCGCGGACCGAGAACGGGGCCGTAACCGGGCCCATGAAGCGCGGGGCGCCGTGGGCCCGGGGCAGGGCGGCGCGGGCGGCCGAGGAGGTGAGCGCGGCCGGACGCAGACGCCGCCGGGCCGGGAGCGCGGCCGGGGCGAGGCGGGCGGCCGAGGTGAGCCGGGCCGGGAGCAGCGGGGCGGCCGGGTGGCAGGTCAACGCGGGGCGGGAGGTGGCCGGTACGCGGCGGTCGACCACGTTGACCAGGAGGTTCGGGCGGGCCGACAGGGCCTGCTGGCAGCGGAAGCGGCAGGTGGTGCAGGCGCCGGACTGGGCCCGGCGGCGGCGGATCGAGCGGGTGAGCCAGACCAGGAAAATGGCCACGCCGACCTCGACGCCGAGGATGAAGACGATCTCCAGCACGGTGCCGAACAGGCCGAAGAGGTGGCCGATCGTTTTATGCCAGAGGATGTAGATACCGACACCGATCACGGCCAGGGTGCCGGTGCTCGGGGCGTAGCAGACCATCGAATGCTCTCTTCCTGCTGGTGCTCGGGCCGATGCGGGGAAATCGGTAGCGCTACGCCGTTGAAGCGCCAGGGGAAGGGAAGGTCAGGCGCCATCACCACCCACGGTAACCACCTGCCATTGGGGAGACACTCAGCGCGATTGTCTCTCGCAATTGCCTGGCTGTAAACAGCTCATTTAGGGCGGTCACGGAACAAATGTGGCGTTCCGGCGGTGGCGGGTGACGCACGTGCGCGGCCGGGTGAGGCCGGCACGGGGCCCGGTGGGCGGTGGCGATGACCACCAGCTCCGATGGCAAGGTAGTGGGCGGCGGGGTTGGCGCGCGACCCAAGAGGAGAACCAGTGACGCAGAGCACACCGGACCGGGATCACGCGGGCGACGGCAACGCGGCGATCCCGGCGTTGCGGCGGCATTTCGACGACCTGCGCGACCGAAATCACGGTGGCCAGACGTCGCGGGCGGGCAAAGAGGAGAAGTTCGCCGAAGCCGTCGAGCTGATCGAGCCGTACGCGCGGCAGGTGCTGGCCGAGATGAACCAGGCCATGCTGCTGGGGACGGGCGAGATTCAGGCCAGCGGGGTGCGGCCCAGCCCGGACGGCGGACGCGAGGCAGTCTGGACCTTGTCCTGGCCGGAGCAGCGGGACAGTGGCATCGACCCGATCACCATCGACGCGACTTACGGGGCCGGGTTCCACCATCCGCACCTGCGCGGGGCGACGGTGGGAACCTGGCCGCTCAACGTGTTCGACGACGATCAGGCCCGGGCCGAGCTGCCGGTGCTGCGGGCCATCGCAGCCGCCGACCTGCACAATCTGGTGTTCCAGCGGGACTTCCGGATCGTGCCCGCCACAACCCGGGGGGCTTAGCCGGCCGGTGCTGGCCGGCGGTGCTGGCCGGCGGTGCTGGCCGGCGGGGGGTTCAGGCGCTCAGGGCCGCGTCGACCTCGGCCTTCCAGCGGCGTTTGTCGGCCTCGGGCGCGAAGCAGGCGTCGAAGGAGTTGTGGGCCAGCGTGGCCAGCTGCTTGTCGTCCAGGCCGAGCTCGCGGCGGACCGCGGCCACGTTGTCGTCCAGGTAGCCGCCGAAGTAGGCCGGGTCGTCGCTGTTCAGGCAGACGCGCAGGCCCGCGGCCAGCATGTCCGGCAGCACGTGGGCGGTGAGCGCGTCCACCACCTTCAGGGCCACGTTGGACAGCGGGCACACCGTGAGCGGGATCTGCCGGTCGCGCAGCAGCCCGACCAGGGCCGGGTCCTCCATGGCCCGGATGCCGTGGTCAATGCGCTCGGCCCCGAGCAGGTCGACGGCCTCCCAGACGTAATCCGGGCCCCCCTCCTCACCGGCGTGGGCCACCCGGTGCAGGCCTTCGGCGGCGGCGCGCTGGTAGACGTCCCGGAACAGCGCGGGCGGGTGGCCGATCTCGGCCGAGTCCAGGCCCACCCCGATGAACTGGTCCCGGAAGGGCAGGGCCGCGGCCAGGGTCTCACCGGCGGCGCCGGCACCCAGATCACGCAGGAAGCACAAGATCAGGTCGGCCGACAGGCCCAGCCGGGACCGGCCGTCGGCCAGGGCCCCGGACAGGCCCGCGAACACCGCGGCCAGCGGCACGTCGTTGGCCAGGTGGGTCTGCGGGTCGAAGAAGATCTCGGCCCGGCGGACTCCCGCGGCCGCGGCCCGGTCCAGATAGGCCGTGGCCAGGTCGTAAAAATCCTGGTCGGTGCGGAGCACGGGCAGGTTGGCGTAGTACAAGTCGAGGAACGACTGCAGGTCCGCGAACCGGTACCGGGCCCGCAGTTCGGCCAGGTCGGTGGTGGGCAGCGTGACCCCGTTGCGGGCGGCCAGGGCGACCAGCATCTCCGGCTCGAGCGTGCCTTCGATGTGCAGGTGCAGCTCGGCGGCGGGCAACGGCTCCACGGGTGACATCGGCGGCACCTTTCCATGATCGGGCTGTCAGCCAGTATGGCCGCCAGTATTCCCGCCCGGGCCGAGCCTGTCGTACGCGGTCAGCCGCCGGGCCAGTTCGTCCCGCTCCCGGGTCATCGCGGCCAGTTGCTGCTCCAGCTCGATGATGCGGCGGATGGCGGGCAGGGTCATGCCCTCGCCCATCATGATCACGACCTGCTGCACGCGCACGATGTCGTGGCGGCTGTACCGGCGCTGGCCGCCTGGGGAGCGCTCCGGCGAGACGACCTGCTGGTCGTCGATGCGGCGGAGCAGCGCCTGCTGGATGGCCAGCATCGAGGCGACCTGACCCACGGTGTAGAAGGGCGCGTGCTCGTCGTCCAGCATTGGTAGCCGCATCGCTCCTCCTCTGTGTTGACCTCGGGGGCTTAAGCCCCCCAGACCCCCCAACGCGAGCATCTGTGGGGCCACGATAAAGCCTGGCCGGCGAGCATGAGGGTAGCCCTCGCCCGCCGGCCAGGCCGGGGTGGTGGTGGGTCAGCTGTTGAGCGCGGGCTCGGTCGCGGGGGTCTCGCCCTCGACGGCCTCGGCCCGCGGGGCCCGCTGGATCTCGATCTTGCGGGGCTGCGCCTTCTCGGCCACCGGGATCCGGACCGACAGCACGCCGTCGCTGAACGAGGCCTCGACCGCGCCGGTGTCCAGGTCGTCGGACAGGTAGACGCGGCGGGTGAAGGTGCCCGTGACCCGCTCGCGGATGAACAGCTTGTCGTTCTCGGCGTACTCCTCGTCCCGCTTGGCGGAGACGGTCAGCACTCCCCGGTCCACGGTCACGTCGATCGACGCCGGGTCCACCCCGGGCAGGTCGAAGCGCAGTGCGATCTCACCGTCGCGGCGCACGCCGTCCATGGGCATGCCCGCCGCGCTCCCAGCGCTGCGCTGGGCCAGCCGGCTGAACTGGCGCTCGAACTGAGCGAACGGGTCAAACGTCGCCAGCACCATGATTCCTCACCCTCCACAGCCTTGTGGGCCGTAGCTAAGTTCATTTTATATCGAAGAAAACTTATAACTTCAGTTGTAGGTTAGTTCCACCTGGTTGTCAAACCGGGGGTCGGACCCGAAGCAGAGACCTTCGATAAAAGTGAAAGCGGAAGCGGTGCGGACGGCCAGCGGGGCGCGGTCCTCAGCCGTAGGCGTGCCGGAGCAGGGCGCGGCGGAGCGCGGGCACGAAGCCGACCGTGATGAGCAGGGTGACCACGGCCGCCGACAGGAAGCTGCCGGGGCCGCCCATCTGAGTGGCGGTGGGCGGGGCCTCGGCGGCCAGGAAGGCCAGGCCCGCAGTGAGCGCACCGAACAGGCAGGCGGCCACGGTGGGGACGAACGCGTCCGGCAGCAGGTCCGCGCGCCAGCCGCGACTGCGCTGGTAACGCCGGGCCAGCAGATAGCCCTCAAGCAGGATCAGGCCGGGGATCAGCATGAGCAGCCGGAGGGAGACCGCGTCGCTGCTGGTCTCCAGCACTGCGGCCTGGCCGCAGTACTGGACGTGCGGCCACAGTCCCATCCAGTGCTGGCAGGTGGCCGCGGACGCACCGGACGCCTGAGCCGTACTGCCCCCGACGAACGACCGGCCCAGCGTCCGGTTCATGGCGAACGCGATCACGCCGCTGCCCGCCACGGCCAGCACCGCGATCGAAGCCAGCTTCCATGCGGCCATGACCAGCTCGCCGAACACGGCCAGCGGTGGCACGCGCCGGGCATGCGCGCGGACCACGGCGCGAACGGAGCCGAAGCTGGAGATCGCGGCCTCCTGCGCTTCGACTTCGGTCAAACCGGCCTCGATTCCGGCTGCGGTGGCCTCGCGCAGGTGGTCTTCGGCTTCGGCGATGATGCGGCGGGCCTGGCGCGGCGTGGTGCGCAGGCTGGCGTACAACTGGTCCAGGTAGTCCTCGACCGGGTCGGCGGCGGGACGGCGCTCGGGATTCATGCCAGGCCTCCCACCACGGCCCGGACGCCGGCGGAGAAGCGGCGCCACTCGGTGCGCTCGGCGGCCAGGGCTTCGGCCCCGGCGTCGGTCAGCGCGTAGACCCGCCGGCGCCGGCCCTCCCCCTCGGCCCAGGAACTGGCCAGCAGCTTGGCGTCCTCCAGCCGGTGCAGCGCCGGGTAGATCGTGCCTTCGGGCAGGTCAAAAGTGCCGTCGCTGCGATCGCGCAGCGCGGTGATGATGGCGTAGCCGTGGGCCGGCCCGGCCGACAGGACCGACAGCAGCAACAGGTCCAGGTGACCCTTGATCCGTTCGCGATTCATACCTCGGAATACTAGGCATCGGATTGCTAGGTGTCCAGTCGGTTTGGGGCGCGGGGCGCTTCTTGCTGTTATCAGGCGGTTTGATGGGTAGGGCGAGAGCCGGGGAGGAAGGTGGTCCTGGTGGTCCCAGGAAGCGCGGGGGGCTGGCTGAGGTTGGGAGTGCGGGGCAAAGTGGAAGAGTTCGCGGCAGACCGTCGTGGGCAGGAAGGGACTTATGACTGACCAACTTCCCGGGGGACGGTACCCGGTTGGAGACTTTGAGCTGACCCGCGTCGGATACGGGGCCATGCAGCTGGCCGGGCCGCACGTGTTCGGGCCGCCGAAGGACCGCGATGAAGCCATCGCCGTGCTGCGGACCGCGGTTGAGCTGGGCATCAACCACATCGACACGTCCGACTACTACGGGCCGTACGTGACCAACGAGATCATCCGGGAGGCGCTGTCGCCCTACCCGGAGGACCTGCACATCGTGACCAAGGTCGGGGCCCGGCGCGACGAGCAGGGCGGCTGGCCGTCCGCGCGCAGCCCGGAGGAGCTGCGGCAGCAGGTGCACGACAACCTGGACCACCTCGGCCTGGACGCGCTGGATGTGGTGAACCTGCGGATGGGCGGCTTTGACGGCGCCGAGCCGGGCTCGATCGCCGAGCAGTTCACCGCCCTGGCCGAGCTGCGGGAGCAGGGGCTGATCCGGAACCTGGGCATCAGCACGGTCAACGCGGAGCAGCTGGCCGAGGCGCAGTCGATCGCGCCGGTGGTGTGCATTCAGAACATGTACAACATCGCCACCCGCGGCGACGACGACCTGGTCGACCTGGCCGCGCGGCAGGGCGTCGCGTTTGTGCCTTACTTCCCGCTGGGCGGGTTCTCACCGCTGCAGTCCAGCGAACTGGAAGGTGTGGCCAAGCGGCTGGGTGCGACCCCACTGGCGGTGGCGCTGGCCTGGCTGCTGCAGCGGTCGCCGAACATCCTGCTGATCCCGGGCACCTCGTCCGTGGCGCACCTGCGCGACAACGTGGCCGGGGCCGGGCTGGAACTGCCCGCGGACGAGCTGGCCGAGCTGGACAAGATCGCCAGCGACTGACGGACCTGGGTCAGAGGGCCAGTCCCCCGTCGACCGGGATGACGGCGCCGGTCATGGCGCTGGCGCCGTCCCCGGCCAGGAAGGCCAGCACCGCCGCGACCTCGGCCGGGTCGAGCAGGCGGCCCAGGGGCTGCTGGGCGGCGAACGTCTCCTTCGACGGCAGCCGGTAGAGCCGGGCGCTCTCGTCCAGGATCGGGGTGGCGGTCGAGCCGGGGCTGACCGCGTTGGCGGTGACGCCGCTGTCCCGGAGTTCGGCGCCGAGGGCGCGGATGAAACCGGCCACCCCGGACTTGGCCGCGCAGTAGGCGGCCAGCATAGGCAGGCCCCGGGTGGCGGCGGCCGAGGCCACGGCCAGGAACCGGCCCTGCCGAGGTTCGGGGTGACGCAGCAGCGCGGGCACGGCCACCCGGGCCAGGTTGATGACGCCGCCGAGGTCGATGTCGAGCACGGCCTGTTCCTGGCCGGCCGGCAGCTCCCAGGATGGGACGCCGCCCGCAATGACGCCGGCCACGGCCAGGGCCGCGTCGAGGTGGCCCCACCGGTCTTCGGCGGCGGCGACGGCGCGGGCCAGCGCCTCCACGTCGCGGACGTCGGCCTGGGCGGTGATCACGTTCGGGCCCGCGTCGGTCGCGACCTGCTCCAGCTCGGTTCGGGTGCCCAGCTTGTAGGGCAGGTTCGGGTCATCGGCGGCCCGGTCGACGGCCAGGACCCGCCAGCCCGCCTGGGCCAGCGTGGCCACGGTGGCGGCGCCGATCCCGCGGGCCGCGCCGGTGACGAGGGCTACCCGGGGCTCATGGGGCTTCTGGGGTTCAGGGGCGGGCATCGGGCCAGCGTTTCAGGTAGGCGGTCAGGTCGGCCAGCAGGTCGCGGAACAGGGCCGCGCCCTCGTCGGCGGAGGCGCCGGCCGGGTCGCCGAGCACACCGTTGGGGCTGACGCCGTGCACGGCGCTGGCGCGCAGGGCGGGCATGAGCTCGCCGATCGGAGTGGTGTTGCCGGCCTCGGCCCGGTCCAGGCGGACCGTACCCGGGGCCAGGGCCAGCTGCAGCGAGGTCTCGGCCCGGCCCGCGTGCGCGTCGCCGCGCCAGCGGGGCAGCCACACCAACACGTCGCGGGACTCGCCGCGCAGCCGGGCCACGGCCCGGCGGACGGCCTCGGTGTTGCCGCCGTGGGTGGACACCAGCAGCACCCGGGCGAAGGTGCGGGTGGCCGACCGGCCCAGCTCGGTCAGCAGCAGCTCGGTGGCCTCCTGCCCGATGGAGATCGTGCCCGCGAAGCCCTCGTGCTCGCCACTTGACCCGTAAGCCAGCGGTGGCGCGACCACCACCGAGGCCTGCTCCGCACCCAGTTGGGCGCACAGGGCCACGGCCAGGTCGGCGTCGGTGGCCAGGGGCAGGTGCGGCCCGTGCTGCTCGGTCGAGCCCACCGGCACGACCAGGACCGCGCCCGCCGCCGCTCGCTCGGCCGCCTCGGGTGAGGTCAGCGTGGCCAGCTGGTTGCCGGCCACCGTCAGGAAAGCTGGCCCTTGGCGGGGTCGCCGGCCGGGACCGCGTCGAGCCGGAGGACCACGGTCGGGGCGGCCAGCTTGCCGTCGATCGCCTCGTTGAATACCCGCAGTCCGGGCGAGTCGGTGCCGTGCTTCTTCAGCGCCTCCCGTGAGGTCCAGCGCTCGATCATCACCAGCTGCTCGTCGTCCGCGTGCAGCGCGTACAGCTCACAACCGTCCTCCTCGTGGACCAGCGGGATTGCCTTCTTCATGGCGGCGATCACGTCGTCCCGGTACTCGGGCTTGGGCGTGATGGTGGCGACGACGATGACGGGCATGGGGCTCCTTTGTGAGTGGTCAGCCGGCGAACAGCGTAGTGAGGGCGGGAGCGATGTCGCGGTAGGTGGCGGCCCGCAGCAGCCGGCCGTGGCCGAGCCGGGCCAGGTCGCGGGCCAGGTCGGGGTCCTGCTCGCCCGAGGTGTCCAGCAGCACGTCGAGGCGGGGCAGCCGGGCCGCGAACGGCCGCGGGTCCGGGCCGGCGTTGTGCACGCAGTCCGACAGCAGCAGCACCCGCGCGTCCCGGGCCGGGACCCGGGCCAGCTCGCGCGCGGCCACCTGGAGCGGGAAGGCCACGTTGGTCAGGCCCTTGGCCGGGATGCGCAGCATGGTGTCCAGCAGCTGCTGCGGCACGACCCGGTGGCCGAGGTGGTTCAGGATGGCGGCGTCGGACCAGAACGCGACCACGGCCAGGTCGTCGCGGGCCAGCTCGGCGGCGAGCGCGCCCACGGTGGCGGCGGCGGTGCGGACCCGCTCGCCGCGCATGGAGCCGGACACGTCGACCACCAGCACCACCGACCGGCGGGTGCGGACCCGCTCGCGGACGATGATGTCGTCCTCTTCCGGCACCGGGTGCTCGGCCAGCTGGTCGATGGTGCGGTCCAGGTCGATGTCGTCCGAGCCGCCCCGGTAGCGGAGGCTGGCCAGCTCACCAACGCCGCGGCGGGCGGTCACGTCCCGGCGGGGCCGGGGCACGGCCAGCCGGGTGGCGATCTGCCGGGCCCGGCGCAGCACCTCGGGATCGGGGGTGGCCTCGTCGGGCGGTGCGGGCAGCAGCGTGCCCTGCTCCCCCGTCTCGGCCGGCGCGCCGGTGCCGGGACGCGGGCGGCCCCGGCCGGGCCGCTGGCGGTCACCGCCGGCGATGACCAAGCCGCCCGTCCCGCCCCGGCTGGGTTGCAGCAGGGTGGGTTCCTCGTCGAGAACCTTGGGCCGGCGGCGCAGCGGCTTCAGCTGCTGCTGGGGCTTCCGGTCTGGTCGCTGGAGGGGAGAGTCGGCCTCGACCGCTCTTCAACCAGGCTCGGCGGTGGCCGGTTCCAGGATGAAGTGGTCCTCCCAGATCTGCCGCAGGACCTGCTCGGGGGTGGCTGCCACGGTCTCGTCCAGGAAGATGCGGCCCGACAGCGCCACCACCATGGCGTCAAAGACGATGTCCGGGTAGCGCTCGCCCGGCTCGGCCGGGTCGTCGGTGCCGCGGGTGGCGGCGGCCAGCTCGAGCAGCTGCCCGGCGACCAGGGTCAGGTCAATGGCCCCGCGCACGCTGCTGCCCTGCCGGATGTCCTCGTGCTCGCGGGTGGCCCGGGTGACCGCGACCGCGTCGGCGATCAGCCGGTCGCGCTGACGGGCGGGCAGATCGGGCACGGGAGCCCGCAGCGCCACGATGCCCCGCTCGGCGGCGGCGTCCTGGTAGCTGATGGCCAGCCGGCACATCCGGTCGTGCACCGAAGTCGACAACCGGGTGGTGCCCACGTTGTCGAACGGATTCATCGAGGCGATGACGCGGAACGTGGGCAAGGCGGCCACGGTGTCGGCCCGGGGCACCGCGATCTGGCGTTCGGCCATCGCGGTGAGCAGGGTGTTCAGCGTGTCCTCGGGGGCGCGGTTGAACTCCTCGATGTACAGGAAGCCACCGGACCGCATGGCCTCCAGCAGCGGGCCGTCCACGAAGTTGTCGGCACTGTAGTCCTCGCGCAGCACCCGGGCCGGGTTGTGGTGGCCGACCAGCTTGGCCGGGGTCAGGTCGGCGTTGCCTTCCACGAACACCAGCGGGATGCCCCACTCGGCGGTGATGGCCCGCAGCAGCGTGCTCTTGCTGGTCCCCGGCGGTCCCTCGAGCACGATGTCACGTCCGGCGGCGACCGCCGCGAGCACGAGGTCCAGCTCGTGCTCGCGGCCCACGAGGTGCTGCCGGACCCGGTCGCGGACGGCCGTGATCCTCATCGCACCCAGGGCAGATGTCACCCTTGTGTCTCCTCTGCTGGTGTTACTCGTCCGGTGTTACCTGATCGGTGTTACCTGATCAGTGTTATTTGATCAGGGACCCGGCGTCGACGGGCAGGGTGACCCCGGTGATGTAACGGGCCTCGTCGGAGGACAGGAACAGCACCGCGTTGGAGATGTCCCGCGGCTCGACCCACTTGATCGGCAGCGCGTTCAGGGTCTGGAACCGCTCGCCGACGACTTCCTTGGTGCGCTGCTCCTTCGGCAGGTCCGGGGCGAACAGCTCGTAGGTGGCGTCGTTCTGGATCATGTCGGTGTTGACGGTGGTCGGGTGGACGCTGTTGGCCCGGATGAAGTCAGGGGCCAGTTCGACGGCCAGCACGCGCATCAGCCCGACCACGCCGTGCTTGGCCGCGGTGTAGTGGGCCATGTTCTCGAACGGCATCAGCCCGGCGGTGGAGCTGGTCAGCACGATCGAACCGCCCTGGCCGCCCGCCTTCAGGTGCGGGATGGCCGCCTTGACCGCGTGCCAGACGCCGGTCAGGTTGACGTCGATCATGTCCTGCCAGGTCTTTTCCTCCAGCACGTCGGCCTTGCCGAAGCTGAAGATGCCGGCGTTGGCGGCCACGATGTCCAGCCGTCCCAGCTGGGCCACGCCGTCGGCTACAGCGCTTTCTATTGCCCCGTAGTCGCGGACATCAGCCTGGGTCGCCACGATGCGGCGGTCCAGCGCCTCGACTTCCTTGACCGTCTGGGCCAGGTCGTCCGGGGTGGCCATCGCGTACGGCACCGTGTCAATCTGGGCGGCCAGGTCGACCGCGATGATGTCGGCGCCCTCCTCGGCCAGCCGGATCGCGTGACTACGGCCCTGGCCTCGCGCGGCTCCGGTGATAAAGGCCACCTTGCCTGCTACTCGTCCAGCCATGTTGGTGTGCTCCTTGTTGCTCCTTGTGGTGATTTCCCTCGCCTGCTACGGCACTTCTTGACCGGACGCAGCCGCAGGTTGGTGCGCTGGCGGTGCGGTCAATGGCCTTCACAGACCTCGGTCAGCTACGCGATTGTCCGGCGTATACGGGGCGGAGTTCAAGAGCCAGATACATCCGGCAGGTCAGAGCCTGTAGGACAGCGGCTGTATTATCGCCGGCGTCATGACGGCCGGGCTGCTGGCGGACGTAGGCCAGCCGCTCTTGGCGATATTACGCACAGTAGCAGGACGAGGGATATGGGCGCCTCAGGCGTGGAATGGTTCGTGGAATGGCTCGCGGGATAATCCCAGCGTGGTGAGTGCCGTCAGTGCCATGTGCGGTGTCATCGGTGCAGCTAGCGGGCACCGTGGACGGGGCCGTGCTTCTCATAATCCGCCGGTCGTGGGTTCGAGCCCCACCCGCCCCACCAGCCACGCACGGCTGCGCAAACTCCCCCTGTCAGGTGTGCACGTCGAAGACTTCGACCTCGCATCGTGCTACACCGCTGCGTTTGACCCGCGCGTCGGCGGTGATCAAGGGGACGTGGAGGGCTTCGGCCAAGGCGACATACTGAGCGTCGTAGGCGGACAGGTTGGCATGAAGGCTCTTCAAGCGAGGCCACAAGGGCAGCACGTCCTGCCGTTCGACGGGGAACGCTCGGTAGTTGGAGAGCGCGGCGTCGGCTTCTCGTTCCGAGATTTTCTGTCCGCGTCTGAGCCCCAGAAGCGCTGAGATGACCTCTCCGTCGAGCACGTACGGCGCATATAGAGTCTGCGCTGCGGTCACCCGGCGAGCGATGGCATCTCCTGTCTGCGTCTTCGCTGCCAGCAGTTCGACCATGGCCGAGCAGTCGATGACGGTCAACGTCCGGTTCGTCCCTCGTCGATTGCGGCGAGGATGTCGGTGGTGCTGATGTCGGCGGTCGCCTGCCTGCGGGCCTGCTCCACAGCCTCCGCCACGGTGGGTCTGGCAGCCTCGCGCTCAATCAAGCTGCGGAGGTAAGCCTGCAAAGACTGGCCGGACTGAGCCGCGCGAATCTTCATCGTGCGGACGGCGTCTTCGGGCACGTCTCGGATGGTGAGCGCGGTCATGAATGCATATTATCATCATTGACTGCATAGTGCAGTCCAGTACCGCACCGCCGAACGACACGGCCATCCCGGCGGCCAGCCGGCGCGGGAACCCCTCGTGCAGCAGCCAGCCGGCCAGCAGCGCGACGAGAATCGGGCCGATATTGACCACCATCGCGGCGGTGCCGGCG